>NZ_VCKY01000070.1 GCF_005889735.1 Nonomuraea turkmeniaca
CGCCGGCCAGTTCTTCAACAACAACAACGACACGGCCTGGGTGACCAAGGCCAACGGCGATGTGCTGTCCAGCTACTCGTGGGACCACAACGGCGGCTACGTCTTCAAGCCGTAGGAGGCAGACATGTCTCAGATGCCGACCATCGGCCGCATCGTCCACTACACGCTCGGAGAGCAGGACGCGACCGCAATCAACCGGCGCCGCGCCGACTTCGAGGCGTTCCGGCGGAGCCTTGTCGGTCCGCAAGAGCCAGGCATGCCCGGCGCGGACGGCCACCAGGCGCACGTTGGCAACACCACCCGGGCGGGCGACGTCTACCCGGCCGTCGTCGTCCGGGTGTTCCCCGGCGGCACAGAGTCCAACGGCGTCTGCAATCTGCAGGTGCTGCTCGACGGCAACGACACGTACTGGGCCACGTCTCGTACCGAGGGTGATGGCGAGTTCCGCTGGTCTTGGCCCGCACGGTCCTGAGGAGGACATCATGATCAAGGTAGGCAGTTTCGCCAAGGCGATCGTTAGTGCCGCCGCCGCTGGCACCGCCTCGCTGGCCGTCGCCATGGGCGACAGCGTGATCGAGACGGGCGAGTGGGTGACCGTCGCCCTGGCCGTCCTCGGCGCGCTGGGAGTGACGTACGTCGTCCCCAACGCCGCTCAGTCGGAGCGCCGCCCGTACTAGGCTGTGGCCTGCCCGGGTGCGAGAACTGGAGGGGGACTCGACCCGGGCAACTCCCTTGGAGGACCGATGGAGTACACCGGCCCGCACATCTCCCGTAACGTCGCCGAACTGCTCGGCATCCCCCTCGACGACCCGGACGTGGAACCTGAGCATGACTCCGGCGACGTCGACCAGTAGGCCACCCCTCCCCGGGTGATGCTGAAAGCCCCGCTCGTCTCCTTCGGGAGGCGGGCGGGGCTTTTGTGTGTCTCCTCGGGCCTACTTACGGGGGACCGCTTATGTGATGGCGACAGGAACGCTTCCCATCGACCCGTCGCGGGGGCGTAACGTCCCACTTCTCCAGAGCGACGAACGGGAGGAAGTAACGAGGATGGGTGGTGCATGGGCCAGAGGAGCGTCATGACCGATAGATTGCCGGGCGCGCCGCTCGACGAACTGCCGTTGACGGAGAAGAAAAACCAGCTCAGCCTTGCCTTCACCCACATGGTGGCTTCTGCTGCTGGCTGCTCGATCAAGAGTCACACGACGGACTACGACGGGGTCGACATCACGGTGACCTCGTCGGCGGAGTACGAGATGTGGTACGCCCCCGACTTTGAACTCCAACTCAAGTGCACCGAGCAAGAGAGCCGATACCTGAAGGAGGACTACATGGCCTGGCCGATGGAGGCCGGGCCGTTTCGTCGGCTGACCAACCCAAAGCGTTACAACGCGGCTCTTCTGGGCGTTCTTGTAGTGCCCGATCTTGGGGTGCCATGGCTGGATCAGGACAAGGACCGGCTCCTCCTCCGTGGGCGCATGTACTGGCAATGGGCATCCAAGCTGGGCGAAATCCCTGACACGCAGGACTCGAAGATCGTCCACCTACCAACGAGTAACCTCTTTGATGTAGAGCAACTTCTTGGCATCATGAGGCACATCGGAGATGGAGGCCATCGGTGAAGCGCTCCGCCCTTGAATCCTCCCTCTTGGAGCTGGTCAACAGCTTGGCTCCCAGCGCCGTCTCCCAGTTCCTCGCATCCCATGATTGGGAATTGGAGTCCCGGCAGGAGCACGTACGCGAAATCTGGCGGCTGCCAGATCGCAGTCCTCAGGCTGCACGGATCATGCTTCCGCTTGCGACCGACTTCGTCGACTTCTCCGAGCGCTTCTATGATGCGCTGAGAGCCATCGGGCGTGTGAACGACTGGGATGCCGACAGGCTCTATGAACGCATCATCGCCACTAGATCGGACCTGCTGTACATCCGCCTCGACCAAGCGATGCCGGATGGGACCATCCCGATCCGCCAGGCAGAAGCCACCATCGAATCGATCTACCGGATGATGAAGGCAGCGGCGACGACCACAGCGGACCCGAGTCACTCGCACAGGGGACGTCGATCCGCAGCCGTCACGGAGTTCTTGGATGATGACGTCCGGCTCGGCCACACCAAGCGTGGCAGCTTCGTGTTCACTGTGGTGGCCCGGCTGGAAGATGAGAGTTCGTCGGATGATCTAGACGCGCAAGTGGCTGTCATGGCGGGGGAACCCTCGTTCCAGCGCAGAGTCATGCAAACCTTGGCGCGAGGCCTGCAAACGACCAACTACCTGGCGCGCGGGCAGGCGCGTGAGGCATTTGCGGATCCGGCTGCGTGGGGGCTTAGCGCCAACCTGGTCGAGGCACTGGAAGAGATGGCCCAGCCTGAAGGGCTGCGTGCGCTCGATCTCTCCTTCGAGTGGGCAGCCAGCGAGGCGCGGCCAGACGTCGGAACCGAGCCGATCCACCTGGAACACGAAGTATTTCCCGAGCTAGCACGCGTGAAAGAGCGACTCGTCCGGCAAGAGGAGCCCTCGCATCGGGAGACCCTTGTGGGTCACGTTAGGTCACTTACCCGGGAGGAAAGTGCGGGGGAGGAAGAGACAGGTACGGTCGTCATCCGGGCCGTCGTGCGCGGGCGCGACCGCAACGTGCACGTGACCCTGTTTGGCGAGGATCACGACTGGGCGATTCGGGCATACCGCGCAAAGATTCCGCTCACGGTGACTGGCGATCTGGTTTACGAGCGACAAGCCTGGCGATTGCAAGGCGAGATCGAGCTGGATACGAGCTTCCTGCGGCACACGCTGGGCGACGACCCCGAAGACTGACCGAACGTCCCGCTCCACCCGCAGGAAGAGCGGGCGCCGAGCGAGAGAAGCTGGCTGGCGACAATCCCGTCAAGGTCGAGCAGGCGCTGCGGAAGGCAGCGAGGGGCGATGACGGGCCGCCATCCGCGGCGTAGCCTCCCTCACGTATCACCAGCACCACCCGGGAGATCGCCGTGGAGATCCCAGAAGACGCGGTCAAGGCCCTGCAGGCGTACGACCGGGCGGACGCCGAATGGCTGCGGCTCGCCCTCGAACTCCTGACCGGCAACGCCTCGCGTGCGGCTCTCCGGCAGGCCGGCGCTGTACGAGACCATCTGCTGGCCGAACTGTGGGACCTGCCGTGGTGGGAGACCGTCGACCCGCTGACGGCGTATGTGGCGCTCAGGAGAGCAGCGAGGGCATAGGACAGCCCCGGCCTCTCTAGGAGACCGGGGCCGATATATGAACACCCCGAAGGGTGCGGGGTTCAGACGCAGTCCGGCCACCGCTCTCCAACCGAGCAGCGGCGGGACACGTTCTTACTGGTGGTGTGCTCGACGACCCGGCCGCCGGCGTCTTCTCGTACGCTCACCGAGCGGCGGCTGCGATCCACCACCGTCCCCGCCGGCGTGCTGCCGTGGTCGGCGCAGGCCACCAGCAGGGGAGCGGCGAGAAGCAGCGCAGCGATGAAGCGGCACCTCATCAGCTCCACCCGGCCTGCTTGCGCTGCTTCTGGTCGGCCAGGCGGTGTCGCACCGCCTCCGGGTCCGTGAACGAGTCAAGCCGCGGGTTGGCCTTACGTGCCTTCTCGCGAAGGCGGGCCATCTTCTCATCGCTGACGTTGAGCTTCGATCGCTCGATGTCTCTGCGTGCCATGTTGATCTCCTTTGCGTTGTGGGGGTCTGGCCTTGCGGGCACCCGCCCGACCGGGGAAGAGCCGGGCGGGCACATGCAACGTCCGCTACCAGGAGAAGCGGCCTTCCACCTGGCCGTTCTTGTTGGTGACCTTGGCGGTGCCTGACCGCTTGTCCTCCTCGTACGTCAGGTCCGTCGCGTCGCAGCCTTTGTCGTTGGCGATCTTCTGAAGGGCGAGGCGCTCACGGCCGCGCTTGGTGGCCGCTCTGCCTACGGGTTCCTCGGTCTTACGCATGACGGTCGTCCTTTCGCATATGCGTGGAGCTGGCTGCTCCGGGCACCCGCCACGGCCCCCTAAGTCGTGGCGAGCACCCGCAACGGTCAGTGCCACGCCGGATTGCCGGGATCCTCAGCTCGGGCCGTGCACCATTCGGAGTCGGACGCGTTGCGGCGCAAACCGTTGAGACGGGCCTTGGCCTGACGCGCGGCGGGACTGTCGGACAGCTCCGGCTGGCTGGCGTAGAAGGCGAGCTCCTTGGCTGCTTCCAGCAGCTTCTTCACGTGGTCTCGTCGCATCACTGCCACCAGCAGTGGTAGGGGTCGTCAGGGCACATCTCCAGCGCCTTCTTGGTCGGCTTCTTGCCGGACTTCTTCGGCTTCTCGTCACGCTCGGCCGGCCTCTCGCCGACGTCCTTGAAGAGCGTGCCGAGCTTGCTCAGGTCCGGCGGTGGGGTCTTGCCGTCACCGAGCGCCCCGGACATGCCGATGCCTGCGATGATCGCGCCGACGACGACCAGCCCTTTGGCGAAGCTCCACTCCGCCTGACGGTGAGGTTTCATTCGGCGGACTCCTTCGGCTCAGGCATGGTGCGCGGGATCGGCTTGGGCCGGAGCGCTTCGCGGACGAACAGGACGATCACGCCGATGGCCATGACTGCGAAGAGCGCCATCACGATCAGAGCGGCGGCGAGGCTGTCCTGGGCGAGCATCAGGCCCACGAACAGCACGGACAGCGCGAACGCCGAGCTGCCCAGGAGGATCAGGAGGATCAGGAAACGCTGCATGTCCCCTCCTACCGGCGCTGGAGGGTGCCGCGGCCACTGCAGGAGTGGCACTTCTTCGTCGCAAGCGTCTTGCCCTTGCCCATGGTGAAGTTGTTCACGACGACCTCCCCGACGCCGTGGCATGTGGGGCAGCCAACGGACTGTCGGCGGCTGAAGGGGAGTTTCATGTCTGTTTCTCCGATCGGTTGTAACGGGATCTTGGGAGCGGGTGCTCCGGGGACCCTCCCGGGGGAAATACGGGAAGGTCTCCGCAGCTACCGCTTAGCTCTGCTGGCTCTTCGGAGGCCGGTTGGCGACGTCCATGCCGTCGAACGCCGGCGGCGCCAGGTCGGGATGCCAGACGTCGATGCGTCCGTACAGTTCCTTGCTCACCACGCTGGCGTCGGCGTCGTCAGTGGAGGTGATCGGGTGGCCTTCGCCAGCCTTGTCGAAAGCCCACGCGACGACGCGCTGATGCCACGTCGTGCCGTCCTTCTCGTGGTGCGTGACCATCCATCCGTCGCCGGGCACGAAGCCCACGTACTCTCGGTCCTGGCTCACTGGTACTCCTTTTCTGCCGGTTTCGAGGGTCTAGGGACCCCTCTGGGGAGGGTCTAGGACTAGACGTTTTGGGTCTAGGAACTAGACGGTGGGCCTAGGAAACTAGAGGCTGCTGACCTGGGAAAACGGGTTCCTAGACGGGCTAGACGGGGTTCTCTAGAGTGCTGAATCACCGCCGTATGAGCCCGTCGAGTGCTTCCACGAACCAGGAGCGGCGGTAGCCGTTCCGGTTGTTGCCGTCGATGTCTTGACCCTTGGGTGCGATGCCGTACGGACGCAGCAGGCGGGCCAACTCCAGCGGGTCGTCAGCGAGGTGCGTCCACGCCGGGTCGTGTGCCAGGCGGGGCAACAGGTCGGCAGTCCAGATCTTCTCCGCGTCGCCGCAAGCTGCCACGCACGCAGTCAGCAGGAGCCGGCCCGGGTGGGTGTCGGTGACCGGCAGCGTCCCCGCGGCCTTGCGGAGCTTGTAAGCCGTCCTGGCCAGGCGGGTCACATCCGGATCGTCGAGAAAGCCCGTCCGGCCGGTCACTGGCATGGTGCCTTCGGCCCACAGCAGCCCCGAGCCCCGCTGGGAGGCGTCGATGAGCTGGGCGTTGTAGCCGCGCGAGGACCACCCATCGCCGAGGATCATGTCGCTGGACGCCGGCGTCAGGCAGCGTAGTGCGAACCGGATGGACAGCAGGTCGCGAAGGTCGGTGTCCACCACCTTGGAGCTGGGGCGCTGGGTTGCGTAGCTGTTGTAGATCCCGACGAACCGGCCACGAGAGACCAGGTCCCGCAACTTACCGGTGATCTTCTTTCCCCACTCCTCATGAGTGGTGAAGAATGCCAGCTCGTCGATGTGGAACAGCAGCATCGACCAGCCCAGATCCTCCGCCAACTCCCTGGTCAGCTTCTTGACCCGCCGCGCCTTGAGCTGTGCGCCGCGCTCCTCCATCACCTCGATGACCTCACACACCAGGTCGTAGGCACCCTCTGGGTCCGGGCGCAGCACAGCCCTATGTGCCAGGTCCTCGTAGTCGAGCAGATCCACGCCCTTGCCATCCACCAGCCACAACTGCACGTACGGATCAAGAGCGGCGAAGCACAGCAGGATGTTGCACGCCACCGACTTGCCGGCCTCGGGCTCTCCTCCGACCAGCCAGGAACGGCCGGCCATGTGAAACCCCATGGGCAGGCCGCGGACGGTGCGGCCCAGTGGCACGCGCTCCGTCCACACGTTCACCGCGGTGGTACGGCCCTTCAGCTCGCAGTCCACCTTGAGTTCAGACAGCGGGTCCCGGTCAGGCGACCACAGACGGCAGCGTCCCTCGTGGTCAGGTACAGGGTCGACATACATGCGGGCGATGCCACGGCCGGAGGCGGCGGCCAACTTGGCGCGCTTCTTGGCGACCTCGCTGTAGGTGACGCTGTCCGGCAATTCGACTTCGACGGTCCAGGCGTCGCCATCTCGCACGACACCAGGAGCGATCACCTTCACCTGCTCGACGCGCCTTGCGATCTTCGCTCCGACGAAGATCTGTCGGATGGCCTTGCCGCTGGGGTGCCGGCCGATGTCGCGTGCGCCTTCCTCGGTGATGTCCTGTACGGCCTGTCGGCGCCGAATGATGACCTCGGCAGCCCCGCCAGCCGTCGCGGTGACAGCCAGCAGGATCGCTGGGCCGCCCCACCAGGGCCAGTCCATGAAAAACCACAGGACCCCATCGCCCACGACGCCGGTCCCGAGCGTCCAGAGCGAAACCTTGCGGCGGCGGGCCCGCACCGCCTCGACCAGCTCGGGCTTCGTCGCCATGGACGCCTCATGGTCGGCTGCTGTCACCCATCGCCACCAGCCGCCGGCCGCTCGGCTGAGCCCCAACACCCCGTACTTGGCGCTGGCTTTGGTGGCTTTGGCCGAGATGCGGAGGACTCCGCCGTGTTCGTGCCGGATGACGTCGACCTGCCGGGATATGGGTGCCACGACCACGTCGATGGTGTGCCGCGGCGACCAAACCCGGGTCGGCTCGAGCGGCGCCAGCTCGGCGGGGTCGCGGACCGCGATCTCACGGCTGTCCGGCATGTCTTCCTCCGCAGACTGGGGCGGGTCTGCTGGCGGATCGAGGGGAGGAGCGTCCGCTGCGTCGCGGACCACCCTCAGCCAGCGTTCGGGGTTGGTCACGACCGCAACTCCACGGGCTTCCGGGGCAGGTTGTGCCGCTTCAAGGCGATCCGGACAGCCACCCATGACGCGCCGAGAGCGATCGCGACGAGCGCGCCGTGCAGACCGATGCGGAACGGCGTGACCAGGGGGATCAGGAACGCGCCGCCGATCGCCACGAGTGTCCAGCCGATGACACGCACCCACCCGGTCTCGCGCAGCACGCCGGCCATCTGGTGGCGCGTCTTCGCGGTCGGTGAGTCAGGACGGGCCGCGCACAATGCCAGGGCCACAGCGGACAACAGGGCGAAGAAGAATGTGTTCATGACTGGCCTCCGCACGGGGTCTGGCCGGCGACGCGCTGGCAGCCGGTGCGGGAGCGGGAGTGGTTGACGCCGTGGCGGGGACACCTCGGCAGGTCCTCTAAGCGGTGGATGTGACCACAGATCGGGTCCTGGTAGCGGGTCATGATCCGTTCCTCTTTCCGGGCTGGAGAGCGCGCCGGGTACGGCCATCCATGGCGGCCAGCCACTCCTTGGCCTTTCGCGCGCCGTACTGGGGGGAGCACCCGCCGGCCGTGGCCAGCTCGGCGCCGGTGGGGATACGCCGCTCTACCTCGACGATCCGCTGCCAGTAGGCCCACATAGCGTCGGTGGCGCGGGTTTCGTCGGCGGTTTCATCCCGTGTTTCGTCGGGGCCGCGGTCGGGGTTCTCGCGGTAGCTGTTGATCAGCTCGTCGATGGCGGCCTGTGAAACCTGCACATCAACCTGATCGTCAACCTGGCGGAGGGTTTCGTTGGCGGTTTCGAACTGGGGGAGCGGGCGGCCTTCGAGCCGGGCGATGTAGGCGGCCATCGACTTGATCGCCGCGGACGTTTCGGGGTCGCGCTGCTTATTGAGTGCGTCGGCCCACTCCTGCATCGCGTCGGCCAACTGGACGGCCTCATGGTGCTTGGCGGCGCCAGTGACGAGCGGGTGGTCGGTCAGCGCCCACGGGCCGGTCGCGGTCTCCAGGAGAGTGCACAGCTGCTCGGCGCCGCCGAGAGTGGACACCTGGTCGAGCAGCGCCCACTTCATGCGGTCGTCGCGGGCCAGCCCGGTGTGGGCTACGGCCTGGTCTAGTCGCCGGTCTAGCGTTGCCGCGGCCTTGCGGACCTTCCGCTCGGAGGCTTTCGCGGCGCGCAGCTGGTGGACCTTCTTCGCGGCAAGAGCGACCCGGGTGACGCGGCGGTGTGCGTCGACCTCGCCGGCGGTCCGGTCGGTTGCCTCAGCCAGGCCGAGCCGTACGAGGATGCGTTCGGGGGTGAGCCGCCAGTTGATGCCGGACGTTCCCCGGATGCGGCGCCGTTCGATGGCCATGCCGCGTTCCCACAGCCAGGCTGCGACCAGCGGCGCTGCCAGCCGGAACACAGCCTCACCAAAGCTGGCCGCGTCCAGGCTGGACAGGACGGCGGTGAGGCAGGCCAACGCCCAGACGGCCATCCCGTCGACGCCTGCTTTGAAGTTCTCCCGCATGCTGCGCTTGGCGCGGACGGCGCTCGTGATGATCGCGACCTCGATGAACCCGAACAGGACGATCCGCAGCGGCCACCACAGATGCAGGACGTCGCCGGCAAACTTCCACATGCCGGTCGCTGACACGCCAGTGGCGATGGCGGCGGCGATGATAGTGAGGTTGTCTTCGAAGCTGTTGCGCTTCATGACCGCCACCACGGCACGGACGACGCGGCGGATCTGCAGCAACCCGAACACGGCCGCGGCCACCCCTACGGCTGCGCCGACGATCCACCACACCCAAACGGGCGGCAGGTCCAGGTACTGGGTCACGTCCATATCGGGGTCCCGTTCAATCGAGAGTCAGTAGATGGGGGGCTCGGCTCAACGCGAGCGGTCACAGTTGTTCGCGTGATCCCTTGCATCCCAGTTGGAGCAGTTGGCCCGACTGGCGCCGCAGGTGCAGCGGAATGTCCCTAGAGGCGGTTGACCAACGGGCCGGGTGTTCTCGTCTTCGGTCTGAACCCAGGTGACGAGTCCGCCGCCTTTGGTGGGGTGGGGAATGGGCTTCATCTGTCGAGGTCCTTTCGTGGAGTCGAAGGTGTGGAGCCCCGTCCGCGCGGAGTGGCTTGGGCGGGATGCCGGTACACGTCCGCCGCGGACGGGGGAGTAGAGGGTCAGATCATCAGCCGCTCTCGGCCTGCGCGTGCTCGTCGTGGCCCCGTTTGGCCCCCGACTCGGACATGTAGGGGTTGGCACCCTCGGCGCCGCACGAGCACTTCCAGCGGTAAGTCGACGGTCGGCTGCAGCCACTGCCGATGGGCTGGAGGATGAAGACGTGTTGGGCCATTTCGATCTCCTGAGGTTGGAGGGGGGATGGCCCGGCTGCCGCAGGAGGCGCTGCGAGGAGGGAGCGACAGCCGGGCCGGTCTCACCGCCGCGGCTCCTTGACGCAGGAAGCACAGGTGCAGCCGCGCTTCTCGACACACGGGCCGTCCAGGAAACCGCGGCGCTTCGGCTGGTGAACCATGCGGCTGTAGACCTCATCGGTCGCGGCCTGGATCTCGGCGGGGGTACGGGTCGTGTCGGGGGCCGGGGTCTTCATCGAGACACCGCCTGACGGCGAGCCTGGTAGGCGGCGAAGTCAGCCACGTTGTCGGGCAGCACGGTGGCGGGGGCGATCTCTACGCCTCCGGCCTCGAGGAGGCTGCCCGCCATGGCGGCGAGGAAGGACGCCTCTTCCAAGAGCATCCGGAACTGGTCCACTGGGACCGTGATGGTTCCCGGAATGCGTTGTAGTGGGACCTCGGGGCGAATGCCCGTAGACTTCGACACGGATCTCTCCTCCTGGGCGACAGGTGTGAGGTGATCAAGGGCGGGTTCAGGTGTTCGCAGCATCTGACCCGCCCGCCTTGTGTATGACCACAGACTATGCCAACTTTCTGGTCATAGTCAAGATTGTTGGCATAGAATCTGGGCCAACATGTATGCCACAATGAGTGGATGAACGAACTCACTGATGAGCAGCGACTTGAGCGGATCCGGGAGATCAAGGCCCGAATGGACGCGGACCGCGCCGAGCTGTTCGCCTTGATTCGTGAGGTCTTTCCGGAGAACCGGGGCGAGCCGCCCGTGCGCGGGAGGCTTACCGAGGTTGTGAAGGCGTCGGGGTGGACACGCACATACGTGGCCGACATCCGCGACGGGAAGATTGAAAGCAAGGGCCATAACGCTGAGGCTAGGTAGATAGCCTCAGCGCCTGGAGACACCCCCAGTACACCTTTCGAAGGGCTGCGGGCACAGATGAGCAAAGGGTCCCGTATCGCAGGTACTGCGAGTACACCGTCCTCCACGGGCGTCATCGCTGGGGCCGTTCTGCGGGCCTGTCGCGAGGCCATCGGCGGCACTCAAGAGCGGTTCGCGGAGCTCGTCGGCGTCGACCTCAACACCATCAAGGGATGGGAAACGGGGCGGCGCCCTCTTATGAACGCGTCCGGCCGCACCCTGCTGATGCTTCGCCGCAGACTCCTCCAACTCGGCACTCCAGCAGACCTTGTTCAGCACCTGGACACAGCAATGGATGCCGACCTGTTCATATCGAACACGATCGAGAACGGCACCGAGCACTCGCTTCTTGGCGACTGGGTAGCCACTCGGTGCTGGAGTGACCTTTTAGCTTGGGGACTCGCAGGCCGTACCCCAGATGTGATCAGCAAGCATCTCGGCGCCAGCGCAAGGGCATCGCTTACCCCCGACGTCCGGAGCCTCTTCTTCGAGGCCCTGCGCAGAATCGCTGACGTCACACAAGGGGAGAGCCCGGACGCCATGCTGCTACGCCGTCAGGTGTACTACATGGCCGCATGGGACCCCGAGTCTGAGCAGTGGTTAGCGAGCACGGAACGCAATGAGCTCCGCCAGCACGGGGGGCGTACAAACGGCTGGACGCCGGCGTGGCCCCTGCTCCGCTCCATCGCGGTCGCCCGAGCATGCCAAGGGGACCCAACGCTCCTCCATGACTTCATCGACAACCACCTGGCGGACGATCTATGCGAGGCTGCGAACCTCAACTACTGGTCGTACTGGGTTGAAGAGACGACAGGGATCGCCGGATCGGACGACTTCATGGCTGTCGACCTTGGAGCTCAGCAAGGCGGGACGCTGTTACGGCACCTCGCAGAGGGGCTCGAGTCGGATGTGCCCTACCTGCCCTTGTCTATTCACGCGTCCTGTGCTCTCATCCAACGACGCCCAGCCCTCATCATGGAAGACCACGAGCTGGCCCGCCGGTTAGGAGATCAGGCGGCCAAACTTCTTGATGTCAGCGCCGGACTCCCTGCGCGTACCCGACGTGAACTGGAAAACATCCACTTCGCGGCCAAGATGGCTGCGGGACCCACCTAGGAGCACCAAATGTCTGACCCCCGCGATATCGTGCCGTTCCTCTACGAGGCGGGCCACCTCAAGAGGTCAGCGCGACAGGGATGGTGGATAGCTGGTGTGCAAAATCCTGAGTCGGTGGCCGAGCACAGTTTCCGGACTGCGATCGTCGGCTATGTCATCGCCGTCATGGAGGGTGCCGACCCGGAACGCACCGCGACTCTCTGCCTCTTCCACGACCTTCCAGAGACCCGGCTCGGCGATGTTCCCTCGACAGGAAAGCGTTACATCTCCCAGGCGGCAGCCGAGCAGGTGGCTAAGGATCAGACCGCCGCGCTGCCAGGGCACCTCGCGGACCGCATCTGCGGACTTGTCGCCGAGTTTGAGGAGAAGACGACGCCAGAGGCCAGGTGTGCCAAGGACGCCGACAAGCTGGAATGCCTGCTACAGGCCCGCGAGTACCAGGCGCAGGGCAACCAGCAGGCGCAGCCTTGGATCGACACGATGCTGGAAGCGGTAAGCACTGAGGCCGGCAGAAAGCTGGCAGCCGCAGCCGTCGAGGTAGCGCCTGAGGCGTGGTGGCACGACATCGTGTCGTCCTACGGGCGCAAGTGATGTGAGCCCTCCAGTCTTTCGGTACACAGAGTGGCCCGAACCGGATAGGGGGAGATCTCTCGGAGAGTTGTGCTCACTGGCCGGCTCCGTCCTGATTCCGATAGAGGCGGCTGACGGTGTAGTCGGCTGTCGGGATCGGGGACGAGTGCGAGTCAGAGGCCGTGTTGCGGTTGTTGACCCTGGCTGGCGGTCGCCGTTTCGCCCTCAGCTGCCTGACGTCGGTACGGGTCGGCGGCAGATCCGGGACTCGGCGGCCAGGGATCGGCAAGGCGCGGGTACGGGTCTCTACGCGTTCGAAGGCGACGGCCGGTTCGATTGCGGCGGCCTCGATGATCCATGAGATCTGTTCCTCGGTCCACAGGAGCCGATGGGAGATCCGGGTGACGGGTATAGAGCGTCCTGCTCTCAGATAGAGCCAGTTCTTGGATACTCGGAGGATCGCGGCTACTTCGTCGGTGTCGTAGAGCCGGGGGAGCGTCATAGCCGAAGTTAAGAGGGCGGTGGAGTTCCTAGGCGAATGTGAGCGCCATTCGTCGGCGGACCATCCTTGCCCCTGGGGATGAGATCTGTGCATCTCAGGAAGAAACGGGACCCGACTGGGTCACACTTCATCGGCGCCACGTCGAGCGACGATCTCGGCGGCGCTCAGGCTGTGCTGGTGCTCGACGTACCAGGCGCGCTCGTTGGCTGCCGCGTACCCGTCCCAGGTCTCCCGCTGTATGGCCGGCATGTCGTGGGGCGGCGAGACCTGCTTTGGCCGCCGCGCGTACAACCTGAGCAGGTTGTCGGGGTCGTAGCCGACCGTCCACGACGTGTAGTCGCCGCCCACGACAGGGATAGCGTCCAGCACGATTTGTACGCCGCCGCCGACGCCTCGCGCAGTGACAGTGGGAACGCCGCATCTGTCGCACGGGACCGGGATGATCGCGCTCATGTCGGGTTTCCGGTACGGAACTCGGGCTTGTGGGGTGTCATGAGCGGCGGTATCCGCAGCATGGCCTGAGAGTCCGGCGCCGTGGGGGAGTGGTAGTGCCCGTCAGGCGCGACCTCGCATCTCATGCGATCCACGGCCAGGCCGGGTTCGGTCGATCTGTACCGGTCGGTGCCGGGATGCTTGACGATCTCTTTCCTGCAGTGGGCGCATGCCTGAGGGGCTCCAGGCATGTTCGCCGGCTCGCCGCTCTCGTAGGGTTGATCCATGGGTCGGACCTCCAGCGTCCGATCGGGCCCCTGTCGGCGTTTGCCCGCCTGGCAGGGGCCATTTCTATGTGTGCTTCAGTCTGGCACGTCAAGGTGTCTTAAACCATCCCTCAGCGTGTTACAGGGCGTCTAGGTGTACCTATGTTTGCCCAGGTACAGCCCGGATTCTTGATCGCATGCATCCGAGTCGATCGAAGTGGCGGCACGCCTTCCGCGTCATCTGTGACCGGATCCGCACGGGCGAGCTGGCCGCCGGCGATCGGGTGCCGACCGTGCACGAGCTCATGCAGGAGTTCTCCATGAGCAACACCGTGGCGCAGAAGGTCCACCGCGCGTTGCGGGAGGCCGGCCTGGTGGAGACAGAGCCCGGCACCGGCAGCTACGTGCTCGAGGGTGCTGCCGAGAAGCTTCAGGCCGCCCACGAGGACGACGACTGACTCTCCGACCCCTGTGACTGGTACTCAATCGCGCGACCAGGGCACACCAGGTCATGCCCTGCCATGCCCGGTCTCGGCAGACCGGGCGCTGGTATGCCCTCCTACGGTCTGCCGCATGGTCGAGTGGGCGCCGGACGAGACGGTGTGGGAGCAGCTTTACGCCATTCTGCGCGATCGTATCGAAACGGGCGTTTATAAGCCAAGGATGCCGATTCCGTCGATTACGCATCTGGAGCAGGAGTTCGGCGTCGCAAGAGGTACGGTGCGGAAGGTTCTCAACAAGCTGAAGGATGACGGCCTGTTGCGGGCGATTTCCGGCAAAGGCACCTTTGTAGTGCCTCGATCGGAGTAATCGGACTTTCTTGCGCCCCAGCCGTTGAGGCTGGGGCGTTTTCGTTCTCGGCGTCCGTTGTCACGGAATGTCTCGATGTAACCCGTTACGTTTGGGCCCGCGCAAGTTCGACGAGATCAAGCCGAAGGTGCGCGTCTGACATGCCGCATCAGGGACCACCGGACACCGACACGGACCTCGACGAGCGGAAGCACGCCTGGCCTCTGACACTCCCCGCGCTGGCCGCCTGGGCCTGCGCCCTGGTCCTCCTCGGGTGCGCCGCCGTCGTAGGCATGATCGTCGCGGTGTCCACGGCCCTGGCCGCCTGTGCGGTGGCATGGCGCACTCGCGCGGCCACCAGGCCGCGTACGCGACCAATGGCCGAGCCGAGAAGGTGGCCACGTGTCAGGCGGCCGGGTGTGCGGCCATCGCCGGTTTGGCGCAACGTCACCGTCGCCACACTCATCTGCGCAGCGGCGGTCTCGGCGTCGGTCGCCTTCCGGATCCAGGCTCTCACCACAGGCCCGGCGGCCGAACTCGCGGCGAAGGGCTCATCCATCACCGCCCGGATCGCCCTCACCGACGACCCCCGACGCAGAGCATCCGGAGGCGGACGTTTCAACCAGGACAGTTACGTGGTCCGGGCCACGCTCGAGATCATTCAGACCGCCGGAGGCAGACAAGCCGTCAGCGTCCCCATCACCGTCTTCGCCGGCGGCCGCGACTGGAGCGGCCTGCTCCCCAGCCAGCACCTCGAAGTCACCGGCCGCCTGGCGAAAGCGACCCCTGGCGACTTGGTGGCAGCCGTTCTCCTGGTCCGGGGCCCACCACGGGTGCTGACGCCACCGTCCCAGCTCCAGACGGTCGCGGGCAGTCTGAGATCCGGGCTGCGCACCGCCGCCGACATTCTTCCCCCGGACCAGCGAGGCCTGCTCCCCGGTCTGGTCGTGGGGGACGTGTCCCGCATGGATCCCCAAGTGGCATCCGATCTCAGGGAGGCCGGGATGAACCACCTCCATGCGGTCAGCGGAGCCAACCTGGCCATCGTCGCCGGCGCAACCCTGGCGATCTCCCGCTTGATCGGACTTTCCCTGCCCATGAGGGCGGGCTTCGCCGCCATCGCGATGCTCGCGTTCGCCGTCGTGGCCCGCCCGTCCCCGAGCGTCCTGCGGGCCCTCCTCATGGGCCTGGTGGCGGCCGTAGCCCTGGGTACAGGACGCGCGAGGGACGGCTTCGCGGCCTTGTCGGCAACGGTTCTGCTGTTGATGTTGTTCGCACCCGAGCTGGCTCGCTCGTACGGCTTCGCCCTCTCGGTCGCGGCGACCGCGGGCATCCTCATCCTCGCCCCACGCTGGCGCGACCGCCTGTCATCCGCCGATGCCGAGGAGGAGGGAGGCGACTCGCCTGTAGGGAGGCGTGCGGAGGAAGGCAGTGTGCCCGTGAGACGGACGTTCGACCCGCCCGTAGCGTCCCCAGGCCGCGACGCCGGCCGGCCGTACCGGTTTCCGCGCTGGGTGGCAGAGGCTGTGGCCGTGCCGGCGGCCGCTCAGGTGGCCGTGACGCCCGTGCTCGTGCTGATGTCGGGACAGCTGACGCCCGTGGCCGTGCTCGCCAACCTGCTCGTGACGCCGGCGGTGGCTCCGGCGACCCTGCTCGGCTTTGGCGCCGCACTCGTGGCGCCCCTATGGCCTGATGCGGCGAGCCTCCTGGTCATCCCGGCCGGGTACGCCGTCGGCTGGATCATCGCGGTTGCCGGCTGGGCCGTCGACCTGCCTTTCGCCACGCTGCCCTGGCCCAGTGGCCTGCTGGGGGTCGCCCTGCTCGGGCTTGTGGTGGCGATCGCGATACCCGTCCTGCGCCATCGAGTCTGGCGAGCGCCGGCGCTGACGGTCGCCGGTGCCGCGCTGGTGACCGTCCTGGTGGTACGTCCCGTCGCAGGGCCGTGGCCGCCCAAGGACTGGTTGATGGTGATGTGCGATGTCGGGCAAGGGGATGGGCTGGTCATCGCGGCGGGGCCGGGCCGGGGCGTCGTCGTCGACGCCGGGCCTGACCCCATCGTCATGGACCGGTGCCTGCGCAGGATCGGCGTTGACGACGTACCGCTGCTCGTCCTCACCCATCCCCATGCCGATCATGTGGACGGGCTCACGGGGGTCCTCAGAAACCGGCGCGTGGGGGCGGTGGTCGTCAGCCCGCAGCGCACGGAGGGCAGAGCCCACGCGCATGTATCGGTCACCCTGGGACAGCGACGGATACCCGAATGGACGGCGGTGCCGGGGAGTCGCTGGCGGTTCGGCCCTTCGGAGCTGAGCGTGCTCGCTCCCGATCCCTCCATGAGCGAGATGCACGGCCAGGGGGAGGGCAGCACGATCAACAACTCCAGCGTGGTGCTCCACGTGCGATGGCGTGCGGGATCAATACTGCTCGGTGGCGACCTGGAGACCGAGGCCCAGGAAGAGCTTCTGCGCCGCGTTCGTGTACGGGCCGACATTCTCAAGACCCCGCATCATGGATCCAACCGGCAGTCGCCGGCCTTTCTGGCTTCCCTCGGGGTACGAGCGGCGCTGATCAGCGTGGGCGCAGGCAACGACTACGGCCATCCGGCCCCGTCCACGCTCGCCCTGCTGCGGCGGCTCGGCGCGATCACCTACCGCACAGACCGATCCGGAGACCTTGCGGTTGTCGAGCGCGACGGGGGATTGGCGGTGGTGGCCCGCGGACCGTAGTGGCCGCGTAGCACCTTGCAGCGGACTGATGTCGTGGCAGGTCGGTCAGATGCAGCGGACCTTATGGACCCGATGATAAAGGCGCAGCCGGGCAACCTTCATCCGAAGAACGTCGCGGTCGTCGCCACGAACCGGTCCGCGTCATCGACCCATGGGAAGTGGCCTGCTTCTGGTTGAACCACGAACTCCGCCTTCGGGAACAACCCCGCGAACTCGGCCACGGCGCTCGGGGGTGTGTTCAGGTCGAGCTCGCCGGCAAGCAGCAGCACCGGCGCGTTGAACGCGGCGAGTGCCGCACGCGTGGCCTCCGGGTCGAACGCGCCCTCGGCGCGGAAGGAGGCGGCGGCTTCGAGGTTCTGATGGCCGTCCTGGGCCGCTTGGTAGGCCTGTGCCGCCGCATCCCATCGGCTGTAGTAGAAGGGGGCGATGGCCTGCCGGCCGTCGTCGGTGACCTTGCCGGCCATAATGGCTTCAAGGGCCGCGAAGGCCTCTGCGAACCACGGTTCGCCCTTGCGGAGGCGTGCGATTTCCACCCGGGACTCCGCGGTGACCGTGATGCCGACGCCGAACGGGCTCGGAGTGATCAGAGCCAGCTTGCCGACACGTTCCGGATGCCGGGCGGCATAGAGCACCGCGAGGTTCGTGCCGGCGGAGTGCCCGAGCAGGTCAAGCCGATCAAGACCGAGGTGCTCTCGCAGCGCCTCGACATCGTCGACCTGCCGATCACAACGATAGGAGCCGGTGTCCTCCGGTGCCGCGGACTGCCCGGTGCCACGTGGATCCAGCATGATCAACTGCCGATGAGCCGACAGGCCGCCGAGTTCACCCAGGTAAACGGAGTCCTGCATCGGCCCGCCCGGCAGGCAGATCACCGGGGTGCCTGCTCCGAACACGTGGTAGGCGAGGTTGGTTCCATTGTGTGCGAAGAAGGCAGGCATGGCGAAGACCATGTCACCGGCATCCGGCCAAGGCAACCGATTATCCGCGCCGCCGGGGAGGCCGTTCCGGACAGGCCCGGTGACCGTCGAGGCGCCGCTCATGACGACCGTGACCTTGCCCGGCGTCAGGGGCAGCGTGTGCCACGCGGCGACCTTGCCCGGCGTCGGGGGCAGCGTGGGCCATGCGGCGACCTTGCCCGGCGTCGGGGGTAGCGTGGGCCACGTGGCGTACGCCCATCCGGTGCGCCCATGGTTGGGCGCTTCGGAGATCTCCGCGTCGCCCATGGGCCCATACCGGGATCTCCTGAGCATTCGCCCAGGCGCGCTGGGGGATCCGTGGTCTCGGGCTTGCGGCCCGCGGCGCCGGCGTGCACGTGGGTCGGCTCCTGGGAGTCCGGAGGGCGAGATCGAGGCCGTGCCGGCCGAGCGTCGACGTGCTGCCTCCTGACCACCGCGACTCCTCGTCGCCGAGTACCAGGTTGTCGGTGGGGCATGGCATGCTGCCAGGCATGGCGGGAAGCGATCCAGCACCTGTGACCTTGGTCCTCGGCGACGAGGAGTTGCTGGCCGAGCGGGCCGTGAGCGGCGTCGTGGCGGCGGCGCGGGCCGCGGATTCGGGCGTCGAGGTGCACGACCTCATGGGCAGCAAGGTGACGCCGGGGGAGCTGACGCAGTTGACCTCGCCGTCGTTGTTCGGCGATCGGTCCGTGGTGGTGATCCGGTCGGCGCAGGATCTGCCCAAGGACGTCATCAACGAGATCGTGACCTATGCCAAGCAGCCGTCGGACGACACCGTGCTCGTGCTGGCGCACCCGGGCGGGGTGAAGGGCAAAGCGCTGGTCGACGGCGTGAAGAAGGCCGGGGCCGCGGTGATCACGATCAACAAGGTCACCAAGGCGGGGTAGCGGCTGGACTTCATCAAAGGGGAGTTCAAACGGGCGGGAAGAAACGTTTCGGGGGATGCCGTCCAGGCGTTGCTCGACGCGGTCGGCAACGATCTGCGGGAGCTGGCGGCGGCGTGCAGCCAGCTGGCGTTCGACACCGAGGACAAGACGATCAGTGCGGCGGCCGTGGCGCGCTATCACAAGGGGCGGGCCGAGGTCACCGGGTTCAATGTCGCCGACTCGGCGATCGAGGGGCGGCTGGGCGACGCCCTGGAGCAATTGCGGTGGGCGCTCGGCACCGGGGTTGCTCCTGTGTTGCTGGTGAGTGCGCTGGCCGGTGGGTTGCGGTCGTTGGCCAAGGTGGGGAGTGCGCCGCGTAACCTCCGCGGTGGGCAGCTGGCCGGCCATGTCGGGATGCCGCCGTGGAAGGTGGATCGGGTGAGGCGGCAGCTGAACGGGTGGGGGCCGGACGGGTTGTCGCGGGCCATTCAGGCGGTGGCCGAGGCGGACGAGCAGGTCAAGGGCGGGGGAGCGGATCCGGCGTACGCGCTGGAGCATACGGTGCAGGTCATCGTGGCCAGCCGCACGGGAAGGTAAGGCTCGCGGCAGTGCCGGCGGACAACTCCTGTTGGAAGCCGGCCGCGATCTCCTCCACCGGGCCGCACTCCCGAACGACCGCCAGCTCCGCCTCCAGCCGCTCGAGACCGCTTCGTTTCCAGGCGAGCGCCGCGTCGAGCAGGCCGTCGCGGGCCTCGGCGAGGAGATCGCGCTTGGGCTGTCGCGGACCCTGCAGTGCGTGGCTCAGGCGAGCCACGTAGTCGTCGATGACGCCGGCATCGGTCACGGGGTTCGCTCCGTCCTGGCACGCCGCAGCCCGAGGAACTCGAGCCCGGCGTACACCGCGACCACCACCGCCCCGGCCAGCGTGAACTCCATCCCGAATCCGGTGAGCGGCATCACTCGCGCGACCATCAGGAGCGCGAGTGCGGCGCACGACAGCGTGTTGCCCGCGATGACCAGCACGACGTATCGCACGGGAATGCGGGGATAGCCGGCGATCAGGCCTAGGGCGGCGGCCCCGCCGAGCATGGCCACGCCAGAACGGGACACCATGGCCAGGTTCGGCGCTCCGGCCGACGTGACACTCTCGGAGCTGGCGATCGAGTTGTTCTATCCGCTCGACGACTTCACCACCAACGCCCTACGTGCCCTCGCTGCCGGCGTCAATGCCCCACCGGGCCTCAACGGAGCCGGCCGCGCTGGTTGATCAGCGGGCGACGGTGCCCGTTCTCGACGTCCAGGTGGCGTCCGAGCGCAAGGGCCTAGAGGTCAGGCCAGCGCCGCCTCGTGGACGACGCCGTCACTGATCTCCAGTACGCGGTCGGCCAGCGTGATCAAGCTAGGATCGTGCGTGGTGACCAGGGCTGTGACGCCCTCGCTCCGTACGAGGGCACGCAGCAGCTCCATGATCTGCCGCCCGGTCTGCGAGTCCAGCTGCCCCGTGGGCTCGTCGGCCACGAGCAGGCGCGGCCGGTTCGCCAGCGACCTGGCGATCGCCACCCGCTGCCGCTGCCCGCCCGACAGCTCGTACGGCCGCTGGTTGGCGTGCTGTTCCAGCCCCACCAGGGCGAGCAGCATGCGGACGCGGGCCTCGCGTTCCTCCGCCGGCAGCCGTACGAGCCGCATCGGGACCCCCACGTTCTCGGCGGCCGACAGGACGGGGATCAGGCCGAACGACTGGAACACGAAACCCACCACGTCCCTGCGCAGCTCCAGCAGCGCCTCCTCCGACATCGCCGTGACGTCGCGTCCCGCCACGGTGACCCGGCCCGCGTCCGGGCGGTCCAGGCCGCCGATCTGGTTGAGGAGCGTGGTCTTGCCCGAGCCGGAGCGGCCCCTGACCGCGATCAGTTCCCCAGGAAAGATCGAGAACGAGACGTCGCGCAGCGCCACGACCTCCTTCGGGCCGGTGCCATAGACCTTGCGCAGCCCCTCCACCACGACCAGGGGCGAATCAGTCACTTGACGGCTCCTCTCGGGACGGCCAGACGCCGATGTGGTCGGATTCGAGCTCCAGGCGCACGCGGCGCTCCATGTTGAGCGCGCTCATGAAGTCGCGCGGGAGCTGCAGTCGCCCCACGCGGTCGAGCACGGCGTACTCCTCGGCGATGATCTGCCCCTCGGCGCTCTCGCGCCGCAACGTCTCGCTGCTGGTACGCCCGTCGCGGATGCCCACGGTCCGGTCCACCTGCTCCGACACCAGCGGATCGTGCGTCACGATGACCACGGTCACGCCCAGCTCCCTGTTGGCCGTCCGCAGCGCGGCGAAGACCTGCTCCGATGTCTCGCTGTCCAGCTCGCCCGTCGGCTCGTCGGCGAGGACGAGCTGCGGGGAGTTGGCGATGGCGACGGCGATGGCGACACGCTGCTGCTCGCCGCCCGACATGTCGGAGACTTTCCGGGTGGCGCAGGAGGCCACGCCCAGCAGCTCCAACAGCTCCATGGCCCGGCCCTTCCTCGTGGCGCCGGCCAGCTTCATCGGCAGCTCGACGTTCTCCCGGGCGTTCAGGTAGGGCAGGAGGTTGCGCGCCGTCTGCTGCCAGATGAAACCGACGACGGAACGCCGGTACCGCAGGCGGTCTCGGGGGGTCATCGACAGCAGGTCCATGCCCCCGACCCTGGCCACCCCGGCCGTCGGCACGTCCAGCCCGGACAGCACGTTCAGCAGCGTCGACTTGCCCGATCCCGACGCGCCGACGATGGCGACCAGCTCGCCCTTGTCGATCACGAGGTCCAGGCCCTGCAACGCGACGACCTCGACGCCCTCGGTCTTGTAAATGCGGACGAGGTTGTCGCACACGATGTGCGCGTCGCCGCCGAACGCGGCCTTATTGCGTGCGTCGGTCGCCCGGGCTTCCAGCTCCGAAAGAGTTGGGTTCACGACAAATCCCCTCTCGGGTTGTTCGTCCGGGTCATGACTGGTCTCCCACGCGGAGGACCGCACCGAGGTCGCGGTGACGGCCGAGTGCGGTGTGGGCGTACGCGCCGAGCGCCGCGGCCACGGCCAGCCCGCCCGCCAGCACCCCGGCCATGACCAGATCAGGCGAGTAGCCGCTGACCTGCAGATCTCCGGCGTACGCGGACAGGTCGACACCGGGCCCGAGCGCGATCGGCAACCCAAGCCCCAGCCCGAGCCCCACCAGCGCGGTGACGAGGACCATCGGAAGCACCTCCAGCACGGTCAGCCGCCGCGCCTGCCGATCCGACAGCCCGAGTGTACGCAGGAACGACACCGCCCTGGCTCGCTCCGCGGCCCCCACGAGCAGCGACAGGACGACGGCCACCAGCGCGTACAGCCCCAGCGCCACCGTCACCACGACCAGCGTGGAGCGGACGATGCCGGTGAGCGGATCTTCCCGGATGGCGGCCAGCGCCCGCTTCTGCGAATCCACGGTCGCCGCCGGGACCAGCCGCGCCAGCTCGGCTCGCGAGACGTCGCCCTTGATCAGCAACGTGTTCGCCTGGGGCCGTGGCAGCACGGTCATGGGCATGACGAGGAACTTCCCGCTGGACCAGAACCCGGGGACCGAGTCGATCACACCCTGAGGGGTCACCCGCGGCCGCGACAACCACCCGATCTCGAACGCGCCTCTCCCCTTTAGCGCGGGCGAGACCAGCGCGGAGGTGCCGCCGGACAGCGGCGGCACACTGATGGGTGTGCCTGCGATGAGCCGCCGCCACTGCGCCACGTCCACCGCGATGGCCGCGGCGTACTCGGGGGCGTCCGCGAGCTGCACTTGCCCCGTCTGCGCCATCACCACCTGCTCCACGCCGTCCGTCGCGCGCACCTTCTCGATGACGGAGGCGGGAATCTCCCCGACCGACGTCACCTTGATCGGCGCGCCTACCTGCTGCCAGGACGCCCGTACCTGCGTGCTCGCGATCTCGTTGGAGATCATCGTCGCGAACACGGACACCGCCAGCGCCGGCAGCAGGACCAGCACCGGCAGCCCGCTGGCCGAGCGTGCCCTGGCCGCCCTGGTGAGCCCCAGGAACGGCACGGCGGCACGGCCCCGTGCGGCCAGCCGGACGAGCAGTCGCAGCGGGTACGGGTAGCACCGCAACGTGATCAGCGCGGCCGCGAGCGTCAGCGCGACCGGCACGAACAGCAGAAGCGGGTCCTGGGACAGCCCGCGCGCCCGCAGCAGGTACGCCCCCACCAGCGCCAGCCCCACGACCAGCACCTCCAGCGTGACCCGGCGGACAGAAGGCCGGGCGTCGGCCACGTCGTCGCGCCGCTCGTGCAGCGGCGTGCGGTGCGCGACCGACACCCGCACCGCCGCGAACGCCACCGCCGTGACCACCACGACCGCCGGACCCACGTGCACGACGGCGAGCACCGGCCCGGGCACCAGGAAGGACAGGGCGTACCCGGCCAGGGCCGCGGGCGCCACGGCGAGCGCGGTCATGGCCGCCCCGGCGCCCGCCACCTGCCGCAGCGATCCACCCCGTGCCCGCGCCAGCGCGAACGTGTGCTCCATCCGGTCGGTCAGCAACCGCACACCCAGCACGATCACGCCGAGCGCGACCGTGAGCAGACCTCCGAGCGCCAGGTAGAGCACCGTCTGCGCGGCGGCCAGCGCCGCGCTGAAGTCGTCGAGCAGCTTGGGCAGCCCGGTGTCCAGGCGGTGCGGGTTGTTGCTCACCTCCTGGACCTTCACCAGCCGCCCCAGCTCGGCGACCGCCGCGTCGAGGTCCGGGACGTCCAGCGCACTCGCGGCCCGCCCGTCGAGGGGAAGGACCCAACGGTACGTCAGGTGGCGGGCCGCGCCGCTGAGCGCGGTCAGTCCCGCGTCGGACATCAGCGTCGTGAGGTGGAGCTCCTCGTCCATCCCGCCCGGCGGCCGCTGCTTGGAGACGTGCAGGATGTCGAGGTCGTGGCTCCAGTAGCGGTCGCCCGGGTTCTTGGCCTTGAAGATGCCGACGATCTTCACGGCGACGTAGTCGCTCTCGCCCAACATCTTGATCTGGCCGACGCCGAGGCCCATCTCACGCACGGCCTCGTCCACGACGCCCACCTCGATGAGGGGGATCGTCTCGCCCTCGTGGCGCGTCGTGGACGTCGGGCCGGGCATCCGGCCCTGCACCCAATCCACCCGCCGGTCGGCGTCCGAGAGCCAGCCGAGGTTGATGTAGGTCCCCCCGCCGGTCCCGGTGACGGGCGTGCGGCTGGTCTTGGCGCTCATGTGACCGTCGGGCGTGATCAGCGGCCGCAGCGCCGCGGGGACGGAGTGCTGCCAATGACGGTAGAGGGATTCGAACTGGGCGCGTTCGCGCAGATCCTCGACGGGCTCCGAGGCCACCGTCAGATCGGTCTGCACGGCGGGCGCGGTGGTCAGCGCCCGGCGCAGCGCCTCGTCGAACGACGCCTGCGTCGCCCGGGGCAGCCCGGCGACGAGCAGGCAGGCGACCGCCGTCAGCGCGACGAGTACGGCCAGCGTGCCCGCGTGCGCCCGGACCGGCAGCGGGAACCTCACGCGTCCTCCAAGACTTGCCCGCGCCGCAGGTGTCGTGCCAGCCCGGCGACGATCGTGATCAGCACCCCGGCCATCAGCACCAGCATCGCGGCCGTGGCCGCCCATGGAATGTCGAGCAGCACGCCCGGCGTCACCGCCGACGCCTGCCCGGTCAGCACGATGTGCGGCACCACCAGCGTTCCGACGGCCACGGCGAGCCCGGTGCCGGCCGCCAGCGACAGCCCGATGACGAACGCCTGTTCCACGGCAAGCAGGCCGAGCACCTGCCGGGAACTGGTCCCGAGCGCCCGCAGGACGGCGAACTCCGCCCTCCGCTCCCGCGCCGCGACCGCCGCGTTCACCAGGAATCCGAGCGTCGCGAACCCCAGAGCCGCGGCGAACCCCAGCATCAGTGCCCCTTGCAGCCCGCTGGCCAGCGGGTCGTCCTGCAGCGTGGCGGCCAGCTCGCGCCGGTCGACCACGGTCACGTCCCATTCGGGGCTCCCGCGAAGCGCCGCTCGCGCCGGCGCGGTGTCGGCGGCGGCGAGCCACCATTCGGTGACGGGCCTGGGCAACTGCGCCGCGGCCAGCTCGTGAGCCTGCAGCGACTCCAAGTCGGCGAGCACGGCCTTCTGCCCGGCCGCGGCGGTCGGCATGCTCGCCACGACACCCACCACCTTGATCGGCAGGACGCGGCCGGCGATGCTGATCCGCCCGCTCTGCCCGGTCCCCAGCTTGAGCGTGGCGGCCAGGTCGGCGGTGAGCACCACCGGCAGCGGCCCGAGCTCCCGCAGCGGCCCGAAGGCGAGCACGCCGGGCAGTGTGCCGGACTCGGGCACGTTGGGCAGTGTGCCGGACTCGGGCACGTTGGGCAGTGTGCCGGACTCGGGCACGTTGGGCAGTGTGCCGGACTCGGGCACGTTGGGCAGTGTGCCGGACTCGGGCACGTTGGGCAGAGTGCCGGAGGGCGGGGGCACCGCCACGTCCCGGCCGTCCACGCTCAGGCCGTCCAGCCTCAGCGTTGCCGGAGTGCCGGCGACGAGGCCGCGCAGCGACAGCGGGTAGGTGATCTTCCCGGACTGTCCGCCCAGCGACCGCAGGTCGAGGTCGATCCGGTTCTCGCCACTCCGCAGCACGCCGAGCGACAGGTCCCGCCAGACGCCCAGCGCGTCGGACAGCACCAGCCGCACCGGCACCTCGGCGTCCGCCTCGACCCTCACGGTGAGCGTGCGAGGTCGTCCGGGAAGGTCCAGCTTGCCCGCCTGGTGCCCGGCCAGGGACCGGGACATCTCCGCGACCGTCTGCGCTGAAAGGTCAGGACGCAGCCGGAACAGGTCGCCCAGTTCGGCCGCGTCGAGCCCGAGCATCAGCGCCGTCTCGCCGCTCACCTCACTCTGCCCGCGAAAGACGGGAGAGATCGCGGTGACGCCGGGCAGCGTGCTGAACGCCGTGCCCCGCCCGAGCGAGCCCAGCTCTATCCCGTCCGGCGGTCCCGACAGCCGCAGGTCCGCCCCCGCCTGGTGGCGGGCCTGGTCCAGCTGCGAGGCCCGCCAGGTGGCGGCGGTGGTCATGGAGAGGATGCCGATCGCGATCGCCATGGTGAGCAGCAGCGCGGGACCGCCGTACCTGAGCGGCCGCCTGCTGACCTGCCACGCTCCCAGCGCCGGAGCGAGCGAGGGCCGCCGGGCGGTCAGCCGCTCGGCCAGCCTCGACACACGCGGCACCAGCCGCAGCCCGAGCATGCCGCCCGCGAGCAACGCCAGCGCGGGGCCGGAGATGATGAGCGGGTCGATGCCGAGCCCGCCCGCCGCCGTCGCGGTGACCGGCGCGCCGTAGCGCTGCAGTTGCCAGATCGCCAGCGCGGCGACCGCGAGCAGGCCCAGGTCGGCGCCCGCCCGCTCGATCAGCCCGCGCACGCCGCCGCGGCCGCGCGCCGACAGCTCCTCCACGTACGTGCGCCGCGCGCCCGCCAGGGCCGGCAGCATCAGCAGCACGGCCGAGGCCAGAGCCACGCCGAACGACACGAGGAACGTGCCGAGATCGGCCGACGGCGCCAGGCGCACCCCCGTGGCCCTGATCCAAGACAGCTGGTTGACCAGCGAGAGCAGCAGCGGACCGAGGAACGGAGCGATGACCGCGCACGGCAGCGCCACCAGCAGCGCCTCGCCCCAGGCCAGCGCGGCCAGTCGGATCGTGCCCGCGCCACGCGAGCGCAGCAGCGCCACCTCCATGCGGCGGTGGTCGGCCAGCAGCCGCGCGGTGAGCATCAGCGCGTACGCGGCCAGCAACAGCAGCTGCAGCACCGGGATCAGCATGGTGGAGCGGGCCACCAGGGACGCGGTATCGAGCTGGGTGAGGACTTCCGGCAGCCGGCTGGTGACCACGCAGCTCACACACCCGGCGGCCGTCAGCCGCTCGCCCACCTGGCCCACCGCGTCCGCCAATGGGCGCAGCCGCTCGGGCGTCAGCGCGCTGAGGTCGGGCTCCGCCGTCCAGATGGTCCGGACGCTGGTCGCGAAGCGCGCCACGAACGTCTCCCGCGCCACCATCAGCGGCCCGTAGGTGGTGAAGTCGCCGCGCTCGACGCCCCTGCTCAGCAACTGCTCGCCCGCCCAGCGCTCGCCCGACGAGTCGCGGAGCTGGAAGACGCCGACGATGCGGACCGTGACCGGGCGCGGGTCGAGCCGGCCCTTCGTGACGATCTCCTTGCCGACCTCGAATCCGGTGGCCGAGGACACCGGCAGTGAGATCGCCGCCTCGATCGTCGAACCGCCGTCGTGCGGCCAGCTGCCGGAGATCAGCTCGGCATGCCGGTCGAGCCCGTCGTAGCTGCCGAATCTGAGCAGCTCGGGCCGTTCCTTGCCGTCCTGGCCCGGCATGACGTACGAGTCGGAGCGGAAGCTGGTCGTGATGGCCGGGACCGCGCCGTACGCCCGGGCGAGCTCGTCGCGCACCGCCCGGTCGTACGCGGGAAAGGTCTCTGCGGTGACCTGGGCTCTGATGGTGGCGGCCGTCTGCCGGTACGAGGCCGTCTCCATGGTCCGGCGGACACCGGCGTCGGCGATGGACGAGGCGTACATGGTCAGCGCGACCAGCGTGGTGGTCGCCAGCAGGATCGACCCGAACGCGGCCAGAAGGAGCAACGGCTCGCTGAACGCCCTTTTGACGATCAATGGCCCCCGCATGCGTCCCATTCAACGGGTGCCGCGGTCAGGGCCGAAAGGCGATCACCGCAACGGTGACGCAGCCGGTATGCCCATGTGATATCGAAACTGTGACAAAGACGCACACAAAACAAGAACGCCGCACCCGTACGCGGGTGCGGCGTTTCTCTGTCAGGTCTTACTTGGCGGCCAGCGCCGCGGCCTGCTTGGCGATCGCCGACTTGCGGTTGGCGGCCTGGTTCTTGTGAATGACGCCCTTGCTGACGGCCTTGTCGAGCTGACGGGCGGCGGCCTTCTGCAGCGCCGCGGCCTGCGCGACGTCGCCCTGCTCGGCGGCCTCGCGGAACTTGCGGACGGCCGTCTTCAGAGACGACTTGACCGCCTTGTTGCGCAGACGAGCCTTCTCGTTCTGCTTGTTGCGCTTGATCTGGGACTTGATGTTCGCCACGAAGAAGCCTCGGTGAAGGTCTGGGTGATGGATGGGGCGCGCGGGCTCGAGAGAGGGCGCGCCACACGCAGTTGAACAGGATACCAATAACCTGGGGGGCTGCTCAAATCAACGCCAGCGTGTCATGTACTCTCGCCAGTCCTCTTCCGTGGCGGCGAAGTCCACGTAGAGGGCGAGGCCGAAGCGCTCGCGGCGGCCGTACTCGGACAGCGCCAGCCTAGCGCCCTCGGCGGCCATCGCGACGCTCTCGGCCGCGTCGGCCCAGGCAAGCCCGTGATCGTGATAGGCCGGGGCGCCGATGAGCACCAGCTTGTCGTCGGGGACCAGGTCCAGAGCCAGCTCGGCCTGGCGGGCCACGTAGCCGCCGTAGAGGGACTGAAGAGGGGTGAAGGAGTCGTAGGTCATGATGGCGACCTGGTCGACGCGGCTCACGACCTGCTGGAAGTAGCCGTGGGACCAGAATTTGTCGTGGCTCAGGATCGCTCTGGCGGTCAGGCGCATCCCGGGGTACGGCTCGAGCTGCGGGACCGACGTGGACAGGAGCTTCGTGTGCTGCCTGGTGCGCTCCAGCAGGTCGAGGAACTCGGTGTCGTCGTCGCCGATGGGCTCGAAGTTGTAGTGGATGCCGTCGTAGCCCTGTTTCATGATGGCGGCGACGCCGGCCAGGACGTTCTGGCGGGACTTGGGGTCATCGAGGTCGAGGCCGTTCTTGACGGCCTGGCCGAGCCAGGCGGAGACGCGGACGGCTGGAAGGTGCTTACGCATCCATTTCACGAAATTTCCGGCGTTGGGGTATTTAGAGGGTTTTAGGGTGCCGTCCCATTCGAAAGGGCCAGAGTGGACGTACACATCCTTGACGCCGGTGGCGCGCAGCCGTACCGCCAACTGTTCGACATCAGGCTCCGTGCGGCGGCCGTCCACCCACATGTGGCCCAGCCAGAGGGCGTCGTTGCCAGTGCTCTTCGCCCATGCCGCCGGGGCACCGGTAAACTGGACGCGGAGCGCGGCGGCGAGGAGGCCGGCCAGCGCGACCACGACGGCCACGGCTAGCGCGAGCAGGCGTAGGCCGCGGCGGATGACGGTTCGGGCAATCACCCGGGCATGTCACCATAGAAGACTGCTTGCCCTCAACCTTGTCGAAACGGACTTCGGTGCGCACTCAGCCTGGCCAGACCGACCCCGCGTTGATCCGCAACTTCTGCATCATCGCGCATATCGACCATGGCAAGTCGACGCTTGCCGACCGGATGCTGCAGATCACCGGCGTGGTCGACGACCGCTCCATGCGCGCGCAATACCTCGACAGGATGGACATCGAGCGGGAGCGCGGCATCACGATCAAGTCGCAGGCCGTGCGGCTGCCGTGGGACGGCCACGTGCTCAACATGATCGACACTCCGGGGCACGTGGACTTCACCTACGAGGTGTCCCGTTCCCTGCAGGCGTGCGAGGGCGCGATCCTGCTGGTCGACGCGGCTCAGGGCATCGAGGCGCAGACGCTGGCCAACCTCTATCTGGCCATGAACGCCGACCTGCACATCATCCCGGTCCTCAACAAGATCGACCTGCCCGCGGCGCAGCCGGAGAAGTTCGCCGAGGAGCTGGCCGGGCTGATCGGCTGCGACCCGTCCGACGTGCTCAGAGTCTCCGGCAAGACCGGCGAGGGCGTGCGCGAGCTGCTCGATCACGTGGTCCAGACGGTCCCCGGGCCGGTCGGCAACGCCGACACGGCCGCCCGGGCGCTGATCTTCGACTCGGTCTACGACACCTACCGAGGCGTGGTGACCTACGTCCGGGTCATCGACGGGCACCTCGGCAAGCGCGAGCGCATCCTCATGATGTCCACCATGGCCACCCACGAGACGCTGGAGATCGGCGTCATCTCGCCCGAGCCCAAGGTCTCCGAGCGGGGCCTCGGTGTCGGCGAGGTGGGCTACCTCATCACCGGCGTGAAGGACGTGCGCCAGTCGCGGGTCGGTGACACCGTCACCTCGGCGGCCAAGCCGGCCGGTGAGATGCTGGCCGGTTACGAGCACCCGAAGCCGATGGTGTTCTCCGGGCTCTATCCGATCGACGGCGACGAATATCCCGAGCTGCGCGAGGCGCTCGACAAGCTCCAGCTCAACGACGCCGCGCTCGTCTACGAGCCGGAGACCTCGGCCGCGCTCGGGTTCGGCTTCCGTGTCGGCTTCCTCGGGCTGCTGCACATGGAGATCGTGCGTGAGCGGCTGGAGCGCGAGTTCGGGCTGTCGCTGATCTCGACCGCGCCCAACGTGGTCTACCGCGTGGTCATGGAGGACGGCAAGGAGCTCACGGTCACCAACCCGTCGGAGTTCCCGACGGGCGGCAAGATCGCGCAGGTCTTCGAGCCGGTCACCAAGTCCACGATCCTGGCGCCCGCCGAGTTCATCGGCGCGATCATGGAGATCTGCCAGGGGCGGCGCGGGCAGCTGCTCGGCATGGACTACCTGTCGGAGGACCGGGTCGAGATCCGCTACACGCTGCCGCTCGGCGAGATCATCTTCGACTTCTTCGACCAGCTCAAGTCGCGCACCCGGGGTTACGCCTCGCTCGACTACGAGCCGGCGGGGGAGCAGGAGGCCGACCTGGTCAAGGTCGACATCCTGCTGCAGGGCGAGCCCGTCGACGCCTTCAGCGCGATCGTGCACAAGGACAAGGCCTACACCTACGGCGTGGACATGGCGAAGAAGCTGCGCGAGCTGATCCCGCGGCAGCAGTTCGAGGTGCCGATCCAGGCCGCCATCGGGGCCAGGGTCATCGCCCGCGAGAACATCCGCGCCATCCGCAAGGACGTCCTCGCCAAGTGCTACGGCGGTGACATCTCCCGTAAGCGCAAGCTGCTGGAGAAGCAGAAGGAAGGCAAGAAGCGGATGAAGATGGTCGGCCGGGTCGAGGTGCCCCAGGAGGCCTTCGTCGCCGCGCTGTCCACCGACTCCAGCGTCGACAAGGCCAAGAAGTAACGTTCAGCGGGGCCGTCATCGCCCATCGAGCGGCAGCGATTGCCTCTCGATCGCCACGGCTACCCTGAAAGCATGGAAGTGGTGCAAACGGCGCGGATGCTGCTATCTCGCGTCACAGCCGACGACCTGCCGGCCGTGCACGAGCTTCACTGCGATCCGCGTACGAGCGTGTACAACCCCTCCGGTCCGTCTCCTGATCTGGAGTCCAGCCGGGCCATGCTGGATCTCTGGCTGGCCGACTGGGACGAGCGCGGGCTCGGGTACTGGGCGGCGCGGCTGCTGGGGGAGCCGGAGGTGATCGGCTTCGGCGGGCTGCGCCGCGCCCTCGTGGACGGGGACGAGGTGTTGAACCTTTACTACCGATTCCGGCCGTCGGCTTGGGGGCATGGGTACGCGCTGGAGCTGGCCGAGGCGGCGCTGCGGGTCGGCAAAGGGCTCGGGACGGTGGTGGCGGTGATCCGCGACACCAACGCGCCGTCACGGAGGGTGGCGGAGCGTGCCGGCATGCGGAGGGACCGCACGATCCCGTACGGGGGAGTGCCGAGCGACGTGTACGTCGCCTGACCGGGTTTGACGTACGGCGCCTGTGCCGGGTTTCGATGGGTGCGTCGGCCGGGCGGGCCTTCAGCGCCCCGTTCGCCACACGTAACCCACCAGCACCGCCGCGCCGGCCACCGCTTGGGCCGCCAGCAACGCGCCGGGCTCGGGTGTCGGAAACGCCAGCGCGATCAGGGCGGGCAGGCACCCGGCCACCGCCACGTCCACGCCTGTGGCCGCCCACAACACCGGGCCGAGCGGGATCGCGCCACCCGCGGTCTCGATGACGGGAAGCGAGTGATCGACCGGACTCCGCCGGGCCATCCGCAAGGCTCCAGCGGCCAGCGCGGGAGCCGCCAGCGGTCCGAACAACCACCACACATCGACGTCCGCCACCGCATCGCTCACGACGGCGCCGGCCGCCCCGGGGGCCATCGCCGTGGCGGTCAGGGACAGGGCGGCCAGGGCCAGGGCCGTCCATGCGCCGCTCAGCAGGGCCGGTAGCGCCGCGCGGGCTGCCAAGGCCCGGCGGCGGCCGACGCCGAGGAGCCGGGCCAGTGCCGGGTTGTCGCCGTCCCGGCGCGTGCCGGACACGCTGGACGCCGCCACCGCGAGCCCGCCCGCCAGGACGGCCGCTCCGAGCGCCGCTGGGGCGAAACCTGCCTGGGCGAGGACGGCGGGCATCGCGGCGGTGGCCAGGATGGCGGCCAGTCTGCCCCGTCTCCGGGCCAGGCGGCGCCAGTCCTGCCAGGCCAGCGCGAAAGGCGCGGGCAGTGACGGCCACCGCCTCGAGCCGAGCTTCCTGGCTCGCCAGTAGTTGTCCTCGGCGATCCAGGTGAACGCACCAGGGTCCACGCCGACGGCCGCGCTCGCCACGTGTCCCGCCCGGGTCGAGGCCGCCATGACGGCGCGGGCGGGGATCCTGCCGAGCGCCGCCCACGCCTGGCGTACGAGCAGGCCCGAGATCACGGCGGCGCCGGCGGCCGCGGCGGCCACCGCCTGGAGGGGCGCACCGGCGGCGATGGCCGGCACGGTGCGGAGTTGCCCGCTGACGGCCACCACCGCCAGCACCAACAGCGCCACCATCGCAGCGGTCAGCCAGACCTGCCACGACTGGGACGCCTGCGCCAGCACCGCCAGCGCCATCCCGCCCACGCTCGCGAAAACGCCCAGCGTCAGCGCGCCGAGCAACCGCCACACGAGCTGGTCGGGCGCGCCCAGCACCGCCAGCATGCCCAGCCCGAGCACCGCCCCCGCGACGACCGACGCCATGAGGAGCGCCCGTCCGGTACGTCCCAGCAGGTGCCGCCGGTCGAGCGGCGAGAGCAACAACCAGGACGCGTCCGGACCCGGCAACATCACCGGCCCCACCGCCCGCGCCGTGCCCAGGAGCGCGGCCACCGCCAGCGCGATCAACGCGACCCCGGCCCCCATCCGGGCGGGATCTCCGGGCCCGGCCAGCCCCGCCAGCACGTCGGAGAGCGGCTCGCCGGCCACGGCGAGGAACACCGCGACGCAGAACGCCGTGACATACCGATCGCCGGCGCTGGAGCGGGTCCGGCCGCGTGACCGCACGAAGGCCCGCACCGACCGCACGCTGACGCCGGACTCCGTCATCCCGCTCATGCGGTCACCGCGCTCCCGTCCGTCGCCCCGTTCATCCGGTCACCGCACCGATGTCCGTCGCCCCGTTCATCCGGTCACCGAGCCCATGTTCGTGGTCCTGCTCATGCGGTCACCCCCGTCGGCGAGACCTCCCGGGCGCGGGCGGCCAGGCCTTGGTCGTGGGTGGCCATGACCACGGTGCCGCCCTCGTCCGCGTACGCGTCCAGCAGGTCGGCCAGCCGGCCGCGGAAGGCGGCGTCCAGGCCGCGTTCCGGCTCGTCGAGCAGGAGCAACGTGCTCGGCCTGAGCAGTGCGGCGGCAAGCGAGAGCCGCTGCCGCTGACCGGTCGACAGGTTCAGCGGCGCCGCGTCGGCCCGCTCCACCAGGGCGAACACCTCCAGTGCCGCCTCGACCGTCATCCGCGTCCGGGGATGCACGGCCGCCATCAGCTCCAGATGCTCCCGCGTGGTCAGCCCCGGGTACCAGGCCGGCTCATCGCCCAGCAGCGCGACCCGGCGCCAGAAGGGGCCGTCGTCGACCGGCGGCTCCCCGAACACCCGCACCTCGCCGAAGGTGGCGGGCTGGAGCCCGGCCAGGCAGCGCAGCAGGGTCGACTTGCCCGACCCGTTCGGGCCCACCACCGCGACGATCTCGCCGGCGGCCACGGTGAGGCCAAGGCCGCGCAGCACGGGATTGCCGCCCAGTTCGACCGTGAGCTCGGCAACGCTGATGATCGAGTCGTACACCGTTCGAGCGTAACCAGTCCAACCGTTGCCCGCGCGATTCTGTCGGTGGCGCCGTCTAGCGTCTCTTCCCGAACACCTGTGCGACTGGAGGGTGACGTGATTGCTTCTGAGCGTTTCGAGCGTGCCGCGGTGCTGGGGGTTGCTGTGGCCGAGGAGACCAGGCGGCTGCTGAGGCGGCACCTGGACGGGACCGGAGGGGAGGGGGCCGGAGGGGAGCGGGCCAGCACGGTGGTGGTCGATGTGCCCTACCCGGACGCCGCGGTCGTCACCGCACTGCTGGACGTGGCGGCCGAGTGTTTCGGCGAGCGGGGCGACTCGATCGAGGAGATCCGGCAGGCGGCGCTGGAGACCCTGTTACAACTGGCCGGATTCGACGCCGAGTCCCAGCTCAACAGGGGCGAGCTGGGCGGCAGGTAAAGGGTTCGCCGATCGAAGGGCCGCTCGGTTACCGTCGGATATGCGCATTCTCTCCGTCAACGTGGGCACAACGGTTGAGGCTGAGTGGGCCGGGAAACTGGGACGCACGGCCATCGACAAGCACGCTGTCACAGACCGCGTCGAGGTGCTCGCCAACGGGCTGGCCGGCGACGAGCGGGCCGACAAGAAGCACCACGGCTCGCCCGGCCACGCCGTCTACGCCTACGCCAGGGAGGACTACGACTGGTGGGAGGCGGAGCTGGGGCGGGAGTTGCGTGACGGGCGATTCGGCGAAAACCTCACCACCGCCGGCCTCGACGTCAACGGTGCCGTGATCGGCGAGCGGTGGCGGGTCGGCAGCGCCGTGCTCGAGGTGACCGGCCCCAGGGTGCCCTGCGTGGTGTTCCGCAACTGGATGGACGAGCCCGGCTGGGTCAAGCGGTTCACCGGCGCGGCGCGGCCGGGGGCCTACCTGAGGGTGGCCGAGCTCGGCGAGCTGGGCGCCGGCGACGAGGTGGAGATCGTCTCGCGTCCCGGGATCGGGGTGACGGTGGCCGACTGGTTCCGGGCCCGCCACGGGGACAAGGACGTGCTCCGCCGCATTCTTGCCGTTCCCGGACATGACAGCTGATGGGACGAGATGGCGGAGAAGGTGCTGGCCGGGTAGAGGGCCCCTACCCGGCCAGGGTCGTCAGCGCAGGACCGAGTACAACGCCGACGTGAGTGAGGCGCGCGCGTCGTCCTGGTCGATTGACCACATCATCGACCCGCCGAGCCCCTTGAGCCGGATGTACGCCGCCTTCTGCACCATCATCGCCGGATCGTCGTACGACCAGAACTCGTTCCCGTCGTAGAGCCACATCGCCCCGGTGCGCAGGTCCCGGTACCTCTTGCCGGGCTTGTTCACCAAGTCCTTGTAGTCCTCGCTGCCCGGGGCCCACTTGCCGGGGGCGGGGCCGGTGGCGGGCTTGTAGAGGCCGTCGCCGCCGCCGGTGACGCCGGTCCAGCCCTGGCCGTAGGCGGGCACCCCCACCACGATCTTGCGTGCGGGCGCCCCGCGCGACAGGTAGTCGCGAACGGTCTGGTCGACGCTGTACTTCACCGGGTTCGGATCCCGCCGGTCGGTGAACAGGTTGCCGTTGTGCCCGGTCTGCGGCTCCCAGGTGCCATGGAGGTCGTACCCCTGGATGGTGGCGAAGTCGAGCTTGCTGAAGACGCGCCGTACCTCGAAGCCGGCGTCGATCTTGGCCGCGGCGGCCGGCAGGAAGGCGGTCAGCTGCGCGGCGCTCGAGTAGGCCTTGAGCTGTGAGCGCAGCTCCTCAACGAACAATGTGAAGTTCTGCTTGTCCTCGGGCCGGATGATGTTCCCCTCGGCCCCTGAGGACCCCGGCCACTCCCAGTCCAGGTCGATCCCGTCGAACACGCCGGCCCCCGCGCCCGGCTCCAGCCCCGGCAGGTCGCCGCGCAGCCACAGGTCGATGCAGGAGCGGGCGAGCTTGGCGCGCGACTCGGCGGTGAGCACGGCGTCGGAGAAGTACTTGGAGCCGGTCCAGCCGCCCAGCGAGATCAGCGCCTTGAGCCCCGGGTGCTTGGCCTTGAGCTTGCGGAGCTGGTTGAAGTTGCCGTTCAGGGCCTGTCCCGGCGCGTCGGCCACGCCGTCCACGCTCTGCTCGGCCGGCACCGGCCGCTGCCAGTCCGCCCACGGGTCGGCCGAGTAGCAGGCGCCCTCGGCGTTGACGAACCCGAACGCGTAGTTGAGGTGCGTGAGCTTGGCGGCCGCGCCCGTGGTGTCCACGTCCTTGACGTGGAAGTTGCGGCCGTAGATGCCCCATTGGATGAAGTACGCGACCCGCTTGTAACCGGTGTGGGCCTCGGCGGGCACGGAGACCGCCGAGAGGCCCAGCAAGAGCGAGAGCGTGATCAGGACCTTCTTCTTCACCGAGCGTCTCCTGAAAGCCTCACTAATAGGAAACTTTCCTAATAAGTTGAGGCGATCGTAGAGCGCTTCCATCAGGGCGTCAATGGATACCTGATCGCTGCTGACCCGGACGGGCTGCTCCCGTTGCATGCCTGTCTGGCGCACACCTCGGCGAAGGCGTGAGGCATGGGCAAGCGCCCCAGCGGGGAAGAACTGCGGGCCAACGCGGCGCCGTTCACCGTGCTGCTCGCGCGTGCGCGCGGATTCGCGATCGGATGCGACTGTCTGAGCGTGACGTCGAGGTCGAGACCGCCGCGGGCTGTCATCTGGGCGGCCATGCCCACGCGGATCTGGCCGGGCCGGGGCGATGACCCGCACCTCGGAGGATCACTACCAGCTGGCACTGCGATGCCTGCACGACCAATGCGCCGGCCTGCGCCGGGCCATCGCCACGATCGGCAAGCGGCTGGCGGTGGCGTGTGGCGAGCGCAAGGGAAGTCTTGATCGGTGAGACGCCAGTGGGACGCGACGGTGCTTGTGAGCGGCTTGGAGCACTCCTAACGGCCCGGCAAACTGGAGTACGTGCCATCCACCCTGCCTGACGGCGATCCCGCGCCCACCTCGGGCGAGCTGCCCGAGAGCGCCCTGAGCGGCCTCGGCGAGCGTCCGTTCGGCTTCTACGTCCACGTGCCGTTCTGCGTGACCCGCTGCGGCTACTGCGACTTCAACACCTACACCGCCGCCGAGCTGGGCCCCGGCGCCTCGCACCGGGACTACGCGGACACGGTCGTCGAGGAGGTGCGCTTCGCGCGACGCGTCCTGGGGGACGCCGAGCTGCCGGTGGAGACGGTGTTCTTCGGCGGCGGCACGCCCACCCTGCTGCCTCCCGAGGACCTGGCCAGGATCCTGGCGGCGATCGACTCCGAGTTCGGGCTGCGGCCGGGGGCCGAGGTCACCACGGAGGCCAACCCCGAGTCCGTGGACCCGCACTCACTGGACAAACTCCGCCACGGCGGGTTCAACCGGATCAGTTTCGGCATGCAGAGCGCTCGCGAGCACGTGCTCCAGGTCCTCGACCGCACGCACACGCCGGGCCGGCCGGCCGCGGCCGTGCGGGAGGCGAAGGAGGCAGGGTTCGAGCACGTCAACCTGGACCTGATCTACAGCACACCCGGAGAGTCCGACGACGACTGGCGGGCCTCGGTGGCCGCGGCTGTCGAGGCCGGGCCCGACCACGTGTCGGCGTACTCGCTGATCGTCGAGGAGGGCACCAGGCTCGCCGCCAGGATCAGGCGCGGCGAGTTGCCGATGCCCGACGACGACGTGGCCGCCGACCGCTACCTGATCGCCGACCAGATGCTGGCCGAGGCCGGTTTCCGCTGGTACGAGGTGTCCAACTGGGCCACGTCCGACGAGGCGCGGTGCCGGCACAACCTGCTCTACTGGACCGGCGGCGACTGGTGGGCGGCCGGTCCTGGGGCGCACAGCCACGTCGGCGGCACACGCTGGTGGAACGTCAAGCACCCGGCCGCCTACGCGCAGCGACTGGCCGCGCACGCCTCGCCCGCGCACGCCCGCGAGGTGCTCGGCGACGAGGCCCGCGCCGACGAGCGGCTCATGCTGGAGCTGCGCCTGTCGTCCGGCTATCCGCTCGCGGAGGTGGCGCCGGACGCGCGTACGGCCGTGGCCGGCGCGCTCGCGCGTGGCCTGCTGGAGACCGAGCCGTTCAAGTCGGGCCTGATGGTGCTCACGCTACGAGGGCGCCTCCTGGCGGACGCCCTCGTCAGGGACCTGCTCGTCTAGGTGATCAGGCGGATGGCGAACGGGTAGCGGTAGCTCTGGCCCTTGTTCGTCGCCATGGCGGCCTGGATGTGGAAGATCAGGGACAGGATCCAGACCACCGGGAACAGGAGGGCGCCGATGAAGACGATCATCAGGATGCCCGAGATGACGTAGCCGATGAACATCGTGATCTGGAAGTTGAGCGCCTCGGCCGCCTGGTCCCTGACGTAGGGGGACTCGTCCTTCTTCATCAGGTAGATGATCAGTGGGCCGAGCCAGGAGGCGAGCAGGCCGAGCAGGTGCGCCAGCATGGCCATCGTGGTGTCGTCCGTGCCGGGGCGGGGGCCGAACCTGCCGGGGATGTACGGCTCGCCCGGGCCCTGGGCGGCGTAGCCGTAGGGCGGTTGTTGAGGCACGGGCCCGTAACCGGGCTGTGGTCCGTAACCGCCGGACTGCGGCTGACCGTAACCGGGCGGCTGCTGGCCATAACCGGGCTGCTGGCCATAACCGGGCTGGCCGTAGCTGGGGGGCTGGCCGTATCCCGGCTGCTGGCCGTATCCCGGCTGTGAGCCGGATTGCTGACCATAGCCGTAACCGGGCTCGGACCCGGGCTGCTGACCGTAGCCGTAACCGGGTTGGGATCCGGGCTGCTGGCCGTAACCGGGTTGGGGTCCGGGCTGCTGGCCGTAACCGGGTTGGGGTCCGGGCGGCTGTCCGTAACCGGGTTGGGATCCGGGCTGCTGGCCGTAGCCCGGCTGGGAGCCGGGCTCGCGGCCGTACCCATGGTCCGGTTGCTGCGGGCCGGAGCCCTGGTTCTGCGGGATGTCCGACGCGGACACCCGGCGGGTGGCGTCGTCATCGGGTGGCGGCGGTTGCGCCGGGTCCTGGCTCATGATGCCTCCGTTACGAAGTCGATCAGTTCTTCGACCCGGCCGAGCAACTCCGGCTCCAGGTCGGTGTAGGCCGAGACGGCGCCGAGGATGCGCCTCCAGGCCTCCGCGGGCTCCATGCGCCAGCCCAGGGCGGCGATCACGCCTTCCTTCCACGGCACCCCCCGCGGTACGTCCGGCCAGGCCGGGATGCGCAACACGGACGGCTTGACCGCCTGCCAGATGTCGACGAACGGATGCCCCACCACGAGCACTTCCGGCGAGGTGATCTCGGCGGCGATCCTGCTCTCCTTGGAGCCGGGCACGAGGTGGTCCACCAGCACCCCCAGCCTGCGCCCCGGCTCGGGACCGAACTCCGCCACGATGGCCGGCAGATCGTCCACGCCTTCCAGATATTCGACCACGACCCCTTCGACCCGCAGGTCATGGCCCCAGATCTTCTCGACGAGGGCGGCGTCGTGCACGCCCTCGACGTAGATCCGGCTCTCCCTGGCCACCCGTGCCCGCAGCCCCTCCACGGCGATGGAGCCCGACGCGCTGCGCCTGGGCCCGGTGGGAGCGGCCGTGGGCCGTACGAGGGTCACGGGCTTGCCGTCCAGCAGAAACGCGGCCGGCGCCAGCGGGAACAGCCGCCGCCTGCCGAACCGGTCCTCCAGCGTGACGGCCTCCTTGTCACAGGCCACCACCGCGCCGCAGAAGCCGCTGTCGGCGTCCTCCACGACGAGGTCCAGCTCGGCGGCCACCTTCGGGATCTTGCCCTTGCCCGGCCGTTGCCAATTGCCCGCCAGCACATCGCCCTCGTACACACGGGGACCGTAGCAAATCACCCGCCGACCGCAAGGCGCTTGCGCGCAGAGCTACGGCGCATCAGCACGACGATGGTGGCGATGATCGCGACGAGGATCCCCGCGCCGGGGATCAGGAACAGCGCGGCGGCCCCGCCGGCGATCCCGCCCGCGGCGGAGAGCACGGGCTTGCCCACGCCGTACTTGACGCCCGCCGTCTCCTGGTTGGTGCAGGTCAGCTGGTAGTCGCCCTTGCTCGGCGCGTTGATCACCAGGATCTGCTCCCAGACCACGCCGCCGGCCGTGACCGTCTGGCTGCCGCTGGTCTTGGCGAGCTTGGCCTGGCCGGAGCCGCCGGAGATCTGGCACTCGTAGTTGACCGCGGTGTTGGTGGCGACGTAGACGGCCGGCTTGTCGGCCGGGTCGACGGCCACCGTGATGCTCTCGCCGGGTGCGAACGTCTTGGTGGGGGCCACCCCGGACACGCCGCCGAGCACCCCGCCGACGAAGATGACGACGCCGACGATCCCGCAGACCACGGCCAGGCCCCAGGCCGCCGCGAGCCACCACAGGCTGGGCTTTATGGCTTTGGAATCGATTCGTGGGGGAAATTGGGGTTGTTGGCCGTATTGTCCGTACTGAGGTGGCGGGCCGTACTGGGCCGGCGGGATCCCGTACTGCTGTGGCGGGGGCGCGCCGTACTGTGACGGCGGGCCCCAGCCGGGCTGAGAGCCGGGTTGCCGGCCGTAGCCGGGCTGGGAGCCCGGTTGGGGTCCGTAGCCTGGCTGGGAACCTGGTTGGGGTCCGTAGCCGGGCTGGGAACCTGACTGGGGACCGTAGCCCGGCTGAGGCGATTGGGGCTGACCGCGGTAGGGGTCCGGGCCTGGAGGCGGTCCGTACTGCGGCGGCTGAGAATTGTCCGACATGTCGGCAAGTGTGAGCCCTGTCGCTTGTAAGGCGCTAGCAACAGGATGGGAGCCGGTGTTATCGCACCTTGTGGGCGAGAGCCGTACACTTGGCACTCGGGAACACAGAGTGCTAGACACTTCGTTCCTGAGAGCAGAGGGCAGGAGGTGAGCACGTGCTCGACGATCGAAAATTGGCGGTGCTCCGCGCCATAGTCGAAGACTACGTGTCCACCAACGAACCGGTGGGCTCCAAGGCGCTGGCCGAGCGCCACAACCTGAAGGTCTCCCCGGCGACGGTCAGGAACGACATGGCCGCGCTGGAGGAGGAGGGCTACATCGCCCAGCCGCACACCAGCGCGGGCCGCGTGCCGACGGACAAGGGCTACCGCCTGTTCGTCGACCGGCTCTCGCAGATCAAGCCGCTGTCGGGGGCCGAGCGCAGGGCGATCGAGACGTTCCTCGCCGGCGCGGTGGACCTCGACGACGTGGTCACCCGCACGGTGCGGCTGCTCGCGCAGCTGACCAGGCAGGTGGCGGTCGTGCAATACCCGACGTTGACGCGCTCGACGGTCCGGCACGTGGAGCTGGTGCCGCTGAACGACCGGCGGGTCATGCTCGTCCTGATCACCAACACCGGCCGCGTCGAGCAGCGCGTGATCGAGCTGCCCGAGGTGGTGGAGGACACTCGCATCGCGCACCTGCGCGCGGTGCTCAACTCCTGCCTCGACGGATGCGGCCTGAGCAACGTGCCCGAGCTGGTCGCCGACCTGCCGGAGCGGCTGCCGGTGGAAGACCGGCCCGCGGTGGCGACGATCCTGTCGGTTCTGCTCGAGACCCTGGTGGAACGGCACGACGAGAAGATCGTGTTCGCCGGCGCGGCCAACCTCGCCGGCGCCGACTTCTCCACCGGCCTGCGTGACGTGCTGGAGGCGCTCGAGGAGCAGGTCGTGCTGATGCGGCTGCTCGGCGAGACGACTTCCGACACCCCGTCCGCACTCACCGTGCGGATCGGTTCGGAAAACCCCTACCTACGCGGCACATCCGTCGTCGCGACCGGATACGGTTCTGGCGACAACCAACTGGCCAGGCTCGGTGTGCTGGGCCCCACCAGGATGGACTATCCCGTGACGATGGGCGCCGTGCGTGCGGTGGCTCGCTACGTCAGCCAGATCCTGGCTGCATCATAAGAGGTCGATAAGTGGCAAACAGCGACTACTACGCCACCCTCGGGGTGCGCCGTGACGCCAGTCAGGACGAGATCAAGAAGGCGTACCGCCGGCTCGCGCGCGAGTTGCACCCCGACGTGAACCCGGACCCTGAGACCCAGGACCGGTTCAAGGAGATCACGCAGGCCTACGAGGTGCTGTCGGACCCGAGCAAGCGCCAGATGTACGACCTGGGCGGCGACCCCTTCGCCGGCGCGGGGGCAGGCGCGGGCGCCGGGGGCTTCGGCGCGGGCTTCCCGTTCAGCGACATCATGGACGCCTTCTTCGGCACGGCGGCCGGCGCGCGCGGGCCGCGCTCGCGGGCGCGCAGGGGCCGCAACGCCACCATCCGCGTGGAGCTCGACCTGCGCGAGACGGCGTTCGGCACCACCCGCGAGCTGGTCGTCGACACCGCCGTGCTCTGCGAGGTCTGCCACGGGGCCGGCGCCGCGCCGGGCACGCACCCCGACACGTGCGACATGTGCAGCGGGCGCGGCGAGATCTCCCAGGTCACCCGCTCGTTCCTGGGCCAGGTCATGACGTCGCGGCCGTGCCCTCAGTGCGGTGGCTTCGGCACGATCATCCGCCACCCCTGCCAGGAGTGCTCCGGCGACGGCCGGGTGCGGACCCGCCGTACGATCAAGGTCCGCATCCCCGCGGGCGTCGAGGACGGCACCCACATCCAGCTCGCCGGCGAGGGCGAGGTCGGCCCCGGCGGCGGCCCGCCCGGAGACCTGTTCCTGGAGATCGTCGAGCGGGCCCACGAGATCTTCGAACGGCGCGGTGACGACCTCCACTGCACGGTCCAGATTCCGATGACGGCCGCCGCGCTCGGCACCGTGCTCGTGGTCGAGACGCTCGACGGCTCCGAGGAGGTCGACGTCCGCCCCGGCACCCAGTCCGGCCAGGTCATCACCATGTACGGGCGGGGCGTGCAGCGGCTCAACGAGTCGGGCAGGGGGGACCTGCTGATCCACGTCAACGTCGAGACCCCGACCCGGCTCGACACCGCGCAGGAGGACCTGCTCAAGGAGCTGGCCAAGCAGCGGGGCGAGGAGCGGCCCCCGGGCAAGTTCGCGCCGGGGCAGCAGGGCTTCTTCTCGCGGCTGCGTGACGCGTTCAACGGCCGGTGACCGTACCCGTCTTCCTCTCCGAGGAGCTTGACGGGCCCGAGCTGACGCTCGGCGGCCCGGAGGGACGGCATGCGGCCGCGGTGCGCCGCCTGCGGGCCGGTGAGCGCGTCGACCTCACCGACGGAGCCGGCACGGTCGCCGAATGCGTCGTGCGCGAGGTGCTCAAGGACGCGCTCAGGCTCGACGTGCTGGCCCGCTACCGGGTCGATGCGCCCCAGCCCCGGCTCGTCGTCGTCCAGGGGCTGCCCAAGGGCGACCGGGGCGAGCTGGCGGTCGAGATGATGACCGAGGCGGGCGTGGACGTGATCGTGCCCTGGGCGGCCGCCCGCAGCATCACCCAGTGGAAGGGCGACAAGGTCGCCAAGGGGCTCGCCCGGTGGCGTTCGACCGCGCGCGAGGCGGGCAAGCAGGCACGCAGGTTCCATCTTCCCGAGGTCACCGAGCCCGCCACCACCGCGCGGGTCGAGGCGCTCCTGGCCGGCGCGGCTCTGGGGCTGGTGCTGCACGAGGAGGCGGCCGAGCCGCTCTCCGGCGTGGCGCTGCCCGCCGGCGGCGACGTCGTGATGGTCGTGGGGCCCGAAGGAGGCGTCTCCGAGGAGGAGCTGGCCAGGTTCCAGGCGGCCAAGGCCGTGCCCGTGCTGCTGGGTCCCACGGTCCTCCGGACGTCCACGGCAGGGGTGGCGGCGGCGGCCGTGCTACTGGCGCGTACCGGCCGCTGGTGACGCCTCAGGGGATCTGGTGGCCCGCAGCCGGCTCGTGACGTCTCAGGGCGTCTGAGAGGCGTCCAGGAGCGGGCTGGCCACGTCGGTGGGCCCGTCGGTCACGTCCTCGGGCGGGCACTCCTCCAGCGGGCACTCCGAAGGCTGCGTGGTCGGCTCCACGTCCGACGGCGTCGGCGTGGCGGAGGCCGTGGGGCAGTCCTCGGCCGTCTCGGCCTCGGACGGGCATGGCGTGGACGTGGGCTTGGGGGTCCGTGACGGCCTGCTGGTCGAGTTCGCCGTCTTGGCCGGACGCGGAGACGGGGACGG
>NZ_VCKY01000071.1 GCF_005889735.1 Nonomuraea turkmeniaca
GGCGGGCGCCGCCGCCCCCTCGCCACCGGTGCGGCCACCGACGGTCGCACCGCCCTCCCCCAGTGCCTCGCCCGCCGTGGTGGTGGAGCAGAAGGCCCCGCTCGTGGGCTTCGTCGACACGGCCCGGGAGCCGGACTTCGACCTGCCTGCCGAGTCCCGCCGCACCGGCGTGCGCCACTACCTGCTGGGCCACCTCATCGCGGGTGGCGACGACGGCTGCTCCCCGAAGTGGGCAGGCCCGTACGAAACGCTCGAACCAGCCGCCGACCGAGACGATCCGCTTGATCCCGGTGAGAACCCGGTCGCGAACCGGATCGGCCGCCTCAGGGCGCTGGGCGGTGACGTCGCCCTCACCTTCGGCGGGGCCGACGTAGCGGAACTGGCCGTCACCTGCACCAGGCCGGGCGGGCTCGCCGCCGCCTACCGCAGGGTGGTGGGCGCGTTCGACGCCGCGGCCATCGACTTCGAGGTCCGCGACAGCGAGGACGGCGCCGTGGTGCTGCGCAGGGCCCGCGCCATCCGGGCCATGCAGCGCGAGCGGGGGCTGCGGGTGAGCTTCACGCTCCCGCTGAGGCCGTACGGCTTGGACGCCGCCGACGTGGCGATGCTGCGTACCACCCGCAAGGCGGGCGCGGAGGTCGGCACCGTGAACCTGCTGGCCCCCATGGAGCCGCGCTCGGCTCCCAGCGGCCGGCTGCGCCGGCTCGCGGCGGCCATCCAGCTGGCCAAGGACCAGATCGCCCAGGCGCAGGAGCTGCCGGATCCCGGCCAGGCGTGGCGGCGCATCGCCCTGACCCCGGTGCTCACGGGCGAGAGCGACCTGACCGAACTCGACGCCCGCACGCTCGCCGGTTACGCCGCCCGCCACGGGCTGGCCTGGCTGTCGCTGCGCGGCGTCCCCCCGTCACGGGACGTGGCGCGGAATCTGCGAGCCCCCTGACTATAGGATTTGGGAACCAGGAGACTTCTGTCAGTGGGAGGAGGGGCGATGGCGGCCCGGCCGGACACGGCGCGGAAGATCCTGATCTACTGGATGGACGCTGTCGTGGCGTTCGTCGCCGTCCTCTCCGTGGTGTACACCGTCGCGGCGGTGGCTGAGGGCACGATCTCCCCCGTGATCGCGACGATCTCCATCACGTGCATGCTCGGCTTCTACGGGCTCTTTCCGTTCCTCCTCAGAGAGGCCTTCGACTCCCGGCCGCGTCCCACGGCGAAGCTGCTGCTCGCGGCGTTGTTCGCGGTGGCCAGCCTGGCCCTCCTGCCACTGGACGCGGACGCCGCGAACATGTGGATGCAGACGGAGGGGCTCTGGCTGTCGGCGGCCGCGCTCTACCTGCGGCCTTGGGCGACGGCCGGTCTGATGGCGGCCGTCGTGCCCGGCGTCACCGGCTACACCGTCCTCACGACCGGGCAGGCGTGGCAGGGTGTCCTGCTCGGCAGCTTATTCAGCTCCGTCGCGATGGTCTTGACCATGCTGGTGTGGCGCTGGCTGTGGTGGGTGATCAGGGACGCGTACAAGAGCCGGGAGGCCAAGACGAGGCTGGCGGTGGCCGAGGAGCGGCTGCGGTTCGCCCGCGACCTGCACGACCTGCTCGGGCACAGCCTGTCGGTGATCACGCTGAAGAGCGAGCTGGCCGCCAAGCTGGCGGACAAGGACGCCGGGCGGGCCGCCACCGAGATGGCCGAGGTCCGCGCGCTGGCCGTGGAGTCGCTGGCCGAGGTGCAGCAGGCGGTGCACGGATACCAGGCGCTCGACCTGGACGAGGAGCTGGCCGGCGTACGCGCGGCGCTGGAGGCGGCGGGCGCCCGCTGCGACATCGTGGCCAGGGCGGACGGCCTGTCGCCGGCCGCCAAGGCGCTGCTGGCGTGGGCGGTCCGCGAGGGCGGCACCAACGTGCTCAAGCACAGCAAGGCCACACGCTGCGCGATCACGATCCACGGAGGCGTGCTCGAGATGCTCAACGACGGCGTGCACGAGGAGCCGTCACCACCCGGCAACGGGCTGCGCGGCCTGTCGGAGCGGCTGGCCACGGCCGGCGGCTCCTTCTCCGCCGCCCCGACCCCGGCGGGCGAGTTCCTGCTGCGCGCGGCGGTGCCGGTCTGATGCGCGGGTTGCTCGGCAGGGTGCGGCGGGCCTCCAAGCTGGACAAGGTCCGCTGGCTGATCATCGGCTCCACCGACATCGTCCTGCTGTTGCCGCTCTTCGGCTACGTGGATCTGGTCGTCCGCTGGCAGACGGGGATCCTGCCATGGCCGCTCGGCGTGGCCGCCGCCGTCCTGCTGCTGGTCTTCAACGTGCTGAGCACGCGCCCGTTCGCGATCGCCATCAGGGGCGGAAAGCGGCCGACCGCGATCCTCGCGGTCACCGGGGTGATCGTCGTGCTGCTGTCCGTCTTCCCGCTCTTCTGGACCATCCCGACCTGGCTCGCGCTGATGACGGCGTTCGTGAGCAAGCGCATCGTCATCGCCCTTTCCGTCGCGTCGATCGTCGTCATCAACCTGTACATCACCCTGTTCAGCGGGTTCGTCCTCGTCGTGCTGCTGATCCAGACGCTGTACACCGTGATCTGCGTCGGCGCCGTGTGGGCCAACCTGCGGCTCTGGCAGCTGGCCAAGGAAGCGCACGAGGGGCAGGAGGCGCTGGCCAGGCTGGCGGTCTCCGAAGAACGGCTGCGCTTCGCCCGCGACCTCAACGACCTGCTCGGGCAGAGCCTCACCGACGTCGCCGCCCGGGCCGCCCACGCCGAGCAGGCGCTACGCGCCGACCCCGGGGCGGCCGCGGCCGAGATGTTCGAGGTACGCGACCTGGCCAGGCAGTCGTTACGCGAGGTCCGCACCGTCGTGCAGAACTACCGGGCCATCGACCTGGACGAGGTGCTCGCCAGCGTGCGGGCGGTGCTGGAGGCGGCGGACGTGCGGTGCACCGTACGCGCCGACACGGCCTCGCTGACGCCCGAGACCCGCACGCTGCTGGCCACGGTCGTCCGTGAGGGCGCGACGAACGTGCTCAAGCACAGCCGGGCCGAACGCTGCACGATCACGATCGAGGACGGCGTACTGGAAATGTCCAACGACGGGGTGAGCGGGCCGGTGGGCGAGCACGCGCCCAACGGGCTGGCGGGGCTGGCCGAGCGCGTCCGCGCGGCAGGCGGCACTCTGCAGGCGGAGCCCACGCGCGAGGGCCGCTATCTCCTGCGGGCGGCGGTGCCCGCATGACTCGCCCGCATGATTATCTGGGAGCTTCCATGACCATCCGCGTGCTGCTGGCCGACGACGAGCACCTCATCCGCGGCGCCATCGCGGCCCTGCTCGACCTCGAGGACGGCATCGAGGTCGTGGCGCAGATCGGCCGGGGCGACGAGGTCCTGGCCGCGGTGGCCGAGCACCGGCCCGACGTGGCCGTGCTCGACATCGAGATGCCCGGCATGGACGGCCTGAGCGCGGCCGAGCGCATCAACGCCCAGTGCAAGATCGTCATCCTGACCAGCCTGGGCCGGCCCGGCTATCTGCGCAGGGCCATGGCGGCGGGCGTGAGCGGGTTCCTTGGCAAGGACGCCTCGGCCGAGGAGCTGGCCATGGCGATCCGCAAGGTCCAGACCGGCGGGCGCTACCTGGACGCGGAGCTGGCCGCGGCGGCCATGGCCGCGGGCGACAGCCCGCTGACCGAGCGCGAGCGCGACGCGCTGCGACTGGCCGGTGACGGGGCCACGATCTCTCGGATCGCCGGTGAGCTGCACCTGACCGAGGGCACCGTACGCAACTACCTGTCGAGTGCCATGACCAAGCTCAACGCCCAGAACCGCCTGGAGGCGATCCGCACCGCACAGCGCATGGGGTGGCTCTGAGCTCAGGGGCCGCACCACGTCCTGATCTCGGCGACGATCTTCTTGGCCTGCTCGGCGTCCACGTCGGTGAACCGCTCCTGCGCGGCCTCGATCACCTCTTGCTCGCTCTTGCCCTGCTTGATGTCGGTGCAGGTCCTCGTGGCGGCCGACCAGTTGATGTCCTCGTCGAGCAGCCAGGGGGCGATCGTGGCCAGTCTGAACAGGAAGTCCTTCTTCCGCTGCTCCTCCGGCGTCGTGGTCCCGGTCCCCTGGCTCTTCTGGGGAAGCGCCAGTGACGGGGGCTGGGGCGGTGCCAGGAGGCGCGGCCCCACGACGTTGACGAGCAGCACGCCGACGACGGCGAGTACCGCCAGGCCGCCGACGGCCACCAGTAGGATCAGCAGCACAGGGCTCTGCTTCGGAGGAGGCTGTGGGGGCCGTTGCGGCTGCGGGTGCGGTCGAGGTGGCTGGGGGTGCATGTGGGCCACGTTAGCGACGCACGACATGACGTACACGGCAAAAGCCACAGAACGCATGGCCGCTCCATCGGCGCGGCCGTCGCGGGGGTCCTCAGCTCTCGATCGCGGAGCCGATCATCCAACTCAGGGGGATCGATGAGTACACAACGGGGGAACGTACGGCGTTCGAGGGCCGGTCTGCTGCGGCACGGCAAGCGCGCGCTGACGACCGGAGCGGCGCTGACCGCGGCGCTGACCGCCATCGGCGCTCCGGCGCACGCCACCACGAACGTGAGCGTGTCCGGCGGGCAGCTGACCGTCCACGCGGGCACCGCGTCCGACGACATCACCGTCACCTTGTCCGAGGGCCGAATCATCGTCAAGAACACCGGCGACACCGTCGTCGGGAGCGCGCCCTGCACGCGCGTGACCGCCAACGAGGTGGCCTGCCCGAGCAAGGGGATCACGATGCTCTCGGCGACCACGGGCGCCGGAGACGACGTGCTACGGAACGAGACGGGCCTGCAGCAGAAGGCGAACCTGGCACCGGGCAATGACACGTTGATCAGCGGCCGAGGCGTCATCATCAACAAGGGTGGCAACTTCTCGGGGTGGGACGTCGACTTGGATTGGTGGTAATGACTTCGACCAGAGCGCGGCCGAATTGAGTCCACCTCAAAGCTGATCGCGCGCAGCCGCTTCGCCGCCTCGACGGAGGCGGCGAAGCCTCGCCGTCGAGGGCCGCGGGGACCCTTTGCCGAGCTATGTCCTGACGAGCAGTCCCACGCACTCCACGTGGTGCGTCATCGGGAAGGCGTCGAAAGCCCGCAGGTCGGCGAGCGCATATCCACGTTCGGCCAGCCACTTCAGATCCCGGGCGAACGTGGCGGGATCGCACGACACGTACACGATCCGCGACGCGTCCAGCCCCGTGATCCGCTCGACCACCTCGCGCCCGAGCCCGGACCGCGGCGGGTCCACCACGACGAGATCGGCGCGCTCGATCTGGAACCGGTCGAGCGCCTCCTCCACGCGCCCCCGCTCCACACGGGCCTGCGGCAGGTCGCGGAGGTTGGCGCGGGCGTCGCGGACGGCCGACGCCTCGGACTCCAGGCCGAACACCGCCCCCTCGGGCCCCACGGTCTCGGCGAGCCCGGCCGCGAACAGGCCGACGCCGCAGTAGAGGTCGAGCGCCCACTCCCCCGGCTCCGGCGCCGCGTACGCCAGCACCGCGTCCAGCAGCGTCTCCGCCGCCCCCGGGTGGACCTGCCAGAAGCCGCTGCCCGCCACCCGGAACTCACGATCGCCCGCCTGCTCGTGCAGCACCCCCGAGCCGCGTCGCGGCACGGTGCGGCCCTTGCCCTGGTCGAGCAGGATCGAGGCGGGCGCCTCGAGCTCGGGGACGGTGACGCTGCGCCGCGGCCGGGGCGAGACCACCACGGCCCGGTCGCCGGCGGAGGAGGCGATGACCTCGACCCCGGCCGCGCCCGGCCACTCGTGCGCCTCCACCCCGACCGCCTCCACCTCGGGGTGGGCGATCAGGCAGGCGTCCACGACTTCGATCTCGTGCGAACGGTGCCGCCGGAACCCCAGCTCGCCTGTCGGCAGCGCGGCGAACTGCACCCGCGTACGCCAGCCGAGCCCGTCCTTGGCCCCCGGCACCTCCTCGACCAGGATCTCGCGATCGATGCCCGCCAGCCGGTGCAGTTGCTCGGCCACGACCTGGGCCTTGAGCCGCCGCTGCGCCTCCGGCGTGGCGTGCTGCCAGTCGCAGCCGCCGCAGCGGCCCGGGCCCGCGTACGGGCAGGGCGGGACCACCCGGTCGGGCGACGGCTCGAGGATCTCCACGGCGTCGGCACGCAGGAACCGGGTGGTCTCCTCGGTGACGTCGGCGATGACCCGTTCGCCGGGCAGCGCGTGCCGGACGAACACGACGCGCCCTTCGTGGCGTGCCACACACCAGCCGCCGTGCGCGACCGGACCCACCGTCAGCTCGAGAGATACCTGTTCCACACCGCCACCCTATGCCCACTACCTGCCCAGATTGATCCACTACTGTAGGTGGGCGTGAAAACGGGGAGAGTGGTACGGCGGGCACCAGGCTTCGGGGGGACGCTGATGGCCACGCTGTTCGCCTGCGCGTCGGTGACGCCGTCGCTGCTGCCCCGCACCTGGTTGTACCAGGGGGTGATGTGCGCGGTCACCGGCATTCTCGGCTATGCCGTGGGCGCCGCAGCCGGCGCGCTGGGCCGGGCGATGATCGCGTACCGGCTGCCGGAGCGGGGCCGCAGGATCGCCTGGCAGCTCCTGATCGCCGGGGGCGGAGCGCTGGCGACGGTGGCACTGTTGTACGGCGTGGATTGGCAGCGCGACCTGCGGGCGCTCATGGGCATGGACACGCGGATCACGTGGTTCCCGCCGGTGATCTTCGCCATAGCCGTCTCCCTTTTCACGATATTTCTCGTTACTGCGCGGCTTGTCCGCTTGGGCGGCCGCAAGCTGATCGCCTGGCTCGACCGTTTCGTCCCCATCTATGTCGGCCATGTCCTCGGCGTGCTCGTCATCGGCCTCGTGGTCGTCGTGTTCGCCAACGACGTGGTGTTCTCGGCGTTCGTCGCCCGGGTGAGCGAGGTCTCCTCCGTCACCAACGCGGGCACCCACCCGGGCGTGCACAGGCCCACCTCCACCCTGGTGTCCGGCGGCCCCCGCTCGCTGGTGACCTGGGAGTCGCTCGGCAGGGAAGGCCGCCGCTTCACCGGCACCGCCACCACCCGCGCCAGGCTCGCCGCCTTCTCCGGCCGTCCCGCCGCCGACCCGATCAGGGTGTACGTCGGCCTCGACGCCACCCGCTCTCCCCAGGCCCAGGCGGCGCTGGCGGTACGCGAGCTGGAACGCACCGGCGCGTTCGACCGCCCCGTGCTCGCCGTGCTCGGCACCACCGGCACCGGCTGGGTGGACCAGCACGTGGCGGACGCGCTGGAGTACATGTACAACGGCAGCACCGCCATGGTCGCCCTGCAGTACTCATACCTGCCGAGCTGGGCGTCGTTCCTGCTGGACAGGGAGAAGGCGGCGGCCGCGGGGCGGGCGTTGTTCGAGGCGGTACGCGCCAGGTGGGCCGTGCTGCCGCCCGCCGATCGGCCGAAACTGGTGCTGTCGGGCGAGAGCCTGGGGTCCTACCAGCTGGAGGGGGCCTTCCGCGACCTGGAGGACCTGGCGGCCCGGGCGGACGGCGCGGTGTTCGTCGGCCCGCCGAACGCCAACCACATCTGGCGCAGCGTCACGAACGGCCGCGAGCCCGGGAGCCCCGTGTGGCGGCCGGTCTACCAGGCGGGCAAGACGGTCAGGTTCGCCCAGCGCCCCGACGACCTGGGCCGGCCGGCGGACCCGTGGCCGCACCCGCGCGTGGTCTACCTGCAGAACGCCTCCGACCCGGTGGTGTGGTGGTCGCCCGAGCTGATCTACCGCCGGCCGGCCTGGCTCGAGGGCGAGCGGGGTCCGGGGGTGAACCCGGAGATGAACTGGTTTCCGCTGGTGACGTTCTGGCAGGTGCTGGTGGACCTGACAGAAGGACTGTCCGTGCCGCCCGGCCACGGGCACCGCTACGGACCCAACATCGTCGACGGCTGGGCCGCGGTCGCCGCGCCGCCGGGCTGGAGCACGTCCGACACCGAGCGGCTGCGCGCCCTGATCAACTCTTGATCTGCTCCTCTTCCTTGACCGTCTGGTGCCACGGCCGGCGCACCGAACCCGGTGCGAACGGCTCCGGCCGGCCCTTGAGCCGGTCCGAGGAGTGCAGCTGCCACGGCACGCTCGTGACCATGACCCCCGGCTTGAACAGCAGCCGCGCCTTCAGCCTGAGCGCGCTCTGGTTGTGCAGCAGGTGCTCCCACCAGTGGCCGACCACGTACTCCGGGATGAACACGGTCACCACGTCACGCGGCGAGCGTCGCCGCAGGTGCTTGACGTAGTCGAGGATGGGCTGCGTGATCTCCCGGTACGGCGAGTCGAGCATCTTCAGCGGCACCGGGATGCCCCGCCGCTCCCACTCCTCCTGCAGCTTGCGCGCGTCCTCGCCCTCGACGCCCACGGTGATGGCCTCCAGCGTGGACGGCCGGGTTGCGCGGGCGTACGCCAGCGCCCGCATCGTCGGCTTGTGGATCTTGGAGACGAGCACGATGGCGTGGTTGCGGGCCGGCAGCATGGACGGCTCGTAGTCCTCGGTGATCTCCAGCTCGGCCGCCACGTTGTCGTAGTGGTGCCTGATGCCCTTCATCATGAGGAACAGGATCGGCATCGCGATCACCACGATCCACGCCCCGACCAGGAACTTCGTCAGCAGCACCACGATGAGCACGAGCCCCGTCATGACGGCGCCGAAGAAGTTGATGGCCCGGGAGCGATGCATCTGGTGCCGGATCCTGGGGTCGGTCTCGGTCTTCAGGTGCCGGGTCCAGTGGATGACCATGCCGGTCTGGCTGAGCGTGAACGACACGAAGACGCCCACGATGTAGAGGTTCAGCAGGCGGCTGACGTCGGCCTGGAAGCCCCACAGCAGCAGGCACGCGCCGAGCGCCAGGATGACGATGCCGTTGGAGAAGGCCAGCCGGTCGCCGCGGGTGTGCAGCTGCCGCGGCAGGTAACGGTCCTGCGCCAGGATCGAGCCGAGCACCGGGAAGCCGTTGAACGCCGTGTTGGCCGCCAGGAACAGGATCAGCGCCGTGACCGCCGAGATCGCGATGAACATCAGCGACCCGCCGCCGAACACCGCGTCGGCCACCTGGGAGATGATCGGCTGCTGGTAGTAGTCGGGCCCGACCGGGGTGCCGTCCGGCCTGAGCAGGTCGCGCGCGACCACGGACGGCTCGGCGATCCTCACCCCGGACGCCAGCCCGAGCGCGATGATGCCGCTGAACATGGTGACCGCGACGAGGCCCATCATGAGCAGCGTCGTGGCGGCGTTCTTGCTCTTGGGCTTGCGGAAGGCGGGCACGCCGTTGCTGATGGCCTCCACACCGGTCAGGGCCGCACAGCCGGAGGAGAACGCGCGCAGGACCAGGAACGCCGCGGCGAAGGCCGTCAGGTTGGTCTGCTCGGGCTCGATGGTGAAGTGGGCGCTCGGCGCCTCGATCTGCTCGCCCAGCACCAGGATCCGGAACCCGCCCCAGGCGATCAGCACGAACACGGCCACCATGAACCCGTACGTGGGAATGGCGAAGGCGGCGCCGGACTCGCGGATGCCGCGCAGGTTGATCACGGTGAGCAGGATCACGATGGCGATGGCGACGGAGGGCTTGTGCTCACCCACGAACGGGATCGTGGCGCCCACGTAGTCGACGCCGTTGGCCACGGACACCGCGACCGTCAGCACGTAGTCGACCATGAGCGCGCTGGCCACGGTGAGGCCGGCGTTCTTGCCGAGGTTGGTGGTCGCGACCTCGTAGTCGCCGCCGCCGCTGGGATAGGCGTGCACGTTCTGCCGGTACGACGCCACCACCGTGAGCATCACGACCACCACGGCGATGGCGACCCACGGGCTGAAGCTGTAGAAGGAGACGCCGGCCAGCGACAAAATGACCAGAATCTCCTGCGGCGCATAGGCAACGGAGGAAAGGGCGTCACTCGCGAAAACGGGTAGTGCGATCCGCTTACGGAGGAGTTGCTCATGAAGCTGCCCGCTGCGTAGGGCGCGCCCCACGAGCAAGCGTTTGACAAGATCCGTTACCTTCGCCACGTAACGAGATGCTAGCCCCATACGCAGGCCCTAAACGAGGTGAGCCCCCCGTGGGGCCATACTGGTGTCGAGCAACCGGCCGACCGCGAGATGCGGGGGGATATGCATATAGTGATCATGGGATGTGGCCGGGTGGGATCGACCATCGCGCACATCCTCGAAGACAGCGGCCATTCCGTCGCCATCATCGACCGCGACCCGCAGGCGTTCCGCCGGCTGCGCGCCGGGTTCCGGGGGCGGCGGGTGACGGGCGTCGGCTTCGATCGCGACGTGCTCACCGAGGCCGGCGTCGAGTCCGCGACGGCGTTCGTCGCGGTCTCCAGCGGCGACAACTCCAACATCATCTCCGCGCGCGTGGCGCGCGAGACGTTCGGCGTCGACAACGTGGTGGCCCGCATCTACGACCCCCGCCGGGCCGAGGTCTACCAGCGGCTGGGCATCCCCACGGTGGCGACCGTGCGCTGGACCGCCGACCAGATCCTGCGCCGCATCCTCCCCGAGGGCGCCGAGCCGCTCTGGCGCGACCCCACCGGCACCGTCGTGCTGGCCGAAGTCGCCGCCAACCCGTCCTGGATCGGCACCCGCGTCATCGACCTGGAGCGTCACGTACGCATACGGGCCGCCTTCATCAACCGTATGGGCGAGGCCGTCACCATCACGGAGGACACCGTGGTCCAGGAAGGCGACGTGCTCCACGTCATCGCCGCCGAGAACGACATGGACCGGATCAACAAGGTGCTCGCCGCGGCACCGGAAGTGGACCACTGATGCGCGTCGCCATCGCCGGAGCGGGGGCCGTCGGCCGTTCCATCGCGGCCGAGCTCCTGGAGAACGGCCACGAGGTCCTGCTCATCGACGTCGACCCCCGCGCCATCAAGATCGACAGCGTGCCGCGGGCCGAGTGGCTGCTCGCCGACGCCTGCGAGATCGCCTCCCTCGACGAGGCCGGACTCAACAACTGCCACGTCGTGGTGGCCTCCTCCGGCGACGACAAGGTCAACCTGGTGGTGTCGCTGCTGGCCAAGACCGAGTACGGCGTGCCGCGCGTGGTGGCCAGGATCAACCACCCCAACAACGAGTGGCTGTTCAACGAGTCGTGGGGCGTGGACGTGGCCGTCTCGACCCCGCGCCTGCTGAGCGCGCTGGTGGAGGAGGCGGTCAGCGTCGGCGACCTGGTCCGCCTGATGACGTTCCGCCAGGGCCAGGCCAACCTGGTGGAGCTCACGCTGGCGGAGGACGCACCGGTGGTGGGCCAGCGGGCCGGCTCGGTGCCGTGGCCGGTGGACGCGGCGCTGGTGGCGATCCTGCGGGAGGGGCGAGTCCTGGTGCCGACGGCGGACGATCCGCTGGAGGCGGGGGACGAGCTGCTGTTCGTCGCGAGCCAGGAAGTCGAGCAGGAGCTCGCCCACCTCCTCTCCCAGCACTGAACGGCTTACGGGCCTGCCCTCTTGCGTGGTCTGCCTGACCAGCAGGACCAGGCACACGATGTAGGCAAGAGCGCCAGGGACGGTTGGGACGAGGATGGCGGGCTGGTACCAGACCGCCCTGAGCCGAGCACCTCGGGAACGGGCTCGCCGCCGGCCCCGCTGAGCATGAAGGGGGTCCCTGCCGACACCACCAACAGCAGGAAGGGGAAGGGCGAGCACTCCCTGCGCGACCACCAGCAACGGAGCGCTGACCCTGGCGCGCCACGCGAGTCCGGCCATCACCAATACGATCATTGCCGCCAGAGCGAGCAGCGCGGCATGGTCTGGCCAATGCCAGGATCCTGGAGCACGCCGCGCGCATCACGCGGTGGAGCGGGTCAGGCCGGGGCGACCGGAGGCTTGATCGGCGTGCGGCCGCGGCCCAGGATCCAGAGCATCGCCCCGAGCGCGGCCACCTGGAGCGGCCAGCCCATCGCGATCTTGGCGAGGCCGAGCGCCGCCACCGCTTCGTCCCCGCCGCCGAACAGGTAGACGGGCCCCTGCACCGCCACCCTGACCGCGCACGGCAGCATGAGCAGCCAGGTCAGGCGGGTGCAGAGCTTCACGATGCCGGGATCCTTGTGCCAGGCGGTCGGGTCGCCCGTGACCGAGCCGATCAGGAAGCCGACGACCGGCCAGCGGGTGACGATCGACAGCAGCATGCCCACCATGTAGCCGGCGTTCCACAGGATGCCCGGCAGGAAGTAGTCCTTCGCGTCGCCCGTGCGGCTGGCGAAGAAAGCCCCGATCGCGATGCCGATCAAGCTGTTGATCACGAACTGCGGCGTCGAGCGTTGCAGGATCCTGACCACCAGCAGCAGGACCGCCAGCGAGATGCTGACGATCAGCGACAGCTTCAGCTCCTCGGTGGAGATCCAGCACACCGTGAACGCGATCGTCGGGATCGCCGCCTCGATGATCCCGCGCACGCCGCCGAAGGCCTTGGCGAGCTGCGCTCGCACCGCGGCCTCGACAGTGTCGTGGGCGACCTCTTCCGCCTCAGCACTCACCTGGTCAACTCCCTGGGCGCAACTCGTAACGAGGATTGAACATCACCTTGCGCCCGTCCTGCATGCTGACCAGGCCCTCGGCCTTGACCGTGCGGCCGGGCTCGATGCCCGCGATCTTGCGGCGGCCGAGCCATACCAGGTCGATCACATCCGACCCGTCGTAGAGCTCGGCTTCGAGAGCAGGGGCACCGCCCCTTGGACGCAAAGTCACCGTACGTAGCGTACCTGCCACGCAGAAGCGCCGACGGCCGCCACACGACGCGATCGGCGTCGCGCCGACCTCGTCGGCGTCTTCCCGCAGCTCCTGGGCTTCGATCTCGGACTGGGGGGATGCCAGTCGGCTGAGGAACCCGCGCAATCCCCCGCGTTTGGGGGGCTCTGCCGTACTCATGATGAATCAGCCTATGCGAATGTCAGCCCTTAGCGAATCTCGCTGATTTCAGGTCCTCGTTTGAAGGGGTTGAGCCCCTGCGGGTCCTCGGCCTGTTCGCTCGTCTGCTCGTTGGGGCGGCGTAGCGTGATCGGCTCCTCGCGGGCCATCGGCTCGTCGCCGCGGACCACCACGACATCCTTGATGAAGTCGACGAACGCCCCGAAGACCGCCTCGTCGTGCGCCCCCTTGCCGGAGATCACCGCGAGCAGGAACCAGCGCGGGCCGTCGATGCCGAGGTAGCGGGCCGGCCTGACGTTGCCGTCGGCCTTGATCTCGCCGCTCAGCTCGGTGCCGAACGGGCCCTCCCGCTCCTCCAGGTCCTTCGCCTGCGCCAGGATCTTGGTCTTGACCTCGTCCCACAGGCCCGAGCTGCGCGGCGCGGCCAGCGCCTGCAGCTGCAGACTGCTCTCCTCGTAGAGGACGACGACGCCGACGTGCTGGTCGCCGAGCGAGGCCAGCCGTACGTCGAAGTCGGGGTTGTGCGGCAGCCGCAGGCCGCCGAGGTCGATCCTGTCGGCCTCGGGATGGGGCTCGTCGGCATCCCAGGGGCCGGACTCTCGCGTGGGCGCAGCAGACTCCTGCTCGACCACCTTCTCCGGCTGCTCACGCCGACGACGTCGGAACACTTTCCTCACTCTCCCTGCTCGCGTGGGCCGCGGAACGGCCCGACTTTCAACGTCCCGTGGATCCGAAGCCGTTCGCGCCGCGTACCGAACCCGGCAGGCGCTCGACCTCGTAGAAGGCCGCGCGCTCGACCCGCTGGATCACGAGCTGCGCCACCCGGTCGCCGCGCTGGAGCCGGAACGGCTCCTTGGCGTCCGTGTTGATCAACGTCACCTTGATCTCGCCCCGGTAGCCCGCGTCGACCGTGCCGGGCGCGTTGACCATCGTGACCCCGTGCCTGACCGCCAGTCCCGAACGCGGATGCACGAACGCCGCGTAGCCGTCGGGAAGGGCGATCGCCACGCCCGTGCCGACGACGGCCCGCTCACCGGGCAGCAGCTCGACGCCTTCAGCCGCGTAGAGGTCGGCGCCCGCGTCTCCAGGATGGGCGTAGGACGGCATCGGCAGCTCGACGTCGAGCCGGTGGATGAGGACCTCCACGTTGCTCAAGGGTTCACCTCGTAGTCCTGGTGCTCTGCGGCGATGGCGGCCAGGTCACCGTGCTGGGCGAAGTGCTCCATGCTCACCTCGATGAACAGCGCTGCGGCACGGACGGCGACCGGTCCGTCGGGGGCGCCGATGCGCCCCTCAGCCTCAAGGTACGCCTTCCTGCCCGCGATGCCGTTGCACCAGGCGCGCAGGTGGAGTGTCGTGCCCACGGGAACGGGGAGAAGGAAGTCGGTCTCCAGCCGTCCCGTCACATACGGCTTGTGGAACAGGTAAACGGACATTCCGATGACCTCGTCCATGGCGGCGGCCAGCACTCCGCCGTGCGCCAGCATCGGCGCTCCCTGGTGCGCCTCCCCCACCGTGAACTCCGCCTCGACGGTGGTGCCGTCGGGGGTCCTGGCCGTGAGGTGCAGGCCGGTCGGGTGGTCGGTGCCGCAGCCGAAGCAGCGGCTGTAGTGGGAGCCCAGGTCGGTGCCCGGCGGCGGCGCGTCGGGGTGGGCCGCCGGCGTGCCGGCGTCCGGCGGCGGGGTCGTGAGGGAGGAACGGGTCACGGGTGACGAGGTTACTCCGTGTCCACGCCCCGCCGGTCCTCGCTCCGCGCTCCGCGCCGGCCCTCGCGCCACCGGTCGCCGGTCCGGCCTTCGCCTCCCCGGCCCTCGCGTCACCGGTCGCCGGTCCGGCCCTCGCCTCCCTGGCCCCCTGGCTCCGTTTCGCCTCCGGCAGGAGTCCCGCCCGCCGTGGGAGGCACGTCCTGGCCGGACGGGGGTCCGGACCCGGGCGCCGGGCGGGACGGCTCGCCGCCGTCCGGGGGCTCGGCATGGTCCTCAGGTGGCGGCGGCAGGGCCGGTGGCTCGTGCCGGAGCTCCGGCAGTGCCCGGTAGAGCACCGCCGCCACCGGAACGGCCACGGCGGCCCCCGCGATGCCCGCCAGGATGCCCCCGATGGACAGCACCAGGATGATCGCCAGCGGATGGAAGTTGAGCGCCCGCCCCACGATGAGCGGCTGCAGCACGTGGTTCTCCAGTTGCTGCTCCACGATGAGGATGCCGAGGAAGACCAGCGCGAGCACCAGTCCCTTCGCGCCCAGCGTGACGAGCGTGGCCACCGTGCCGGCGAAGAAGATGCCGACGATCGGGATGAAACTGGCGAAGAAGATCAGCACCGCCAGCGGCGCCCACAGCGGCACCCCCATGCCGGCCAGCACGATGCCCATGATCAGGCCGTGCACCGCGGCCACCGCCACGGTGCCCTGCACGTAGTGGGAGAGCGTCGTCCACGCGGCCCGCCCGGCCCGGTCCACGCGCGGCGCCATCCGGCCGAACCCCCGCAGGAACCACCCCCAGATCCGGTCGCCGTCCTTGAGCAGGAAGAACGTCACGAACAGCAGCAGCACGATGGACGCGAGCACCTCGAGCGCGGCCGCGCCGGCGCTCAGGACGGTGCCGGTGATGGCATTACGTTGTGTGTTGACGAGGTTGGCGATCTCGTCGACGTAAGCCGTGATCTGCGCCTGCTCGAGGTGCAGCGGGCCGGTGATCAGCCACTCCTGCACGTCGCGAGCGGTCGCCTGCACCTGCGTGACCAGGTTGGGGAACTCCTCGCTGGCCCGCGCCCCGACCAGCCAGCCGGTGCCGATGAGCACGGTCAGGGCCACCAGCATGGTGAGCCAGGTGGCGTAGATCGGCCGCATGCCCGCCTGGCGCAGGCTGTTGGTCAACGGGAACAGCAGCGCGGTCAGCAGCAACGCGATCGCCACCGGCAGCGCCACGAACGTCAGCCGGGCGATGACCAGGGCGAAGAAGTAGACGACCACGCCGACGAGGATCAGGCACACGCACCACGCGGCCATCTTCGCCAGCACGGGCGGCACGAGTTTGGTTGGGCGGTCCGGCAGCACGTGTTCAAGACTGGCATGTCCGGGCCGCGGATGCGCGCCGATAAACGCCGGGCGCGGCTCACAAGCCGAAGATCGGGCCTGTGTAAGGGGTGGCCGGACGCTGAACCTGACACCCCTTTTCGAAAACAGTATGGAAAACATCGGTGACAATAGGTTACCATCGCGATGGGTGATGATTACGTGACAGGAGGTGCTCGAATGGCGATCCGCCGCTCCACCACCGCAGAGCAAGGCCTGCCTTCGGCGGTGCAACTGCGGCTCGCGCCCACTCTGGCCCCGCAACCTGGTCTCCAGGAGCGGAAGTTCGGGCATCGCGCCCGGCTGGCGCTGACGCCTGCCCAGATCCGCCTCATTGACGAGCAGGCGCACGCGGCCCGCGCGCTGTGGAACCTGCTGCACGATTGGTGGACCATGCTGGCCAAACACCAGCGCTCCTTGGCCGCGGCCGACGCGGCGATCCGGCAGGCCCGCAAAGAGATCGAGTGGCTCGCCGTGCTGCCTGCCCAGGCCGCGCAGGCCGTCCTCAAGACGTACTACCAGGCGTGGAAGAACTGCTGGGAGGGCCGCGCCCACCCGCCCACCTTCAAGGCCCGCTTCCACACGGTGATGTCGGTGGACATCCCGCAGGGCCGCGACCTGCAGATCACGCGGGTGCACCGCCGCTGGGGCATGGTCACCATCCCCAAGGTCGGCCGAGTTCGGTTCCGCTGGACCAAGGACTTGCCCGCCGGCGCGAAGGCCGACGCCGGCAACCGGATCACCGGGGCCCGGCTGGTCAAGGACGCGCTCGGCTGGCACGTCGCCTTCCGCGTCCAGACCCTCCACCCCATGCCCGAGCCCCACCAAGGGCCGCAGGTTGGCATCGATGCCGGTGTGAGCGTGCCGCTGGCCCTGTCGGACGGCAACCATCACACCCACGAGCAATGGAGGTCCACCTGCGATAAGTCGAACGCCTGGCTGACCGGCAGGGAACAGGCCACGCTACTGGCGCTGGAGCGGCGGGCGGCCCACCGCAAGAGCTTGCGAAAGCAGGGCGAGCGCACCTCGCACCGGCTGCGGGCCACCTACGACCGGATCGCCAGCCTGCGCGCGAGAGCCAAGCGCCGGGCGATCGACTGGCAGCACCAGACCACCACCGAGATCGCCCGCACCTACGGCGTCATCGTAGTGGAAGACCTGGCCATCACGAACATGGTCACCTCCGCCAAGGGCACCGTCGAGGCCCCGGGCAAGAACGTCGCCCAAAAGTCCGGCCTGAACCGCTCCATCAACCAGGAGGCGTGGGGCCGCACCGTGACGATGCTGACGTACAAGGCCGCACGCTATGGCGGCGTCCTGCACAAGGTGCCCGCCCCGGGCACCTCCCAGCGCTGCTCGGCCTGCGGGTTCACCATCCCGGGCAGCCGACAGAGCCAGGCCGTGTTCGCGTGTAAGAACCCCGGCTGCGGCTGGCGCGGCAACGCCGACCACAATGCCGCCCGGAACATCTTGCACCTGTATCGGATGGGCCTTGCGCTCGTCCCGGCTGCCGGGAGGGCAGTCGTCAGGCGCGCTCGCCGCGTCAAGCCCGCCACCGCAAGGTAGGAGGGAATCTCCTCCGTCACGGAGGAGAGCACTTCAAAAGTGCCGCCTGCAGCCGCCGACCGGCTGGCCGAGCGGGCCATCGGGAAGGGCCTGTACGGCTCCTGGCGGCCGTCGGCGGACGAGCGGGCCCGGCTGAAGCAGATCTTCCCTACCGGGGTGTGCGACTACTGACGGGCAGCTCGCGCATCGAGCGCAGGGGCGAGGTGACCAGCCACAGGAAGGCCAGGCAGGCGCCGACCGCGGCGACCAGCAACGTGTTCCTGATCCCGATCACCTCGCCCAGCACGCCGCCGAGCAACCCGCCCAGCGGCAGCGTCCCCCAGACGAGGAAGCGGATGGTGGCGTTCATCCGGCCGAGCAGGGGCTCGGGCGTGATGGCCTGGCGGAAGCTGACCTGGGTGACGTTGTAGACCACCACGCCGGCCCCGACGAAGAACTCGTACAGCACGAACAGCACCAGCCGCCAGTCGGCCTCCAGCCACGCCACCACGAACGTCAGCGGCGCGGGCAGCACGATGGCCAGCCACATCGTCGGCCCCTGCCCGAGCCGCCGGGCGATCCTGGCGTTGACCAGCGCGCCGGCGAGCCCGCCGACCCCGCCCGCGGCCAGGAGCAGCCCGATCGTGCCCGCGGCCAGCCCGAGCTCCCTGGCCAGCAGCAGCAGGATCACCGGTTGGGCCATCGCCGCGAACAGGTTCGAGGTGGCCGTACAGGCCGCGATGCGGCGCAGCAGCGGGTTCCCGAGCACGAATCTGACGCCTTCGGCGATCTCCCGGCCCAGGTGGCCGCGGCGCGCCTGTTGAGGCGCCTCACGCTTGCGGATCGTCCCCAGGCACAGCGCCGACCAGGCGAACCCGGCCACGGTGGCGGCCAGCGCGAAGGGCGCAGTGAGGAACTGGATCAGGTATCCGCCCGCGCCGGGTCCGCCGAGCTGGGCCACCGTGCGCACGACCTCCAGCGAGGAGTTGCCCGCCACGAGCCGCTCCCGCCCGACCAGGTGCGGCAGGTAGCTCTGGTAGGCGACATCGAAGAACACGGTGAACACCCCGAGCACGAGCGCCACCGCGTACAGCTGGTGGATCGTCAGCGCGTCCAGCCACCACGCCAGCGGCACGGACGCGAGCGCCCCCGCCCGTGCCCAGTCGGCGACGACCATGACGACGCGTTTGCGCAGCCGGTCCACGATGGCGCCCGCGGGCAGCCCGATCACCACGAACGCCAGCGTCTGGCATGCGGCCAGCAGGCCCACCTCGAACGCCGAGACACGCAGCGCCGACACGGCCACCAGCGGCAGGGCCAGCATGAGGATCTGGCTGCCCGCCTGGCTGGCGGTGTCGGCGAGGAACAGGCGGCGGAAGTCGTGATCGCGTAACAGGCTCACCCGGCCAAGCATCCATGACCGATTGAGAAAAATCAATCGGCTATAGGGTGGCCGTCCATGGGCACCAAACGCCGCCCCGCCACCGAGGCCGAGGCCCGCGCGCTGGCCTCAGCCGTGCGGCTGCGCATTCTGCGGCTCTGCCTCGACCAGGCGCTGACCAACAAGGAGATCGCCGGCCGTCTCGACGCGAACCCGGCCACCACGCTCCACCATGTGCGCAAGCTGGTCGAGACGGGCTTCCTGGGCGCCGAGCCCAGCCGTCCCGGGCCGCGCGGCTCGACCGAGATCCCCTACCGGGCCACCGGCAAGTCATGGGAGATGGACGTCCGCGAGAGCGGCGTGATGGGGGGCAGGGCGGCGATGCTCAATGCGTTCCTCGAGGAGATCAAGCTCGTCGACGTCGAGGAGAGCGACTTCACCAGACTGGGGCTCAGGCTCACCGCCGAAGGGCTCGCCGAGTTGCAGGGGCGGCTGCAAGAGGTGTTCGAGGAGTTCCGCGAGCGGCCGCCGTCGCCGGACGGGGAGGCGTACTCGCTGTTCGTCGCGCTCCACCGCGACGTGGCCCGCGACGCGTGAAGAGAGCGGGGGACGTGGGGTCCCCCGCTCTCACCACCAGCTCAGCCCAGGTGGACCTCGACCGTCAGCTCCTCACCGTGGTCGAGCACGAACTCCTCGACGTTGCCCGCCGCGCACAGATCGTCCTGCGCCTGCCGCACCAGCTCGATCTCAGGGCCCGTGACCGTCAGCCGGGACACCTCGGCCCGCATCGACAGCTTGGCCTCCGACTTGGCCTTGCGCACCCGCCTGAGCACCTCTGAGGCCACGGCGAGGACGGCCGGGTTCCCCGGTCCCTGCTCGACGGCCGGCCACGGCGCTCGGTGCACCGAGCCCTCCCGCCACCAGGACCAGACCTCTTCGGTCACGAACGGCAGGAACGGCGCGAACAGCCGCAGCAGCACGTCGAGCGCCTGCCGCAGCGCCGTGTGGGCGGAGGCGGACCCGGCGTACGCCCGCGCCTTGACGAGCTCCAGGTAGTCGTCGCAGAACGCCCAGAAGAAGCGCTCCACGGCCTCCAGGGCCCTGGTGTGGTCGTAGGCGTCGAACGCCTCGCCGGCCTCGCGCACGGCCTCCGACAGCGCCGCCAGCATCGCCAGGTCGAGCGGCTCGGTGACGCTGTTTGATTCCGGACCGTCGGTCAAAGCCAGGCCGAGCACGAACTTGGACGCGTTCAAGATCTTGATGGCGAGCCGCCGCCCGATCTTGAGCTGCCCGACGTCGAACGCGGTGTCCACGCCGTAGCGGCCGTTGGCCGCCCAGTAACGCACGGCGTCGGAGCCGTGCTGCTCCAGCAGGGCCATGGGCGTGACCACGTTGCCCTTGGACTTGGACATCTTCTTGCGGTCGGGGTCGAGGATCCAGCCGGAGATCGCGACGTCGCGCCAGGGCAGACCGCCGAACTCGTGGTGCGACCTGACCACGGTCGAGAACAGCCAGGTGCGGATGATCTCGTGGGCCTGCGGCCGCAGGTCGGCCGGGAAGACCCGCTTGAACAGGTCGTCGTCGGTCTCCCAGCGGCCGGCGATCTGCGGCGTCAGCGACGAGGTGGCCCAGGTGTCCATGACGTCCGGGTCGGCCATGAACCCGCCGGGCACGCCGCGCTGGTCCTCGGTGTAGCCGGGCGGCACGTCGGAGGACGGGTCGATCGGCAGTGTGTCCTCCGGCGGCACGATCGGGGCGTCGTGGACCGGCTGCCCGGACTCGTCGACCGGATACCACACTGGGAACGGCACGCCGAAGAACCGCTGGCGGGAGATCAGCCAGTCGCCGGTGAGCCCCTCGACCCAGTTGTCGTAGCGCACCCGCATGTGCGGCGGGTGCCAGTCCAGCTCCCGCCCGCGCCCCAGCAGCTGCTGACGCAGCTCCTCGTCCCTGCCGCCGTTGCGGATGTACCACTGACGGGTGGTGACGATCTCCAGCGGCTTGTCGCCGCGCTCGTAGAACTTCACCGTCCGCGCGACCGGCCGCGGCTCGCCCTCCAGGTCGCCGGACTCGCGCAGCATCTCCACGATCCGCTCGCGCGCGCTGTGCACGGTCTTACCGGCCAGCTCCTTGTACGGCTCCGCGTCCACACCCTCGGGCGGCTCGGGCAGCAGCCGCCCGTCCCAGCCGATGACCGGCCGGGTCGGCAGCCGCAGCTCCCGCCACCAGGTGACGTCGGTGATGTCGCCGAACGTGCAGATCATCGCGATGCCCGAGCCCTTGTCCGGCTCGGCCAGGTGGTGCGCCAGCACCGGCACCTCGACCCCGAACAGCGGCGTCAGCACCGACGTGCCGAACAGCTCCTTGTAGCGCTCGTCGTCGGGGTGCGCGACCAGCGCCACGCACGCCGGGATGAGCTCGGGCCTGGTCGTCTCGATCCAGACGGGACCCTGCTCGCCGTAGAACGAGATCCGGTGGAAGGCGCCCGGCCACTCCCGGTCCTCCAGCTCGGCCTGCGCGACCGCGGTGCGGAAGCTGACGTCCCACAAGGTCGGAGCCTCGGCCAGGTACGCCTCGCCGCGCGCCAGGTTACGCAGGAACGCCCGCTGGGACACCGCCCGCGCCTCATCGCCGATCGTCGTGTAGAGCAGCGACCAGTCCACCGACAGGCCGACCCGCCGCCACACCTCCTCGAACGCCTGCTCGTCGAGCGCGGTCAACTGGTGGCACAACTCCACGAAGTTGCGCCGCGAGATCGAGATCTCGCGTTTGCCGGGCTTCTCCGGTGGAACGAAGTCCGGGTCGTACGGCAGCGACGGATCGCAGCGCACGCCGTAGACGCTCTGCACCCGCCGCTCCGTGGGCAGGCCGTTGTCGTCCCAGCCGATCGGGTAGAAGACCGCTTTGCCGATCATCCGCTGGTAGCGGGCCATGATGTCGGTGTGGGTGAAGGAGAAGACGTGACCGACGTGCAGCGATCCCGACACGGTCGGCGGCGGCGTGTCGATCGCGTAGACCTGATCGCGCGGCTTGGACCGGTCGAAGCGGTAGGTGTCGTCGGCCTCCCAGCGAGCTACCCATACCTGCTCCAAGCCATCGAGAGTGGGCTTGTCCGGCATGGATGCATGGCGTAGTCGCTGTTGAGTCATGCCTCCTTATGGTACGGCTTCACGGGCTCGGCCCGCGGTACAGACTAGTGTTCGTTACATATGGGGAAGGAGATCGGCATGGCGGACGACAAGCCCGACGTGGCCTGGCGGATCATCGGCGGCCTCGTGGGTCTGGCGACGGGGTGGGCGATGAAAAAGCTCCTCGGGTTCGTCTGGGTGAAGACGACCGGCAAGGAGCCGCCGGTCGACACAGAGTCGCCCGAGGTCAGCATGGGCGAGGCCATCGGCTACGCCGTGCTCATGGGCGTCGGCATGTCCGTGGCGCAGATCGTGGTCAACCGGACCGCCAAGAAGCGCTACGACGCGTGGAAGTCTCTGAAGCAGGTGACTCCAGGGCAGTGAGGAACTCACTGGCCCAGCGGTCCACGTCGTAGGTGGCGACCCGGCGGCGCATCGTACGCATCCGCCGGGCGAGCTCGTGCGGCGTGGCCCGCATCGCGGCCAGCATCTGCCGCTTGACGTCCTCGACGTCGTACGGATTGACCAGATAGGCCTGGCGCAGCTCGTCGGCGGCCCCGGCGAACTCGCTGAGCACCAGCCCGCCGTGCAGGTCGTGATGGCAGGAGATGTACTCCTTGGCCACCAGGTTCATGCCGTCCCGCAGCGGGGTCACGACCATGACGTCGGCGGCGAGATACAGCGCGGCCAGCTCCTCGTGGTCGTAGGACTGGTGGAAGTACACGATCGGCTGGTAGCCGAGCTGCGCGTGCTCGCCGTTGATCCGCCCGACCTGCAGCTCGATGTCGTCGCGCAGCCGGCGGTACTCCTCCACCCGCTCCCTGCTCGGCGTGGCGATCTGCACGAACACCGCCTCGCCCGACTGGAGCCGCCCGTCCTTCAGCAGCTCGCCGAAGGCTTCCAGCCGCTGGCCGATGCCCTTGGTGTAGTCCAGGCGGTCCACGCCGAGCAGCACGTGCTCGGGATCGCCGAGCTCCACCCTGATCTCCTTGGCCCGCGCCTCGACGTGCGGCTCGCGGACGAGCGAGTCGAGCTGCCCGAAGTCCACGGAGATCGGGAACGCCTGCGTCTGCACGATGCGGTCGTCGAGGAAGATCTCGTTCCCCTTGTACGGCAGCCCGAGCAGCCGCCGGCACAACCGGCGGAAGTTGGAAGCCCCGCCGGGCAGCTGGAAGCCGACCAGGTCGGCCCCGAGCAGGCCCTCCACCAGCTCCTTGCGCCACGGCAACCGCCAGAACAGCTCGACCGGCGGGAACGGGATGTGCAGGAAGAACCCGATCCGCAGATCCGGCCTGAGCCTGCGCAGCATGGCAGGCACCAGCTGGAGCTGGTAGTCCTGCACCCACACGACCGCGCCTTCCTCGGCCGCGTCCGCGGCGGCGTTGGCGAAGCGCTCGTTGACCTCCCGGTAGGTCTCCCACATCGCCCGGTCGAACACCGGCGGCGCCACGACGTCGTGGTAGAGCGGCCACAGCGTGGCGTTGGAGAAGCCCTCGTAGTAGAGCTCCACCTCGGTGGCCGACAGCGGGACCGGGATCAAGTTCATGCCGTCCTGCTCGAACGGCTCCAGCTTCTCATCAGGCGCCCCGTGCCAACCGGCCCAGGCTCCGTGGCGGCGTTGCATCACCGGCGCGATCGCCGTGACGAGCCCGCCGGGGCTCCTGCGCCACGAGGCCGTTCCGTCAGGCTCGATCGTCCTGTCCACTGGCAAGCGGTTCGCGACGATCAGAAACGAGCTCCGGCCAGTCACGCAGTTCCCTCCTCTTATGGGGTTATGTCAGGCGAGCCGCCCATGGCGCGGCTCAAGGCGGCCGCCACCGACTCCGGACCCGCGTGGGGGACGGTCGCGGCGACGTGGGAGTCGGGCCTGATGAGCCATGCCTCATCAGGCCCGGCGCCAAGCCTTTCACTGAGCGAGCCGGTTCCATCCATCTCCGCGAGCCCGCGTACGGCGAGCGGCGCCGTAGTGACCTTGCCCAGGACCTGCACAAACAAACTCGAATCGCACATATCACCCAGAAGTACTAGAAATCCATCCCGGCAGAACTCGCGCAATCGGCCGCCCGGAATTCCCATGTCCGGCAGGATCACGCCGGGCGCGGGCGGGCACAGCGCTCCCTTGGGCGGCCTGCCCGCGAAGGGCCGCGTCGGCTCGGGCGTGGTCAGCGGCGAGTCGACATACCAGTACGGCTCGGCGAAACGCCCGGAGTCCACCTCGGCGACCAGCCCGCCCTCCAGCACCGCCCGCCTGCGCATCCGCTCCTCCACGCTGCGGGGCGCGAGGAACCGCATGGTGGCGGCGGTGACCTCGAGGTTCTCCCGCGCGGCCGCGTGCCGCTCGAGGTGGTACGACTCCAGCAGGCTGTCCCCGGCCCAGCCGTTGAGCACGAAGGCCAGCTTCCACGCCGCGTTCTCGGCGTCGGGCACGCCGGAGTTGAGCCCGCGCGCGCCGAACGGGGCCACCAGATGGGCACAGTCGCCGGCCAGCAGGACCCGGCCGACCCGCATGCGGGAGGCGATGCGGGAGTGGAAGCGGTACGTGCTGTGCCAGATCAGCTCGTAGGGCCGGTCGCCAATGATTTGCCTGATTTTTCGCGAAATATCAGTCTTCGTTGGGATGAAGTCCGGCGCGATCTGCCAGTCGATCCTGAACGTGCCTCCCGGGCACGGGTGGATCAGCACCTGCCGTCCCGGGTTCCAGACGGGGTCGAAGTAGAAGCGCCGCTCGGTCTCCCACCCCGGCAGGTCGGCCTTGATGTCGCAGATCAGGAACTGGTCGTCGAACGTCTCCCCGTCGAACGTGACCCCGAGCGACTGGCGTACCTGCTGGGCCCGGGCCCCGGCGCAGACCAGCACGTACGGCGCACGCAGCAGCCGCTGCCCGCAGTGCGCCGTGACGCCTGAGGCGTCCTGCGTGAGGCCGGTGACCTCGTGGTTCCAGCGCACCTCGATGAGCGGCTGCCCGGCGATGGCCTCGTCGAGGATCTGCTCGGTGCGGGCCTGCGAGATGTTCACGAACGGCGGCATGGGGCCCTCCCGCTCGAACGACCAGGAGAACAGCTCGCGATCGCGGTAGTAGGTGCGGGCGGTCGTCCAGGTCAGCCCCTCCTCGGCCACCTTGCCCGCGCCCACGGCGGCCCAGATGTCGAGCACGTCCCGCTGCTGGCAGATGGAGCGCGACCCGGCCGCGTCCCGCTCCGGCCGCCGGTCCAGCACCAGGACCTGAATCCCCCAGCGGGCCAGCAACAACGCGGCGCTCTGCCCCACCGGACCCGCGCCGACCACGATGACCTGCGGTTCGGTGTTCATGACTGCAGCTCGTCCCAGACCTCGCGGTCGCGCTCGGCGGTCCAGACCCGCGGCCGCTCGACGCCGTGCAACTCGTCCCAGAGCCGGGAGACGTTGAACGGCAGGCAGTGCTCGAAGATCGGCCAGGCGCCGTAGCGCGGCTCCAACGCCCGGTAGGTGCCGGCGAACGCCTCCTTGAGGGTGCCCGCCGCGCTCACCTCGCGCAGCATGACCTGGAGGAAGTCGCGGGTCTGCGCGATGGCCGCGTCCACCCCCGCCTTGCCCCTCGCCACCGCTCCCCTGCCGCCGACCAGCGTCTCCGCGCCGAACGACGCCACCCGGTCGAGCGTCCCCGCGGACCATTCGCGGTGGAAGGCGTCACCGGTGTAGAGCGCGGCCTGCGACTCCACGAGGTCGCCGGCGAACATGATCCGCTGCCGCGGCAGCCACGCCACCAGATCCCCCTCGGTGTGGCCCCGGCCGCAGTAGGCCAGCACCAGGTCGCCTCGGTCGCCGCCCAGGTCGATGGTGAACCGGTCGCTGAACGTCGCCGTCGGCCACGTCAGGCCGGGGATCGACCCGGGCTCCTTGAACAGGCGGGGCATCCTGGCGTACTCGCTGGCCCAGTCCTGCTCACCGCGCTCGGCGATCAGCTCGCGGGTCTTGTCGTGCGTCACGATCACGTCCGCGCCGAACGCCGACGCGCCCAGCACCCGGACGGCGTGGTAGTGCGACAGCACCAGATACCTGATCGGCTTGTCGGTGTGCTCCCGCAGCCTGGTCAGCCACTCGCGGGCGGCCACCGGCGTGGCCAGGGCCTCGAAGCAGACGAGGAAGTCCTCGCCCTCGACGGCTCCCACGTTGGGGTCGCCCTCGGCGGTGAGCGCGTACACGCCGTCCGCCAGCACCTCCAGGGTCTGCCGCTTCTCGCCGAGATCCGCCGACGAGGCGAACGGCTTGGCCATGGCTCTCCTCCCGTCACCACTCGTACGATCCCTTTTCCCTCTCGCGGCCCCCTCTCGCGGCCCCCGGGTGGGGTCACGCCGGACGGCGGGACTGCACCACATGGAAGCGACCGGCCACGTAGCCGGGGTCGGTGAGGGACGCCGTGGCGGCCGGATTGGCGCCGGTGCCGTGGTAGTCACTGAAGGCGGCGGACTGGTTGACGAAAATGCCGCCCGTCAGGTTGCACGACAGGTTCACCCCCGCGTCCAGTGCGGCCCGCTCGGCCTGGTCGAGCACCTCCGGCGAGGTCGAGTACGCGGAAGCCGTCAGCGCGCCGCGCGCCTTGATCGTGCGGCGCAGCACCTCCAGGCTCTCCTCGGTCGAGGACGTCGGGATGACGAACGAGATGGGGCCGAAGTGCTCGCGGCCGTAGACGTCCGCGGCGGACGGGTCCACCCGGACGATCGCCGGCGTCCGGACGACCGCATCGGGGAACGACGGGTGCTGGATGGCCCGCGACGGCAGCACCACGTCCCCCAGCGAGGGTGCGGTCTCGACCCGCCCCAGGACGTCCGGGTTGACGATGGCGCCGGTCAGCTCGACCGCCCGCGCGTCGTCGCCGAGCAACGTGCCGACCGCCGCCGCCAACCCCGAGGCGACCTCGTCGAAGCTCTTGTGCCCCTCGTCCGTGTCGATCCCGCCGGCGGGAACGAGGATGTTCTGCGGCGCGGTGCACATCTGCCCGCTGTAGAGGGACAGGGAGAACGCCAGATTGCCCAGCATGCCCCGCCAGGAGCCGGTGGAGTCGATGACGACGGTGTTGACCCCGGCCTTCTCCGTGTGCACGAGGGCCTGGCGGGCGTTCTGCTCCAGCCAGTCGCCGAACTCGGTGGAGCCGGTGAAGTCGACGATGCGGACGTCCGGGTGCGTGGCCAGGGTCTTGGCCAGCCCCTGTCCTTCCTCGGCGGCCAGGGACACGAGGGCCGGGTCGAAGCCCGCCTCGGCCAGCACGTCGCGGGCGATCCGCACGGTGATCGCGAGCGGCAGCACGGCACGGGGATGCGGCTTGACGATCACGGGGTTGCCGGTGACGAGCGAGGCGAACAGCCCCGGGTACGCGTTCCATGTCGGGAACGTGTTGCACCCGATCACCAGCGCGACGCCCCTGGGCACGACCGTGAAGCGCTTGTCCATGACGAGCGGCTCGCCCTTGCCCGGCTTCTCCCAGTGGGCGACCTCCGCCGAGGAGGTCATGGCGGCGTAGCCGTACGCGACGGCCTCCAGCGCGCGGTCCTGCGCGTGCGGCCCACCGGCCTGGAACGCCATCACGAACGCCTGCCCGGTCGTGTGCTGCACCGCATTGGCGAGCTCGAAGCTGTGGTGGTTGATCCGGTTGACGATCTCGACGCAGACCAGGGCGCGGGTGCCGGGGCCGGCGTCCCGCCAGGCCGGCATCGCCGCCTTGGCGGCGCCGATGAGGTCCTCGACGACGGGCTCGGGGTAGGTGACGCCGAGCTCGATCCCGAACGGGGAGCGCTCGGCGCCGATCCAGGTGCCGGTGCCGGGCTGGTCGAGGGGGAACGGCTTGCCGAGATAGGACTCGAACGCCTCCTTGCCCCGCTCGGCCGCCCCTTCGCCGTACACGCGGGGGCTCGGCGACTCGGGATAGGCGCTCCAGTATCCCCGCCCGGCGATCGCGGAAAGAGCTTTCTCCAGGGTGTCGCGGTGCTGTTCGAACATATTTGCTCACCCTCTTGACAGAGATCGGCCAGACGGTGAAGTGTTTACCGAACATTCGGTCAGTTGACAAGGGAGACCGGCGTTGGAGAGCGCGCGTCGCATGATGGACGCCGACACCGCCTCCGCGGCCCTGGGCATCGAGCTGACGGAGCTGGCGGAGGGCCGGGCGGTGTGCCGCATGACCGTGACCGGCCAGATGATCAACGGACACGACCTGTGTCACGGCGGTTATGTCTTTCTGCTGGCCGACACGGCCTTCGCCTGCGCGTGCAACACGCGCGGGCCGGTGACGGTGGCGGCGGGCGCGGAGATCACGTTCGTCTCCCCCGCCCGCGTAGGCGACGTGCTGGTGGCGGAGGCCGCCGAGCGGACCCGCTACGGCCGCAGCGGCATCTACGACATCACGGTACGCAGGCCGGACGGCGAGGTGGTCGCGGAGTTCCGCGGCCGGAGCCGGGAACTGAGGTGACAGCGATGTCCGACGACCCGAGCCGGGAGCCGGGATGAGACACGGCGATTCCCCACGACCGGAAGAGCTCGACCCGATCGAGCGGGCGTCCCGCGACGAGCTCCTGGCGCTGCAGCTGGAGCGCCTGCAGTGGACGCTCAGCCACGCTTACAAAAATGTCCCCTTCTATCGGCAAAAGTTCGACAGCGTCGGCGTGCATCCGAGCGACTGCAAGGATCTCGGCGACCTGACGAAATTCCCCTTCACCACGAAGCAGGACCTGCGCGACCACTACCCGTTCGGCATGTTCGCCGTCCCCCGCGAGCAGGTGGCCCGCGTCCACGCCTCCAGCGGCACCACGGGGCAGCCGACCGTGGTGGGCTACACCAGGCGGGACATCGACCTCTGGGCGGACGTCATGGCCCGCTCGATCCGCGCCTCGGGCGGGCGGCCGGGTGACATCGTGCACGTCGCCTACGGTTACGGCCTGTTCACCGGCGGCCTGGGCGCGCACTACGGGGCCGAGCGGCTGGGCTGCACGGTGGTGCCGGTCTCGGGCGGGATGACGCCCAGGCAGGTGCGGCTGATCGCGGATCTGCGGCCCGACATCGTCATGGTGACGCCGTCGTACATGCTGGCCCTGCTCGACGAGTTCGCGGCGCAGGGGCTGGATCCGCGCGCGTCGTCACTGCGGATCGGGATCTTCGGCGCCGAGCCGTGGACCGAGCGCATGCGGGAGGAGATCGAGGACCGCTTCGACCTGCACGCCGTCGACATCTACGGGTTGTCGGAGGTGATCGGGCCTGGCGTGGCCGGCGAGTGCGTGGAGAGCAAGGACGGCCTGCACGTCTGGGAGGACCACTTCTATCCGGAGACGGTCGACCCGTTCACCGGGGAGCCGGCGGACGCGGGCGAGCTGGTGTTCACCAGCCTCACCAAGGAGGCCATGCCGGTCATCCGCTACCGCACGCGCGATCTGACCCGGTTGTTGCCGGGCACGGCACGGCCGGCGTTCCGGCGCATGGAGAAGGTGACGGGCCGCACGGACGACATGATCATCCTGCGCGGTGTGAACGTGTTCCCCACCCAGATCGAGGAGCTCGTGCTGCGGGTGCCGGGCCTGTCGCCACACTTCCAGCTGCACCTGACCCGCCCGGAGCGGCTCGACGTGATGACCGTCAGGGTCGAGGCGCGGCCAGGATTCGCGGATAGGGACGAGGCGGGCGAGGCGCTGCGGAAGGCGGTCAAGGACACCGTCGGCGTGCGGGTGGAGGTGGACGTGGTGGACCCGGAGACGCTGGAGCGGTCGGTGGGGAAGCTGAGACGGGTCATCGACTCGCGTCAAGGATAATTGGGTTACTCAAGGATAATTAGGCATATGGCTACCCCCACCTCCGCCCCTTCGCGCCGGCGCGGGCACGATCCCGAGTCCGTGTTGTCGATCGCCGTCGGCGTCTTCAACGAGCGCGGCTACGACGGGACGAGCATGGAGGACCTGGCCAGGGCGCTCGGCGTGACCAAGTCGGCGATCTACTACCACGTGCCGGGCAAGGAGCAGCTGCTGGCGCGGGCGCTCGACCGGGCGCTGGACGGGCTGTTCGAGCTGGCCGCCGACGAGCGGGCGGCCACGGGCGCGGCGATCGAGCGCCTGGAGTGGGTGGTGCGGCAGAGTGTGCGGCTCCTCATCGACCGGCTGCCGTACGTGACGCTGCTGCTCCGGGTACGTGGCAACAGCGCGACGGAGCTGGCGGCGCTGGAGCGGCGACAGGAGTTCGACGTCTTCGTCGGCGGGCTGGTCAGGGCGGCGGCGGAGGAGGGGACCGTCCGCCCTGACGTCGATCCGGCGCTGCTGACGCGGCTGTTGTTCGGCACCGTCAACTCGATCGCCGAGTGGTACCGGCCGGCACCGGGCGCGTCGGCGGAGGATCTTGCCGACGCGCTGGTCAAGATGGCCTTCGGCGGCCTACTGCGCTAGCTCGTCGCGGCGTGGCGGCGGGGGCAGCTTGCCGCGCAGATCGTTGCGTACGGCCTCGCCCAGCCTCTTGGTGGCGGCCCTGTTGAGCGCGCCACCGGCGACCGCCCCGGTGAGGAACGGGCCGAGCGTGGTCAGGTGGCGGCCGAGTGTCCGCAGGAGACGGTTGCGCAGGGCCGTCTTGGCGGCCGCACCGAACGCGAGCGAAACGGACGCGGGAGCGAGGGGGTCGATGCCGCGCTGTCTGGCCCAGGCCGAGGTGAACGCGACGGCGCGCTGGGCGCCGCTGCCCTGGACGCGTACGCCGTACACCTCGTGGAGCTCGGCCAGGAGCTTCACCTCGATGGCGGCGACGACAAGGGTCTCGGCGACGAGCTGCGCGGGGGCGGAGAGCAGAAGGGGTGGTGCGGCGAACTCGGCCGCCGCGAGCGCTCCGCCGATGGCGCCCACTGTCATCGTGGCCTTCTGCGCGGTGCGCACGAGGTCGTCGGCGAGTTGCTCGCCGGTCAGGCCGTGATGATGCTCGGAGAGTGCGTGCAGATCACGGATCGGAATGCGCGGCGCGATGTTGAGGAAGACGTCGGCCAGCCAGCGCCCCCGGCCCGCGCCGGTCTCGCGCGCCCTCTTGGCTCCCGCGGACAGGGCTTGGGCTAGTCGGCCGAGCAGCCTGCGCCGCTCGGCCGGCTCGAGCTCACCGGGCTCGGTGAGCTTACCGACGAGCTCGCCGACCTCCTTGTCGGAGTCGGCGATCTCGTTGCCTGGTTGTTGACGGTCTTTCTCCGGTACGGCCACGCGATGCCTCCGTCCTCATGGTCGACCGCTCAGGGTTCGCCGGCTCGCTTTCTCGCTGTCGTACCCTGAGCTACGGCGATCAGGCGGCGCATTCCCGGCAGACCTGCTGGCCGTTCTTCTCAGACGCCAGCTGGCTGCGGTGATGCACCAGGAAGCAGCGCGAGCAGGTGAACTCGTCGGCCTGGCGGGGAATCACCCGCAGGGAGAGCTCTTCGTTCGACAGATCCGCACCGGGCAGCTCGAGCGACTCGGCAAGGTCGGTCTCGTCGATGTCGATGCTGCCGGACGACTTGTCGGTGCGCCGCGCCTGGAGTTCCTGAAGGCTGTCCTCCCCCAGGTCGTCGTCGGTCTTGCGCGGGCTGTCGTAGTCGGTAGCCATTGTGCTTACTCCATCCCCCTCATCCATATGTCTTCGCGCTCGTCGCGCGTGTTCTAACGTCCAGGAGACCCATCTTGTGCCCGCTCCGCCGGGGAGATTTCCCATCGGTACCCCGCGGGAACGGACAACGAACCTCCCAACACGTCAGGGCCTGCTGCCGACGGCAATGGTTAGCCAAATATGGCGAAACCCACAGCCTTGGCGCCATGCACCACCGTGTTCGACGGCACATCCAACCACATGTACGGCGTCAATGAGACGCCCCCCGTGCCTCAACACGGCTTTCAACACGCGGACGAACGTTCTGGGAGCAACCGCGGTCAGCGCCTCGGCAGCCGAATGGTCACCACAAGTCCTCCACCATCACGTGGCACGGCGGCCACATTTCCGCCGTGAGCCTGCACGACCGCACGGACGATGGACAGCCCGAGACCCGATCCCTTGGCCGAATCCACGCGGTCGGCGTTGAGCCTCCTGAACGGCTCGAACAGGCTGTTCACCTCGTACGCCGGGACGTGTTGTCCCGTGTTGGCCACCTGAACAACCAAGACACCGTCCACCATTCCCGTCCGGATCCAGACTTTTCCGTTTTCCGGAATGTTGTACTTGATGGCGTTCTCGAGCAGGTTGCTGACGGAGCGCTCCAAGAGCACGGGATCGCCAATGGTAGGCGCGCTGACCAGATCGGTCGTGACCGTGACGTCGTGTTCCTCGGCGAAGGGCGCGAGCTGTTCCACGGCCGTCTGAGCGACTTCCCGGACGTCGACCGGTTTGCGTACGGCGAGTTCGCGCTCGCTCCTGGCGAGCAACAGCAGCCCTTCGATGAGCTTCTCGTTCCGCGCGTTGACTTCCAGGAGGGTACGGCCGAGCGCCTTGAGATCCTGCGACGCCTCTGGATCCGACAGGGCGATCTCGAGGACCGTCCGGTTAATGGTGAGGGGGGTGCGCAATTCGTGGGAGGCGTTGGCCACGAATCTGCGCTGGGTGTCGAAGGCGATGTTGAGCCTGGTGAGCATGGCGTCGAAGGTGTCGGCCAGCTCCTTCAGCTCGTCGTTGGGCCCCTGCAGGTCGATGCGCTGGTGGGCGAGCGTGCTCTCCGAGAGCTTGCGTGCCGTGACCGTCATCTGCGCGACCGGCCGCATGGCCCGGTCGGCGACGAAGTAGCCGAGGATGATCGCCAGGATCCCCACGCCCAGCAGCGCCATCAGCGAGCTGGTGAACAACGTGCTCTGCGCGGTCTCCACGGCCCGTTCCCTGGCCGCGCTCCACCGGTTCTGCATGATCGCGGCCGAGATCGCGTCGAGCTGGGAGGTGTCCAGCGGCAGCCACGCCTCCGCGATCGCCCTGCCGACGATGGCGTAGATCGAGTAGAGCAGGGCGGCCGAGGCCATGAAGAACAGCAGGCTGTAGGCCAGCGTCAGCCGCCAGCGGATGCTGACCCGCTCCGGCAGCGCCTTCACCCGCTCCATCGCGGTGCGCTGGATCGGCGCCTGCTCCGGCGGCGGCGGGCCGTCCCAGGCTGGCAACCCGCTGGGCGGCGGCGCCTCCTGCACCTGTCGTGCTTTCCGCGCCGAGTGCGGGCTGATCATCGGATGCGTCGGCCCCACTTGGCGCTCTTGCCCTTCGTTCACAACTTGTACCCAACCCCGGGCACAGTCTCGATCACCTGAGGCTCGCCCAGCTTCTTCCGCAGCGTCATCATGGTCACGCGGACCACGTTCGTGAACGGGTCGATGTTCTCGTCCCATGCCTTGTCCAGCAGGTCCTCCTGGCTGACCACGGCGCCCTCGGCCCGCATCAGCTCTTCCAGGACAGCGAACTCCTTCTTGGTCAGCACGACCTCCCTGCCGTCGCGCTCCACCAGCCGCTTGCCCGGGTCGAGCCGGATCCCGGCCCGCTCCAGCACGGGCGGCAGGGCGGGCGCCGAGCGGCGGCCGAGCGCCCGCACCCTGGCCACCAGCTCGATGAACACGAACGGCTTGGCCAGGTAGTCGTCGGCCCCCAGGCCGAGCCCCTCGACCTTGTCGTCCACATCGCCCGACGCGGTCAGCATGAGGATCCGCGAGGCGGTCCGCTGCTCGACCAGCTGCCGGCACACCTCGTCCCCGTGCACCACCGGCAGGTCCCGGTCCAGCACGATCACGTCGTAGTCGATGTAGGAGGTCCGTTCGAGCGCGCCACCGCCGTCATAGGCCACGTCCACCGCCATGGCCTCGCGCCTGAGCCCGGTCGCGATCGCATCGGCGAGCACCCGCTCGTCCTCTACCACCAGCACTCGCACGCCTGGTACACCTCTCTCCGATTCTGGACACTCATTCTGCCCACGGCCTCGATAAGCGCACGGTAAGGCATGTTCAGGGGTTGGTGGCCGGCAGGTGAGGCGGGGTACGGAGAAATTCATGTTTCGGGGGGCGATGACCCGGGGTATGCCTGCGGGACACCCATTGCCTGGACATCGACCGGCAATGGGCGCACATCGCCCGGACACGGAACGAACCCCTAGAGAGAAGGTGAGATGGGCGAGTTCACGACCACGATCGAAGACCGCCTCGACCAGGCTTACAAGGGCCTCCGGGAGGCCCGCAGCGTAGGCGACGAATACCTCGCCGACACGCTCACCGCCGAGATCGAGGACCTGCGCCGACTGGCGGACGATCACGGCATCGCGTTGCCCCGCTAGCCCACTCGGAACGGCCGGAGCCCCCTGGCTCCGGCCGTTTCCTGTTCTGCCCCGCTCAGCTCACGCGTCCCGCTCGGGGTCCAGCGTCATCAACAGGTCGTGCAACTCCTCGAACAGCCCGGGAGCCGCGCAGAGCGCGAACTCGGGGCTCACCGGCTTGCCGCGCAACCCGCCGAGCCGGGCCCCGGACTCGGTCGCCACCAGACCGGCGGCGGAGTAGTCCCACGGGTTGAGGCCCCGCTCGTAGTACGCGTCCGTCCGCCCAGCCGCCACCGAGCACAGGTCGATGGCGGCCGAGCCGCCGCGCCTGATGTCGCGCACCCGCGGCAGCACCGCCGCCACCACCTCGCCCTGCACGGCCCGTCTGGCCACCCTGTAGCCGAACCCGGTCGCCACGAGCGCCTGCGCCAGCGGCACCCCGGTGTTGCAGCGCAACCGCGCGCCGCCGAGCCAGGCGCCCTCACCGAGCGCCGCCGTGTAGACCTCGCCGCGCGTCGGGATGTTGACCACGCCGGCCACGACCTTGCCGCCGACCTCGACGGCGATGGACACCGCCCAGTCCGGCAGGCCGTACAGGAAGTTGACGGTGCCGTCGATGGGGTCGACGATCCACCGGACGTCGGACTCGCCCGGTTCCTCGCCGCCCTCCTCGCCGAGGATGCGGTCCCCGGGCCTGGCCGCCTGGATACGCTCGCGGATGAGCTCCTCGGACGCCGTGTCCAGAGCGGTGACCACGTCCGTGGGGCTGGACTTGGTCTCGATCTCCTCGGACATCGTGGGCCGTTTGGCGAGCAGCATGTCCCCCGCCTCGCGGGCGATGTCCTCGGCCAGCTTCAGGAAGCCGGTCATCACGCCACCGAGTCCGGGCGCTTCCACTCCTGGCCGAGCACGTGCTGGGCCAGGAAGGCGAGCACGGTCTCGTACCAGGCGATGATGTTGCCCGGCTTCAGGATCCAGTGGTTCTCGTCGGGGAAGTACAGGAACTTCGAGTCCACCTCGCTGCGGCGCAGGTCCCACCACAGGCGCAGGGCCTCGCCGATCGGCACGCGGTAGTCCTTGTCACCGTGGATGACGAGCATCGGCGTGGTGATCTTGTCGAGGGACAGATGCGGCGACAGCAGCTCGTACCGCTCGGAGCCGGGCGCGCCGAACTCGCGCTGCCAGTACATCGGGGCGTCGGTGGTGCCGGCGAACTGGTCGAGGTGCCACAACGAGGCGTGGGTGACGATGGCCTTGTAGCGGTCGCTGTGGCCGGCGATCCAGTTGGCCATGTAGCCGCCGAAGGAGCCGCCCATGGCGGCGACGCGCTCGCTGTCGATGTCGTCCCTGGCCAGGGCCACGTCCACGATCGCGTCGAGGTCGGCCTGGGTGCGCGGGCCCCAGTTGCCCCAGCCGCGGTCGATCATGTCCTGACCGTAACCGGTGGACATGCACGGGTCCGGCATCAACACGGCGTAACCCTGCTCGGCCATGATCCATGACTGCCAGCGCCACTGCCAGTCGTTCCAGGAGCCGAGGGGGCCGCCGTGGATGAACAGCACGAACGGCGCCGGGTCGGCGGCGGAAGCGCCCTCGGGCAGGGCGAGCCAGCCGCGGATCGTGGCGGCGTCATCGGCGGTGGCGGAGATCTCGGTGAGCGTGCCGCGCACCTCGGGCCGCGGGGCCGGCGAGGGCAGGTCGATGATCTCGCCGGTGGCCACGTCGATCCTGGCGGGGGCGGGGGCGAGGTTGACCGCGCTGCGCAGGGCGTACAGAAACCGGCCGTCGGCGGAGGCGTTGAGCCCGATGTAGGCGCAGTCGTCCTGGGTGAGCCTGGTCACTTCCCCGTGCTCATGGTCGCGCCCGCTTCGCTCCTCGTCGGCTCGTCCCTCGCCCTCTCGTCGCGAGCTCCTGCGCTCGTCCAACGACACGCGGAAGATCGGGCGGCGGCCGTGATGGTCGGCGGCGATGTAGACGGCCGAGGAGTCCGGCGCCCACTCGACGTCGGCCGCGAACAGGTCGGGCGCGTACGCGCGGCCCTCGCCGGTGGCCAGGTCCGCGATCCACAACTCGCTGCGGGCGGAGACGTCCGGGCCGGTGAACCGCTCCCGGGCGCAGGCCACCTTGCCGCCGTCCGGGGAGATCGCGATCGGGTGCGTGTAGTCGTAGCGGTCCTCGCTGAGGAACACGCGCCGCTCCCCCGTGGCCACGTCGATGGCCACCAGGTCGGTACGCCACTCGCCCTGCGGCAGATGCGTCCGCCACGTCGTGATCACGGTGGCGCCGTCCGGAGTCAGCTCGAACGTGGCGTCACGCAGTGCCTCGCCCGCGTCGGGCGTCAGGTCGCGCACGTCCTCGAGCCGGTCGTCGCCGAGCCGCGCGGCGAACAGCCGGGTACGGCCGGGCCCGAGGTCGTGGTCCCAGTAGCGGACCGTGACGCCCTCGTGCAGGACCGCGCTGGTCCCGGCGTCCTTGCGGGCCTTGCGCTTGTCCTCCTCGGCCGCCTCCTCGCCGTCCAGCACGTCGGAGGCGAACACGACCACGTCACCCGCGGTGCGTACCCCGCCGATCCCGCCGGGCCTGACGGCCACCTGGCGCGACTCGCCGCCGGCGCGGGGCAGCAGCCACAGGGCGGGGACCTCGTCGGTGGAGTCCTTGACGGTGGGGTCGGGGCGGGCGGAGGTGAACAGCACGTCGCCGGCGTCCGTGAAGACGGCGGCCGACTCGCCCTTGGCGGAGCGGGTGAGGCGGTAGGGATCGCCGTCGAGCGGAATCGCCCAGAGCGCGGTGCCGTACGACTTGCCGTCGGGGTTGAGTGACTGGACTGTCGAGATCAGCCTGGAGCCGTCAGGGGAGAGCCGCAGCGAGAGAACCCGAGGGATGGCCACATATTCACGTATGTCGGTAAATGCGCTCACTCACCCGAACCTACCGCGCGCCAAGGACCTCGAGCACGAGCTTATGGCCTCACTCCCTTCGGCGGGCTCGGTCGCCCTACGCCGCTCCTCCAGGCGGGGGCGCTCACTCGCGCGAATAGGGTTGGTCACGTGGGAGATTACGACGCTCTGCTGGTCCTGTCGTTCGGGGGTCCCGAGGGTCCCGACGACGTGATGCCGTTCCTGGAAAACGTCGTGCGCGGCCGCGGCGTGCCGCGCGAGCGGCTGCTCGAGGTGGCCGAGCACTACCAGAGCTTCGGTGGGGTCAGCCCGATCAACCAGCAGAATCGCGACCTGATCGAGGCCCTGCGCCCGATCGTGGACGTGCCGGTCTACTGGGGCAACCGCAACTGGCACCCGTTCGGCGAGGACACCGTGCGCCGGATGAAGGCCGACGGCATCCGCAAGGCGGCCGTCTTCGCCACGTCGGCGTTCGCGGGTTACTCCAGCTGCCGGCAGTACTACGAGGACATCGCCAGGATCTCCGTCGAGGGCGGTCCCGAGCTGGTCAAGATGCGGCATTTCGGGGACCACCCCGGGTTCGTGGCCGCCATGGCCGACCACACGCGGGCGGCGCTGGAGCGGCTCGGCCGCGACGACGCCCGGCTCGTGTTCACCGCGCACAGCATCCCGGTGTCGATGGCCGAGACCGCCGGCCCGTCCGGCGGCCTCTACGAGGCGCAGCTGCGCAGGAGCGCCGAGCTGGTCGACCAGGCGCTCGGCCGCACCCAGCCGTGGGACCTGGTGTGGCAGTCGCGCAGCGGTCCGCCGCAGGTGCCGTGGCTGGAGCCGGACGTCTGCGACTTCCTGCGCAAGACCGAGGCCCGCGCGGTCGTGCTGGTGCCGATCGGGTTCGTCTCCGACCACATGGAGGTCGTCTACGACCTCGACACCGAGGCCAGGGACGTGGCCGCGGAGATCGGCCTGCCGTTGGAGCGGGCGGCGACCGCGGGCACGCACCCGCGGTTCGTCCGGATGGTCCGCGAGTTGATGGAGGAGCCCGAGCCGGTTCCCTGCTCCCTCACGTGCTGCCCGCGTCCTTCTCCCCCCGCTGCGTGAGGCCGGCTCGGCCTCAGGCGTAGGTGCGGGCGTAGGCCTCGGCGATGCCCATGACCTTGTTCACGTAGTCCCAGGAGTGGTTGTAGAACCAGATCGCCTTGCGTAGCTTCTCGCCGCCCTTGCCGGCGCCATTGGCGCACAGGTAGTTGGCCGCGCCCGGCACCGCGTCGTACGGGCTCCAGATGTCCGCCTTGCCGTCTCCGTCGCCGTCCACGCCATAGTGCTTCCACGTGGCGGGCATGAACTGCATGGGCCCGAGCGCGCCGGCGCTCGACGGGCCGTTGTTGCGGCCGTGGCTGCTCTCGACCTGCCCGATCGCGGCCAGCACGGTCCACGACAGTCCGGGGCAGCGGGTGGCGGAGGCCTTGTAGAGCTCCAGGAAGCTGCCCGGGCGTCCCACGTTGACGGTCTGCGGGTTCGGCTGATTCCGCGTCGGGGTACGGGCGGCCGAGTCCAGCATGACGACCTGGGCGCCCTTGCCGAGCAGCTTGCGCACCCCCGACTCGCTGATCTTGCCCGGCTTGCCGTGCAGCAGCACCGCGACCTCCGGCGCGAACCCCAGCGACCTGCCCAGGTCTGCGCTCACCAGCCCGTCCACGCCATGCAGTCCGAGCGGGGCCGAGGCCGCGACGCGGAGCGTGGGGCCGCCGTCCACCTGGTACATGGCGCCCAGGATCATCCCGAACCTGCTGATCGTGCTCGTGTCGGCCACCAGCTCTCCCCTGGCCAGCGCGCTCCAGACGGCGGGCTGGTCGGCGACCGGCTGCGGCGTCCACGAGCGGAAGTGTGCCGGGTCCACGGCCAGCAGGTTGAGCGCGGTGCCCGAGACCTTGACCGCGCCCGCGTCCACCACGGTCACCTTCTGCACGTGCTTCAGCTCGCCCAGCTTGAGCTTGGCCTGCTTGGGTACGGCGGACGGGGCGATCGCCAGCACGCGCGGCGGGGTCGCGGTGACGCCGGGGCCGCCGGCGCCGAAGTCCTTGACCGGCTCCGCCTCGGGCACGAGCTGGTCGAGGCGGGGGGCGGCCGTGGGCTGGCGCGCCGGCCTGCGTACCGGCTCCTGAGCGGACGTGAGCAGGTCATCATCCAGGAACACGACGACTCCGCCGGCCGCGGCGGTGACCGCGAGCACGGCGGTGACCATGAGCATGACCGCGCGGAAGGTGGGAAGACCGGACACTCGGGACACGTTAGCCGAGCGAGCCGTAAATCCACTTGATAACCGGGCATCGGTGCGCAATGGTTAGCCGTCGGAAGTAAGGGGGAAACGGGGTGGTCGGGCCTTACCGGGGGCTGTTCAACGGGCCTGGCATCAAGGCGTTCGTGCTCGCCGGATTCGTCGGGCGCATGCCGATGTCGATGATAGGGATCGGGATCGTCTTACTCATCTCCGCGCTCACCGACAACTACGCCACCGCGGGCGCCGTCGCCGCCACCACCAACGTGGCCTTCGCCATCGGCGCCCCGCTGTCCGGGCGGCTCGTGGACCGGTTCGGGCAGAGCCGGGTGATCCCGCCGTTCGCCGTGGTCAACGCGATGGGGCTGGCCGCGCTCCTGTTCTGCGCCGGGCTGCGCCTGCCCGATTGGACGCTGTACGCCTCCGGCCTGGTGGTCGGGGCCACGTCGTTGTCGGTGGGGTCGCTGGTGCGCGCCCGCTGGTCGGTCATCCACGGCGGCTCCAGCAAGCTGCACACCGCCTTCGCCTTCGAGTCCGTGGTGGACGAGGTGATCTTCGTCACCGGGCCCGCCCTGGTCACGGTGCTGGCCACTGCGGTGAGCCCGTACATGGGCCTGGCCGTGGCGCTGGTCTTCATGTTCGTCGGCTGCCTGGCCCTGGCGACGCAGCGGCGTACGCAGCCGCCGGTCCAGCCGGCCAGGTCCGGGAGCGGCGGCACGCCCATCCTGATCCCCGGGATCGCCCTGCTGTCGTGCGTCTACCTGGCGATGGGGGCGGTGTTCGGATCCGTGGACCTGATCACGGTGGCGTTCGCCGAGGAGCAGGGGGTGAAGCCGGTCGCGGGGTTCCTGCTCGCCTCGTTCGCGGGCGGGTCGATGGTGTCGGGGCTCTGGTTCGGGTCCAGGCACTGGCGGATCTCGATGCGGGGCCGGTTCGTGCGGGCCCTGTGCGTGTTCGCGCTGGGGCTGCTGCCGATCGTGTTCATCGGCGACGTGCTGATCATGGCGGGGGCGCTCTTCCTGGCCGGTTTCGCGATCTCGCCGACGCTCATCACCGGCTTCTCGCTCACCGAGCGGCTGGTGCCTCCGTCCCTGCTCACCGAGGGTATGGCGTGGATCTCCACGGCGCTGGGCTTCGGCGTGGCGATCGGCGCGTGGGCGGGTGGGCGGCTCACCGAGACGTACGGCGCGTCCAACGCCTACGTCTTCAGCCTGGGCGCCGCGGTGCTGGCCGTGATCGTGGGAATCGGAGGTTCGGGTTTCCTGAGAGTGCCCGAGGCACCTTCACCCGCACAGAGTTGATCCGCTACCGTCGGGACATCCCTCGCAACATTCATCACTTTGGAAGCTTTACTTATGTCCCGACAAATCAGTTCACTTCTAGCAATCGCGGCTGTCTGCGTCACCCTCGCGCCAGCCCCCGCGTACGCCCAGGCGCCGAAGACGGCGCCGGTCGACTGCACGCAGGTCAAGTGCATCGCGCTGACCTTCGACGACGGGCCGGGCAAGTACGCGGGCGTCCTGCTCGACACGTTGAAGAAGCACAACGCCAAGGCGACGTTCTTCCTCGAAGGCCAGTACGTGAAGAGCCGCCCCAAGTACGTCAAGCGCATGGTCGCCGAGGGGCACGAGCTCGGCAACCACAGCTACAAGCATCCTGACTTCACCAAGATCGAGCCCTGGGACGTCAGGGCTGAGATCAAGAAGACGCAGGACGAGGTCAAGAAGGCGGCGGGCGTCGAGCCCAAGCTGCTGCGGCCGCCGTACGGAATGGCCGACCTGACGGTCTCCGACATCGCCAGCGAGTTCGGCATGCCGATCATCCTGTGGACCGGCGGCTCGGAGGACTGGAAGAGCAAGAACGTCGAGTCCATCAAGAAGAAGACCCTCGAGGTGGCCAAGCAGGACGGCATCATCCTCATGCACGACTGGGTGAAGCAGACCGTCGACGCCATGCCGTCGATCATCAAGACGCTGCAGAGCAAGGGCTACACCCTCGTGACGGTCTCCGACATCGTCAAGAAGGAGAACCTCGAGCCCGGCGACATCTTCCCCGTTCCCGCGGGCTGGGAGAACTGAGTATCGTTCACGTTCACTGGAACGAGAACTCTTGAGGGGCGCTCATGGTCTTCACGAACTGGGCGAAGAACCAGTCGGGCAGCCCCGCCGAGGTGCGTGCTCCGGCGTCCGTCACGGACGTCGTGCGCGCCGTGCGGGACGCCGCCGCCTCCGGGCGGCGGATCCGCATGGTCGGAACGGGCCACTCCTTCACGGGGGTGGCCCTCACCGACGGCATCATGTTGCGCCCGGACGCGCTGACCGGGATCAGGTCGTACGCGGGTGACCGCGTCACCGTGCAGGCGGGCACCCCGCTCCGGGTGCTGAACGAGCTGCTCGACGCGCGTGGGCTGGCGCTGGCCAACATGGGCGACATCACCGAGCAGACCGTGGCGGGCGCCATCCAGACCGGCACCCACGGCACCGGGCGCGACAGCGGCGGGCTCGCCGACCAGGTCGCCGAGCTGGAGCTGGTGCTGGCCGACGGGTCGGTGGCGACCGCCGCCCCCGGCGAGGATCTGTTCGACGCGGCCCGGGTGGGGCTGGGCGCGCTCGGGGTCCTGACCGCCGTGACGTTCCGGGTGGAGCCCGCGTTCCTGCTGCACAACAGGCGGCGCAAGATGCGGCTCAGCGAGATCCTCGGCTCGCTCGACTCGCTGACGGCCGCGAACGAGCATCTCGACTTCTTCTGGCTGCCGCACACCGACGCCTGCCTGGTCAAGACCAACAACCGGCATCCCGGTCCGGCGTCGCCGCCGAGCGCGGTCAAGCGCTGGCTGGAGAACGTGTTCCTGGAGAACACCGTGTTCGGCGCGGCCTGCGCGACCGGGGCCGGCTTCCCCGGGCTGATCCCGCGGATCAACGAGGTCAGCGCGGCGGCGCTCGGGGACTCCGAGTCGGTCGACACCTCGTACAAGATCTTCACGGCGCGGCGGGACGTGCGATTCCTGGAGATGGAGTACGCCGTGCCGCGCGAGCGTCTCGCGCAGGCGTTACGCGAGACGCGGGACCTCATCGACCGCATGGGGTGGATGATCACCTTCCCGGTGGAGGTGCGGGTCACGCCGCCCAGCGACGCGTGGTTGTCCACCGCGTACGGGCGGGCCTCGGCGTACATCGCGTGCCACATCTACCGCCCGACGCCGAACCCCGCGTACTTCGAGGGCGTGGAGGAGATCATGGTGCGGCTGGACGGCCGGCCACACTGGGGCAAGCTGCACACCAGGGACGCCGCCTACCTGGGCAAGGTCTACCCCCGCTTGGCCGACTTCGCCGCGCTGCGCGACCGGCTCGACCCGCGCCGCCTGTTCACCAACGACTACCTAAACCTGGTGCTCGGCTAAGGTCGTCGTTCTTTCGGTAAAGAACTGGCTCGCGAACGGCCGTGAAGGCGTGTCCCGCCGCCCGGACGACACGCGCGGGCTGCACCCTCGTCACTCGTGCCCCGACGACTCGGCCTGCCCTCCGTATACCTCGCCGCGGCCGTGGCGACGGCCGCCACGACCGCCGTCCCACTGGCCATGACGCCCGCTTCAGGACTTGCCCTGCGCCCCGCCGCCACCGAGCCCGCCCGCCCCTACATCGTCGTCGCGCGCGGCCCGGACGCCGCCCGCGATCTGGTCGGCGAGGTGCGATGGCGGGTGCGGCGCTACTACACCGCGGCGCTGCCCGGGTTCGCCACCTTCCTCACCGCCGCCGAGCTGGCG
>NZ_VCKY01000072.1 GCF_005889735.1 Nonomuraea turkmeniaca
CCGAGACCCGGACCACCAGCCGGCCGACCCAGTCCACGCGGCCGCCGACAACGCCGACGACCACAGAGCCGACCCCTACGGAAACGGACCCGGGAGACGAGGTGCCGACCGGGGAGCCCACGATCGACGCCGTCGGCAAGGCACAGTCCGGGCTCGTCGCGCTCGGCCTGATGACGTCCGGCGCGGTTCCGGTCACACTTGCGGTGAAACGCCGTATGGCGGGACGCCATAGAAGGAAGCGCTAGCAGCGCCGGGGGGCAACGGCGATGAACAACCCTGCGAACGATATCGCCGGATTCCGGCTCACCGAACACACCTGGATGACCGAGCTGGGCAACTGGATCGACGCGATCTCGCCCGACGGTCGCCGAGCCGGGGCCCTGCTGTTCGATCCGAGGGTCATCGGCCTGCCCGGCGTGCGGGACCGCGTCGTGCAGGCGGTCATGACCGACCAGCGGCTCGTGCTGAGCGGGATGACCGGCCTGATCCCGGTGGCGGACGTGGTGGCTGCGGGCGACCAGGTGTGGTTGCTCACCGGGCAGGCGGTCAGCCCGACCCTGGCCGACCTGCTCGCCGGCGGTCCCGTCGGCCCGGCGGCCGCGGCGTCCGCCCTGGTGGAGACCGCCCAGACGCTGATCGCGCTGCACGCCGCGGGGGTCACGCACGGCTCCGTGCACCCGGGCACCGTGGTGATCACCGCGGAGGGCGTCGCCCTGTTGTCCGAGCGCGGCCTGACCGACGCGATCCGCGGCCACGTGTCTCCGCCCGAGCGCGACACGGCCGGCTGGGCGGCGCTCGCCCGCGGGCTGGCCGCCTCCTTCGCGCCCGCCCCGCCACAGGCGGGCTCGCCCGGTTCAGGTCCGCAGCGGCCGGGTTCCTTCGGATCCGACCCGCAGCAGGCCGGCTTGTCGCAGGCGGCTCAGCTGTTCGAACGGGTCGCGGCCATGGCCGGGACGCTCGGCCTGGCCGCCGCGCGCAGCACGCTGCTCAACGAGCAGGCGGCGCTGCCCGGCGGCGCGATCAGCCGGGAGGGGCTGGTGCGGGCGGCGCGCGGCAGGTCGGCGTTCGCACAGCCCCGGGCGTACGCGCAACCGCCCGCCCTGCCCAGGGACGAGGGAGACATCGTCACCCTCCTGCACGTGCCCAAGGAGGGATCCTCGAGGCCGCTGCAGTTCGGGCCGGGCGTCGGCACGCAGGTGCAGCGGCCGGAGACCACGGCGGAGCGGATCTGGCGGGCGGGGCGGGACGAGGAGTCCACCGTGCACCGCCCCGGCGGCAAGCGGCCCAGAGCCTCGCGGGCGCGGCGCTGGCGGACGATCTGGGCCACGGCCGTCTTCGCGGTGATCATGGCGGGGGCGATCCTGGCCTGGTTCAGGCTGGGCAGCACACCCGAGCTGACGGTCCAGTCGATCGACGTGGTGGCGCCGAAGAAGACGCAGGGCTGCAACAGCAAGGTCCTGATCACCGGGAAGGTCGTCACCAACGGCGCGCCCGGCGAGATCACCTTCGAATGGCGCAAGAGTCTGGACGACGAGGTCGTCAAGGGATCGTTGCGCACGAGGTCCGACGAGACGTCCTATGAGCTGCCGCTGAGGTGGTCGCTGTCGGGCAAGAGCAACGTCAAGGCCACCGCCACGTTGCGGATCCTGACTCCGGGCCCGGTGCGCACGGACAAGGCCACCTTTACGTACAAGTGTTGATGCCTGTCTGGCAATGCATATCAAAGCGGTTCTTACTAATCTGGCGAACATGACCTCGCAGACCCCCGCGGGCTGGTACCCGGACCCGTACGGCGAGCCCCAGCTGCGTTGGTGGGACGGCAACCAATGGACCGACGCCACCCATGCGCAGGAGCCGGCGCAGCAGCCCGCCTCCGGGCCCCAGCAGCCCCAGCCGCAGACCGCCTCCGGGCCCCAGCCGCCTCAGCCGCAGGCCGCCTCCGGGCCGCAGCAGCAGTCGCCGCCGGCCTGGTCGGCGACGCCGGCGAACCCCACGCTCCAGTACGGGCAGCCCATCTTCGGGCAGTCCGCCTACGGCCAGCCGACACCGCCCACCCAGCAGTGGGGCGGCGCGCAGTTGCCCGGCCCCGGTTACGGCCCGCCGCCCAAGCAGAGCAACCCGCTGCCCTGGGTGTTCGGCGGGCTGGCGGCGCTGGTGGTCGTCGCGCTGATCGTGGTGGCCGGGATCTTCTTCGTCAACAGGAGCAACACCGAGATCGCGCTGCCGTCGCCGACGGAGACGGCGGAGTCGCAGGAGCCGCCCACCGACGAGCCGCCGCCCAGCCAACCGCCGCCCAGCCAGGGCGCCGAACAACTGCCGCAGCCGATCGACAGCCGGATCACCGACCCACAGGCCGGGGTCTCGTACCAGGTGCCCGAAGGCTGGACGGTGCCCGAGCGCATCAACAGTCCGACCCCGAGCCCGACGCAGCAGCTGTACACGGCGGGGGCGCAGGCCGTCTCGCAGGAGGACTTCGTCGAGGACGACGACTGGATCGGCAACGTCTACTCGGGACTGCTCAACGAGCTCTACCCCTACAGCGGCGCCTCTGGCCTGGGCGATACGGCGAAGGCCGTGTTCGTGGACTTCTCCACCAAGTACTACGGGCCGCCGCACGAGAGCAAGATCGTGGCGGACAAGGCCATGAAGGTCGGCGATCGGGACGCGTGGCTGCTGCAGTTCGAGCTCGACTTCACCAAGGTGTCGGAGGAGAAGGGCTACAAGTGGAAGAAGGAGAACGGGGCGATCGTGCTCGTCGATCGAGGCTCCGGTGAGCGACCGGCCATCTTCTACGTCTCTGTGCCCGACAATCTCGGCACCGACGTGGTGGGCAAGGTTTTGAGCTCGCTCAAGCCCGCGTGAATAGTGGCACTAGGCTGGTGGGGTAACAAGCGGGCGGATTGCTCCGAGCCGCTGGGCGAGGAGATTTCATGAGTGACTTGCTGGTCTGGATCGACTGCGAGATGACCGGACTCGACCTCGGGCGTGACGCTCTGGTGGAGGTGGCGTGCGTCATCACCGACAGCGAGCTCAATCAGCTGGACGAGGGCGTGGACGTGGTCATCAAGCCGCCGCCCGAGTCGTTGGAGCAGATGTCGCAAGTGGTGCGCGAGATGCACACCGCCTCCGGGCTGCTGCCCGAGCTGGGCAGCGGGGTGACGTTGTCGGAGGCGGAGTCGCTCGTGCTCGACTACATCCGCCGCCATGTGCCGGAGCCGAAGAAGGCGCCGCTGTGCGGTAACTCGATCGGCACCGACCGCACGTTCCTCGCCAGGGACATGCCGGCGGTGGACGCCTTCCTGCACTACCGGATGATCGACGTCTCGTCGATCAAGGAGTTGGTGCGGCGCTGGTATCCGCGGGTCTACTTCGCCGCGCCGGAGAAGCAGGGCGGGCACCGGGCTCTGGCCGACATCACGGAGAGCATCAGAGAGCTGCGTTACTACCGTGCGGCGATCTTCGTGGGGCAGCCGGGACCCGACTCGGCGACCGCGAGATCGCTGGCAGAGCGTGTCAGCGGCTAAAGGAGTGGCGTAAAGACTCCTGGATCCCGCTACACTTTTCCTGTGCCGCCATGCATGGCGATCTCAGAAGTCGGCATGAGATTGCGATGACACCGGTGGCCGTGGTGGGTGTAGCTCAGTTGGCAGAGCGCCAGGTTGTGGTCCTGGATGTCGAGGGTTCAAGTCCCTTCACTCACCCCAGTGCACGACAGCCGGTCCCAGACGGGACCGGCTGTTGTCGTTTTCTTCCGACAACGTCCCCAAATCATGACATTGCGAGTTATGCTCGCTGTCTACCGCTAACGCCGGAAGCACGGGGGCCCTCGGCGATCTGATCGTCTTCGCGCCCCCGGAGGCCGGATGAGAGTCGACGACGCAGCGTTCGATAGCGTGTTCACGTCCCTGAGCAAACGCGAGGCCGAGGTCATGGACCTCATCGCCACAGGCCAGTCCAACGGCCAGATCGCCCAACGGCTGTTCCTCAGCGAGAAGACCGTCAAGAACCACGTCAACCGCATCTACGCGAAGCTTGGCGTGGACTCCCGTGTCACCGCCATCGGCCTCTGGTTGTCCCGCCGGCAATAGCCGGTGCGGCCTTCCGACGCCGAGGCCGGAGCCGGACCCGGTCGATCGCGGCCGTGGGCGGACTGCCGTGCCCGCCAGGAGCATGGTCGTCCTGACGGGGCCCCGTCGTGCGCGGCTTGGCGATAGGCCTGTCCGCACACACACCGCGTCCGCGGGCCGCCCGTGCCGAACGACCTCCTGTGGTTTAACGGCGGCCCAAGGTGTCATAGAAGTCCCATGAACATGACGCGCAGAACGCGGGTGGTCGTCGTCGGGGCGGGCTTCGCGGGTCTGGAGGCGACACGGGAACTGGCCAAGGGCGGAGCGCTGGTGACGCTCGTCGACCGGAACCCGTACTCGACGTTCCAGCCGCTGCTCTACCAGGTCGCCACGGCCGGCATGGGCACGTCCGACGTGTCGTACCCGATCCGCACGTTCGCCGCCAGGTAGCCGAACGTGCGGGCGCGCCGGGCCGCGTTGAGCAAGGTGCTGGCCGGTGAGCAGCGGGTGGAGCTCGACGACGGCAGCTCGCTGGAGTACGACTACCTGGTGCTGGCGACCGGCGTCACGACCAACTGGCTCGACGTGGCGGGCGCGCGGGAGAACGCGTTGCCGATCTACTCGCTCAACGACGCGGCCGCCCTGCGGCGGCGGCTGCAGCACTCCATGGAGGACACGGCCGCGGGCCGGCGCGAGAGCACCCACGTCGTGGTGGTGGGCGCGGGCGCCACCGGCGTGGAGGTGGCCGGCACGCTGGCCGAGCTGCGGCGGCGGACGTTACCGCTGACCCATCCGGAGATCAAGCCCGCGCAGACGAGCGTGAGCCTGGTCGAGCGGTTCGACTTCGTGCTGGCGCCGTACAAGCCGCGGCTGCGGGACGCGGCGGCGGCCGCGCTGCGCAGACGGGGGACGCGGCTGCATCTGGGCTCCACGGTGGCGTCCGTTGAGCCGGACGCGGTGGTGTTGTCGGACGGGACGCGGTTGCCGAGCGACGTGACCGTGTGGGCGCTCGGCGTCACCGCGCCCGACTACGTGGCCGACTGGGGGTTGCCTCAGGGCAAGGGCGGCAGGATCACGACCACGGAAGAGCTGCGCGTCCCCGGCCACCCCGAGATCTTCGTGGCCGGCGACCTGGCCGGCCCACCCGCACCGCTGCCTCAGCTCGCCCAGCCGGCGATCCAGATGGGCCGGCACGTGGGCCGGCAGATCCTGGCGGCGGCGCGGGAGCGGCCGGTACAGGCGTTCTCGTATGACGATCCGGGCATCATGGCGACCGTGGGCAAGGCCGAGGCGGTGCTGCAGACCCGCAACGGGATGACGATGCGAGGGCTGCCCGCGTGGCTGGTGTGGATTTTCATTCACGTGGCGTACCTGCTGGGCGGGCGCAACCGGGTGACCGTGTTGATCAACTTCTTCTGGCGTTACTTCGGGCCGCGCCGCGCCGCCACCAGCGTCACCCAGTGAGGGCGGCCGACAGGGCGCTCAGGCCGTGGTCGAGGTCGGGCTCCGGGATGTTGAGCGCCGGGCGCAGGCGTACCGAGCGGGGGCCGCAGGGCAGGACGAGCACGCCGTGCTCTTCCCTGAGCCGGGTCACCAGGGCGTCGCGAGCGGCCTGGTCGGGCAGGTCGAACGCGCACATCAGGCCGCGCCCCCGGACGCCGGACACCGCCTCGGGACGCTCGGCCTCCAGCTTGGTGAGGCGTTCGAGCAGCACGTTGCCGAGCACGGCGGCGCGCTGGATGAGGCCGTCGCGTTCGATGATCTCCAGGATGCCCCGGCTGCGGACCATGTCCACCAGACCGCCGCCCCACGTCGAGTTGATCCGGCCGCTCAGCTGGAACACGTTGTCGGTGACCTGGTCGACCCTGCGGCCCGCCATGATCCCGCCGACCTGGACCTTCTTGGCGAACGCCACCACGTCAGGGGCCAGCCCCAGCTGCTGGTACGCCCACGGCGTCCCGGTCGTGCCGCCGCCCGTCTGGACCTCGTCGAGGATGAAGAGGGCGTCGTACTCGACGCACATGTGCTGCATGGCCTGCAGGAACTCAGGCCGCATGTGGTTGTCGCCGCCCTCGCCCTGGATCGGCTCGGCGATGAAGCAGGCGATGTCGTGCGGATAGCGTACGAACGCCTCCCGCGCCTGTGCCAGCGCACGTTCCTCGGCCGCCGCCACGTCGCCGAGGTGGATGGCGGGCACGTCGATGCGCGGCCAGTCGAACCTGGGGAACCGGTCGGTCTTGCCCGGCTCGGTGTTGGTCAGGCTCATGGTGTAGCCGCTGCGGCCGTGGAAGGCCCGCGTCAGGTGCAGGACCTTGGTGCCCAGCTCGCGGGAGCGGCCCTCGGCCTCGTTGCGGCGGCTCTTCCAGTCGAAGGCGGTCTTGAGCGCGTTCTCGACGGCCAGGGCGCCGCCCTCGACGAAGAACAGGTGCGGCAGCTCGGGGTCGCCGAGCACGCGGACGAAGGTGTCGACGAAGTCGGCCAGATGCTCGGTGTACATGTCGGGGTTGGCCGGCTTGTTGCGCGCGACCTGGCCGAGCAGCTGGACGAAGTCGGGGCCGAACGGCGGGTTCACGCCCAGCGGGGCGGAGGCGAAGAACGTGTAGAAGTCGAGGTAGCGGCGGCCGTTGCGGGCGTCGACGAGCCAGGAGCCGTGGCTCAGCTCCAGGTCGAGCACCAGACGGTAGCCGTCGACGAGCAGGTGGCGGGCAAGGCGGGTATGTACGTCCATGTCCACTCCACTGTGGGCAGATGGGCCGTACGTTCCTCCGGCGGAACGCCGACACACACGTAAAATTTACGGTACATCTACCCACAAAGCGGAGTTATTTATGCGTGAGAGTAGACCACGATCGACACCGCGACGTACTGGACGAGATAGGCGGCGATGGTGAACGCGTGGAACACCTCGTGGAAGCCGAACCAGCGGGGCGCCGGATCAGGGCGGCGCAGCCCGTACACGATGGCGCCAGCCGAGTAGAACACGCCGCCGACGGCCACCAGCACGACGGCGGCCACGCCCGCGCCCTCGAGCAACTGCGGCATCACGAAGATCGCGGTCCAGCCGAGCGCCAGGTAGAGCACGGTATAGAGCCAGCGCGGCGCGCTCATCCAGAACACCCGGAACAGCACGCCCGCCAGCGCACCACCCCAGATGATGCCCAACACCGCCACCCGGGCCACCCCGTCCAGGGCCAGCAGGGCGAACGGCGTGTACGTGCCCGCAATGATCAAATAGATGTTGGCGTGATCGAACCTCCGCAGGAACTCCGCCAGCTTCGGGCCGAGCGTGCTGCGGTGATAAGTAGCGGAAATGCCGAACAACAACGCCGACGTGATGGCGTAGACAGCGGAGGCCACACGGGCCTGCAACGTCGGGCCGAGCGCCACCAGCACGAACCCGGCGACCAGCGTCACGGGCAGCGCTCCAGTGTGCAACCAGCCTCGCAGCCTGGGCTTAACGGTGATGGTCGTCATGTAACCTACGGTACCGTAGGTTAAAGCCCATTAAGGAAGCGGGCGGCTATCGGGGCGGCGGTCGCGCCACCGGCGCCGCCGTGCCGGACGAAGACGCAGAAGGCCAGGTCGTCGCGGTAGCCGATGAACCAGGCGTGCGGCTCCTCGTCGTCGCCGACCTCCGCCGTGCCGGTCTTCCCCGCCACACCCTCGGGCAACCCGGCGTCGGCGGCCGTGCCGTAGTCGACCACGGCGGTCATCAGGTCCCTGAGCGCGGTCACGACACTCTCGTCCATGGGGACGTCCTCGTGCGGCGTGCCCTCGATGCGGCTGACCTGCTTCTTCGACAGCAGCCTTGGCGAGCGCCACGTGCCGTTCTGCACGGCGGCGGCCAGCGCGGCCATGCAGAGCGGAGTGGTGACGACCTCGCCGTGGCCGATCACGTTCTCGGCGAACAGGTCCACCTCGTCGGTGTCCGGCACGGTGCCGCAGCTCCCGCGGATGCCCGTCATGATCTGCCGCCCGAATCCCCACTCGTTCGCCGTGTCCACCAGGTCCTTGGAGGTCAGCCTGGTGGTGGCCTGCTCGATGAACGTCGTGTTGCAGGAATGGGCGAACGCGTCGGTGAAGGTCACGACCCCGCGATCCATGTCGCCGTCGTTGATGATGGTCCGATGGCCGGGGATGGTGTACGCGCTGGGGCACGGGACCTCCGCCAACGGTTCCAGGCCGCTCTTGAGCAGCGCCGCCGCCGTGATCGTCTTGAAGACGGACCCCGGCGGGAAGACGTCCCGGACGGCGCTGTAACCCTCCTCCAGGCGGTCGGCCAGCCCCAGGATCTCACCGGTGCTCGGCTGGATGACCACGATCGTGGAGTCCTCGACCCCGTCCAGCGCCCTGGCGGCCGCCGCCTGGACCGGCCGCGACAGCGTCGTGGGCTCGACGTTCGCCTCGGGCTGCTTGCTGAGCAGCGGCCGGTCGGGCTGCCCCGGCGCCTTCAGCACCAGCTCCCAGCCCTGGTTGGCCTCGGCGAACTCGGGTTTGAGCGGTTCGAGGTACGCCTCGGCGTAGCTGTCGTTGGGGATCGGGAGTCGCTCCCTCGTGACGAGCTCGGCCGCCGCCATGTCGATCTCGCTCAGCTCAAGCCTCCCCCCGTCCTTCAGCAGCGGGTGGAGCGTCTCGGGCGCCCATAACACCTTCCACACCCGGTCGCGCACGGCCAGCCGCAACGTGCTGTCGAACGGCCACGCCCCGAACTCGGCCAGCTGCCGCACCCCCGCGAACGGCACCTCGGCGGCCCCGTCCCCCACGCTCTTCAACGGCCCCGGAGACAGCTGGATGGACTCGACGCGCAGCTCATCGGACAACCCCCGATGCCGGGCCACGAAGTCGGGCGGCGGCTGGTAGACCAGCCGCTCCATGCCCGTGATGTCACCCTTGCGCCACGCCGCGAAGTACGCGGCCGCCGTCTGCGACGCGCTCCCCTTGACCCGGCTGGACGCCAAGACCGCGAACGTGCTCGCCCCGACTATCGCGACAACCGCGATAACGAGCACAATCAGCCTTCTGCGTCGCATACGGTTTCTCCCGGGAGGGATCAGCGTGACACGTGGACAGCGGGAACCGATGCCTGGCCTTTATCCGGTGACGTTCGGCGAGGTCGAACTCCTCCGGGACCTGGACAGGCAGGACGGCTGGGTGCTGTCCAAGGATGGCGTACCTCAGTCGTATGTTGATCTAAAAGATCCCACATTCCTCGAATTCGAGTACGTCCGCCTCATGGCGGACGTTATCGACCTTCTCCAGGACGGACCGCTCAGCTGTGTCCATGTCGGCGGCGGCGCCTGCACGATCCCCCGCTACGTGGCCGCCACCCGCCCCGGCTCCCGGCACATCGTGATCGAGCCCGACGGCCTGCTGGTCAATCTGGTACGCGAGCAGCTGGAGCTGCGTTCCGTGCCCCGGCTGAAGATCATCGTGGAAGGCGGCCGCGAGGGCACCGCCAAGGTGTGGGACGGTTCGGCGGACCTGCTGGTGCTGGACGCGTTCACCGGGGCGACGATGCCGGTGGAGCTGGCCACGATCGAGTACATGGGCGACATCGCCCGGGTGCTCCGCCCGGACGGCACCCTGCTGATCAACCTGGCGGACGGCAAGGGCCTGGCCTTCGCGAGACGCCTGCTGGCCACGGCGACCTCCACGTTCCGCCATGTGGCGTTGCTGGCGGAGCCGGGCATCATGCGGGGGCGCCGCTTCGGCAACCTCATCGTGGCCGCCTCACGGACGGAACTGCCGGTGGACCTGCTCACTCGGCGGGCGGCAGGCGGCCTGACCCAGGCCAGGTGCGTGCACGGGGAGGCGCTGACGAACTTCATCGCCGGGGCGTACCCCATCAAGGACGGCGACTCCGTCCTGGCCCCCGTCCCCCCGCCGGCCGTCTTCGGGTAGGCCGCGTCCCCGAATTCCTGGTCCGTGTCCGGACACATGCACGTACGGCTGGCGTGCGATATCTGGACTCGAGGCCGCGGCCGCCGTCCGCACCGCTTTTCAGGCCGTCGAGCGCATGCGGGCCCACGGCAGCGAGGGTCGCGGGCTCAGCTCCGGGGCGATGGACATCCTGTTGCGCCTGAGCACGGCGGAAGGCGGAGGCGTCAGCATCGGGGAGCTGGCCCAGTCGGCGGGCGTGAGCTCCAGGAACGTCACGGGCCTGGTGGACACGCTGGAGCGGGACGGGCTGGTGCGGCGGGTGCCCGATCGGCGGGACAGGCGGTCGGTGCTGGCGCAGATCACGGCGGAGGGCCGGGCAGCTTCCGCAGCCCGTTCATCTCCTCCGGCGACCCTGCCGGACATCTGGCCGGGCTGGAGGCGTTCCTGGGGGTGGTGACGGGGTTGGACCTGATCAGCGAGCTGTACGGCGACGCGGAGGCCACGCTGGTCTACGACGTGCACACGGCGACCCCGGCGGGCACCCAGCGCACGGCGGAGCACTTCCGGCTGCGCGGCGGGAAGATCAGCGAGATCCTGCTGATCTTCGACGCCGCGCCGTGGCAGCCGATGGCGTCCGTGATCAGGTGACCGGGAGCGCGGCGGCCGTCTGGCGCCAGATACTGCCGTCCTTCACCACGAGGGTGCCGTACGTGGTGACGCGGTTGCCGCCGATCGTCATCACCGCGTTGTAGAAGATCACGTCCTCGGTCACCTGCAGCGAGAGAATCTCCTCGACCTGGGGCTTCGCCGACAGATACGCCGTGAACAACTCCTTGATCTCGGCGGGGCCCCTGGCGACGCGGTCGAAGCGGATCACCGTGGCGTCGTCGTGGTATTGGGCCAGGAGGCCTTCGAGGTCCTGGCCGGCGATGGCGGCCAGCTGCCGGTCGAACAGGTCCTTGGTGGTCATGCGGCGCCTTCCGGTCGTGGGCGGAGCAGGTCGTAGGCCACCTGCGCGGCCGCGTACAAGAGGATGAGCGGGAGCGCCGCCGCGGTGGGCAGCGCGGACGTGGCGAGGGCGAGCACGGCGGCGCCGAAGCGGATGGCGGCGGCGCGGCGGTCGCGCGAGCACAGGTGCTGCACCCCGATCATGGCGAGCACCAGAGCGGTGGGCACCCCGACGGACCAGCTCGTGCTGGACGGGTGCGCGATCGTGTGCTCGATGCCGATCCCGAACGCCACCAGCCCCAGCGACAGCGGCAGGTGCGAGTAGACCCACACCTGCCCGGCCAGCCGGGTGCGCAGGACGACGGACTCGTCGAGGTGGCCGAAGTAGAGCCACCAGAAGCCCATCGCGATGGCCACGCCGGCCAGGGCGATCAGCAGCGTGCCCGGCGTGACGTCGTGGCCCTTGAGCCCGATGACGACCGCGGCGACCACCTCGCCGAGCACGATCACCACGAACAGGCCGAAACGTTCGGGCAGGTGCTCGGTCTGCGGGGGCAGCCTGCCCTGGTAGCGGCGCGCCAGCAGCGGCGTGGCCAGGTCGATGACGATGGCGGCGGCCCAGAACCAGTAGCGCGCGGGCGGCTCGACGGCGAGCGAGGCCAGCCAGAGGACCACGGCCACGGCGAACCCGGCGGCGTAGCGGGTGGCCAGCGGCCGCGCCTCGGGCACGTGGCGGCCGGCGCGGGCGTAGGCCACGATGAGCAGCACCCGGGCCACCGCGTACGCGATCGCGAAAAGGGCGGAACGCTGCTCGATGTCGCCCACGCTGGCGGCCATGGTCGCGACCGCGAGGATCTGGGGCAGCGCGAGCAGCCGGTGGCTGACGTCGTCGGTGTCGAACCTGTTGGCGTAGAAGACGTATCCGGCCCATGCCCACCAGACCGGCACGAACAATCCCACGAAGGTGAGGATCCGGCCGAGATCGTTGCCGCCGGCGAGCACGGCGGCCAGCTCCGCGACCGCCACGACGAAGACGAGGTCGTAGAGCAGCTCCAGCCAGGTGGCGCGGCGGTGCGCCTCCTCGAAGAGCCTTAATCGGGGTGGCTGCCACTGGCGGCTGCTGGTCACTGCTCTTCAACCTCCGTTATGTAATTGTGTAAGTATGCCCTCTTCCGCCGGTGCTCAGGGCATCGTTTCGCCTTCAGCTCAGGGTCAGGCAGGCGACTCGGTCACCTGCCTGACCGGCCTGAGGGCCGCTGGTGACCGTGGGCTTGGCGTGGATCACGAGCGAGCCGGGCAGGCGGTCAGGGGCCAGCACCCAGTCGTTGCGGGCGGAGGAGCGACCCGTGCCCTCGCCGTCGGTGGTGATGTCCAGCCAGACCTCACTGACCGGGTCGATCTTGCCCGCGTGGTGCTGGTAGTGCGGCCCCGAGTCGTTGGGCTTCTTGCCGCACGGCTTGGTGTGCAGGTGGGCGCCGTACGTGCGGCTGGGCAGAAGGCCCTCGACGACGAGCGAGGTGCGGGTCTGGCCGCCGGAGGACTCGACGCTGACGCTGGCCTGGGCGCCTTCCGGCACCAGCTTGCGGTCGTAGACGATGGCGTCGGTGTCGGCCGGTGTGAAGTCGCCGGCGCCGGACAGCGTGACCTGGCCGTCCGGGGACGCGCCCCGCGCGGGGGCGTTCTGCAACGGGGCGGACGGGCCCGCGCAGGCGCCGACGCCGGCTGCGGCGAGCAGGATGAGTAGGAATGCGGGCACACGCATGAGAACTCCCCATAGTCCGAGCCCTACGGCTGACGGGCTCCGAGAGAGCACCCACTCTAACGAGTAATCAGTCCACTACAGCGAGTATTCCGTGCGGAGTCTTTCAAGCGCCGTGTTCCGCCGCGATCTCGTCGATGACGGCGGCCAGAGTGAAGTCGAGGTCGGTGAGGCCACCCTGGTCGTGGGTGGTGAGCGCCAGATGCAGCGTGCGCCACCGGATGTCGATGTCGGGATGGTGGTTGAGCTCCTCGGCCTTGACCGCGATCTCGTCGACGATGCGGATGGCGGTGGGGAAGTCGGGCGCGGTGACCGTGCGCCGGATCTCGTCGCCTTCCCGCCGCCACTCCGGCAGGGTTTTGAGCTTGCTCTCGACGTCCATGACAGCACCCTATTTGAGCGCACCCGAGCCGAGCCCGGACTGGATCTGACGCTGGAAGATGATGTAGACGATCATTACCGGCAGGATCGTCATGCTGAGGGCGGCGAACAGGCCCGGCCAGTCCGCCTCGTACCCGGCCAAGGTGGAGATCTTGGCGATGCCTTGAGTCAGCACCCATTTGTCCGGGTCGCCGGCGAGGAGCACGAGAGGCAGCAGATACTGGTTCCACTGGCCGAGCACGTTGAAGATCGTGATGCTGATCAGGCCGGGCTTGGCCATGGGGACCATGATCTGGAAGAACGTCCGGGTGTGCGAGGCGCCGTCGATGAGGGCTGCCTCGGCGACGGCATCCGGCAATGTCCGGAAAAATGCCGCCAAGAAGAACACCGTGAACGGCAGCGAATAGGCGATGTACACCAGCACCAGGCCGACATGTGAGTTCAGCAGGCCGAACTGCTTGACGACGAAGAAGAGCGGCCCCAGCGCCAGGAAGACCGGAAACGCCAGACCGGCCACGAAGTAGTAATAAATCAGCTTGTTGCCCACGAACCGATAGCGCGCCAGCACATATGCCGCCATCGACCCGAACAACATCGTCCCGGCCGTCCCGAAGAACACGACGACGACCGTGTTGAGCATGTACTGCCCGATATGCGCCTTACCCCAGGCCCGGCCCCACGAGTCGAGCCGCAGGGCGCCGGGCAACTGCAGCGGGTCGCCGAAGATCTCGGTGTTGGTCTTGAACGACGCCAGGAACGTCCACGCCAGCGGCGCGAAGATCAGCAATGCCCAGACCGCCAGCGCCACGTGCGACAGCCCACTGAGCACACTGGGCCGCGGCCGGCCGATATCCCGCGCACTCCCTCGCGACATTTACAGCTCAATCCTTTCGCGCCGGGTCGTGCGCAGGGTCAGCACGGCGAACGTCACGGTCAGGAAGAACAGGGCCACGCCCATCGCGCAGGCGTACCCGACCTTGTTGTAGGCGAAGGCCGTCTTGTAGATGGTGACGGGCAGGATGGTCGTGGCGCCGTCGGGCTCGCCCTTGTCCCCCGCCAGCACCTGGATCAGCGCGAACCCGTCGAAGGCGGCGATGCCGAGGTAGATCCAGCCCACCTGGACGGTGTCGCGCAGCAGCGGCAGCGTGATCGAGAAGAACAACCGCGCGCGCCCGGCGCCGTCGAGCGCCGCGGCCTCGAAATAGTCCCGGGGAATGGCGGCCATTCCCGCGGAGAAGAGCACGACGTAGAACCCGACGGCCTGCCAGACCATCACCGCGATGATCGACCAGAGGGCGAGCCCGGGCTCGGTGAGCCAGCCGACGGGATCGACGCCGAGCCGGCCGAGCACCCCGTTGAGCACGCCGTCCTCGTCCGGCCGGTAGACGGCCTGGAACAACACCCCGACCACGGCCACGGCGAGCACCTGGGGGAAGAAGTACACCACCCGGTAGAACTTCGACCCCCAGACGCCTCTCATGCCCGCGCCACGCGTGCCGCCGCCCAGGTTCAGCAGGAACGACAGGAAGAGCGCGATGACGATGGTGACGATCGGCAGGACGAGCAGAAGGATCCCGTGATTGCGCAGGGCCCGCCAGAACACCTCGTCCTCGAACAACCGGCCGAAGTTGTCCAGCCCCACGTAACGCACGACCGAGGAATATCCGTTCCAGCTCGTCAGGGAGAGCTGGAACGCCTGGATGTAGGGGCTGATGACGAAGACCGAATAGAGGACGACGGGGACGACGAGGAATCCGGCGACGAACCCGTACCTGCGCAACCGCTCCATCGTGCTATTGGCTCCGCGTCTGCTTGGCGACGGAGTCGTCCTTCTTGATGGCGTCGGCCTTCTTCTGCATGTTGGCGCAGAACTTCTCCGGGGTGATCCGCCCGGCCATGACCACGTTGATCTGCTCGGTGCCGTAGTCGAAGAGCTCCTTGTACCAGCCTTCGAAGCGGGCGTCGGTGATGATGTTCTCGCCGGCCGCGTCCTGCGCCTTGGCCGCGCTGATCAGTCCGGCGGGCAGGTCCACGCCCTCGGCGGCGCCGTTCACCACCGTGAGGTTCTTGGTCTTCTCGGTGAAGCCCCGCGCGCCTTCCTTGGAGAGCATGATGCGCAGGTACTCGAGGCCGCCCTGGGGGTTCTTGCCCTTGGCGGCGACGACGAAGTTCTCGCCGACGCCGACCTGGATGGCGCCGTACGGCATCTTGTCGGCGGCCGTGACGTCAGGAATGGGGGCGATGGCGTATTGGAAGTCCAGCGGGATGTCCTTGGTCATCTCGTTCTCGATCCAGGACCCGACCGGGTAGAACAGCAGCTCGTTCTGCAGGTGCTTGATCTGGGTCTGCGTGTGGTCGAGGCCAAAGTATGCCTTGTCGCCATATTTCGCCTGAACGTCGGCCCACACCGTGACCGCCTGCTTCACGGGCTCGGCGTTCCAGGCGTTGTCCACCAGGTTGTCGATGTCGAGGATGATCTGGTTGCCACCGATCTTGGCGGCGGTGTAGAGCACGTTCCAGAGCTGGTAGTACGGGCCCTTCTGGCCGGGGTAGGCGAAGAGCAGGATGCCGTCCTTCTTCGCCGCCTCCCCCAGGGCCGTGAACTCGGCCCACGTCTTCGGGACCGCCCATCCCCTGGACTCGAACAGTTTGGCGTTGTACCAGAGCGCGCGGTGGGACACGCTGTAGTTCAGCACCAGGTCCTTTCCGTCGATCTTGGCGTTGTCGAGCACGGCGGGCGTGACGGTGTCGCGGACCTTCTTGGCGGGCTCGTCCACCGACGGGGCGTCGAACAGCGGGGTAAGGTCCGCCAGGTGGCCCTCGGCGGCCAGCGCGACCAGGTCCATCGCCTCGGGGCCGGAGTTGTTGAGCACGTCGGGCGCGTCGTCGCCGATGAATCGGGGGCGGAGCTGGGTGCCGATCTGCTGGGTGGCGGTGTGCTTGATCGTCACACCGGGGAACGCCTTCTTGTAGAGCTCCTCGTGCAGGTCCTTCGCGTACGCGTCGCCGTACCCGCCGCTGAAGATGACCACTTCGAGCGGTTTCTTCGCGTCGACCCCGAAGGGGTTCTTCGGGTCGGCGGAGGCGGCGATCGAGGTCGCTGGTGCGGCCGTGGGATCGCCGCCCGTGCCGGCGGTGGCGCAGGCGCTCAGCAGGCCCGCGCCGGGGCCGGCCACGAACGCGGTCATGCCGATGCGGCGGAGCAGTTGGCGCCGTGTGATCTCGCCCGGGTGGGTCATTGGGGGCTCCAGAATTAGGAAAGTTTCCTAACGTTTGCCCGAAGGTACGAACGGCCGCCGACCTGCGTCAAGGGCCGCAATCGAGCCGTGACCCGGCCGTGACCCCTCGCGTCATGCCCGTGACCTGGGGGCAGACGACAGCATCGTCTACCTGGGCGAAGAGGGCAAGAGCACACGGACTTCACCAAGGCGGCCCGCTGCTCGTGAGCATCAGTCCTCCCACCAGCCGCGCGGATCCGGGGCCGTGGACTTGGGCAGCGAGTCCGGCGGCACGTCGGGGTCCGCGCAGCGGCGTAACGCGTACCCCAGCAGCGGTCCGTACGAGGATCCGTAGATCTCCTCGAACCGGCTCTCGGGATCGGCTCCCATCCGGTCTCCTAACTTGGGGTCATTGACACTCACCCCATGTCCGGAATGCCGGTCGCATTACACGAGAGTCCTCAGCCGAAGTGGGCCCGGGTCTCGGCGAAGGCCTGGTCGGTGCCCTCCAATGCCTTCGCGACGTCGTCGTCCGTGTGCGCGGCCGACATGAACCAGTTGTGCCACGGGTGCAGGTAGACGCCGTGCCGCAGGCAGGCGTCGCTCCAGTACATGGCGACGGACAGGTCGGCGTCGCCGTCGAAGCTGAGCCACGGGATCGTGACCGGCCCCGTCTGGTTCACCACGAAGCCGTGGGACTTGGCCTGCTCGTTCAGTCCCTCGCGCAGGAGCGTGCCCGCGCGTCCCATGGTGGCGATGCCGTCCGTGTCGCGCAACGTCTCGATGGTGGCCTTGGCCGCCGCCATCGCGACCGCCGAGAACCAGAACGAGCCCGTCGAGTACAACGTCTGCGCCGGCCCGCGCAGCGCGTCGGTGCCGGTGACGGCGGCGATCGGGTAGCCGTTCGCCATGGCCTTGGACCAGGCGGTCAAGTCCGGGCGCACCCCGTAAGGCTCCCAGGAGCCGCGCAGGTCGATACGGAAACCGGCCCGCACGTCGTCGATCACCAGTGCCGCCCCCAGCCGATCGGCCAGGGCGCGGGCGCCGCGGGCGAAGGCCGGCTCGACCAGCTCCTGGTCCTCGAACGAGTCGTGCTTGAACGGCGTCACGATGATCGCCGCCACGTCGCCCTCCACGGTGGCCGCCGCGGCCTCCAGCGACTCAAGGGAGTTGTAGGTGAACTCGACCAGGTCGGCCCGCTCGTTCGGCGTCGTGCCCGCCAGGGAGGGCGTGCACCAGGGGTCGGCCCCGTGATAGGCGCCGTGGGCCATCAGCACCTTGGTCCGGCCGGTGGCGGCCCTGGCGACCATCAATGCCTGCGTGGTGGCGTCGGTGCCGTTCTTGGAGAACATCGCCCAGTCGGCGCTGGGGACGGTGTCGACGAGCAGCTCGGCCAGCTCCACCATGATCGCGCCGGGGCCGTTGAGGCAGTCGCCGAGTGCGGCCTGGCGGGCGGCGGCCTCTTCCACGCGCGGATGCCGGTGCCCGAGCACGATGGGTCCCCAGCTGCACATGAAGTCGATGTACTCGCGGCCGTCCACGTCCCACTGCCGGCACCCTTCGCCGCGCTCGAAGAACTGCGGGAAGCCGGGGGCGAAGAGGGCGGCGTTGAGGTGCCCGTACATGCCGCCGGGGACGACCTTCGCGGCCCGCCGGCGGAGTTCGGCGTCGTTCACGTGAGCATCCTTAGGGTCGAGTCGAGGTCGGTGAGGCCGGCGTCCGAGCCGAGGCCGGTGGCGACGCGGGCGGCGGCGGCCGTGCCCCACCGGGCGGCCGTCAGGACGTCCTGATCGTGGAGCAGGCCGGTGAGGAAGCCCGCGCAGTACGCGTCGCCGCAACCTGTCGTGTCCACCACGTCCGTCTTGAGCGCGGGCACCCGCTCGGCTCCCTCGGAGGTGACCACCAGGCTGCCTTCCTCGCCGAGGGTGACGAGGACGCCGCGCGGTCCGTCGGCCAGCAGGGTCGCGGCCGCGCTCTCGACGTCCGTGGCTCCGGTCATGAGGAGGGCCTGGGACTCGTTCGGCAGGACGTAGTCCACGTGGGGGAGGAAGGCGCGGGCCATGCCCAGTAAGTCGGCCATCTCCGACAGGAGGTCCATGGTGACGAGGGTTCCGGCCGCTCGTACCTCGTCCAGGAGGGCGAAGAACGCCGGATCCCCCAGGCCGAACGTGACGTCCATCCCGCCCAGGTGGATCGCCCGCGCGCCGCGCAGCACGGCGGCGTCCAGGTCGGCGTAGGTCACGGAGAGGTTCGCGCCCGGCACGTGGAAGCTGGGCCGACCGCCGTCGGGCCGGATGGGCAGGATCGAGGCGGCCGTCTGCTCCCCCGTCCTGCGGACCAGGCACGAGGTGTCCACTCCCCGTTTGGCCAGCACCATCAGCAGGAAGTCGCCGAGCTCGTCGTCACCGATGGCGCCCATCGTGACCACGTCGTTGCCCAGCTTGACCAGGTCGACCGCCGTGCCCGCGGCGGCGCCCGCGGCGGTGAGGCGGACCTGGTCGACCAGCACGGTGTCCTGGCCCTCGGGAATGTGATCGATGGGCCTGGCGAGGATGTCGACGATGTGGACGCCGACGGTGGCAACGGTCATAGTCTAAATAGACAGACGTCCGAATAAAAAGTCAATGGAGGCGACGGATGCCGAAGATCGTCGATCATGACGAGCGCAGGCGCGAGCTGTTGTCGGCGGCCCGCCGGGTGATCGTCAGGGACGGCATCGACGCCGCCACGACCAGGGCCATCGCCAAGGAGGCCGGGTACTCCAACGGCGTGCTGGCGCACTACTTCGCCGACAAGGACGAGATCCTGCTGTCGGCGCTGCGCGAGTCGCACCAGCGCATCAGGGCGCGGCTGGCGCGCAAGGTGGAGGGCGTGACAGGGCTTGCGGCCCTGCGCGAGCTGCTGCTGGACAACCTGCCGCTGGACGCCGAGCGAACCCAGGAGACCCGGCTGGAGGTGAGCTTCTGGAGCCGAAGCCTGGCCTCGGAGCGGCTGGCCGAGGTGCAGCGGACTGAGGCGGCCGAGCTTCGGGCCGCCGTACGCGAGCTGCTCGGTCAGGCCCGCGCGGCCGGCGAGCTGCGTGCGGACGACAACCTCGACGACCTGACCGAGCACCTGCTCGCCCTGGTCGACGGCCTGAGCCTGCACCTGCTGCTCTACCCGGGCCGGCTGACCCGCGTCGACCTGGAGCGGCTCATGCTGCAGCAACTCGACCGGCTGTGAGGGCACGCCGCCGCCTGGCGAGGGAGTGCCATGAGCAGGGTGATTGCTGTATTTCGGACGACCGACTACATTCCCACCATATGAGCCTCCGCGAGCAGCTGTGCGAGTACGGCCGGCGCGCCGTCGAGCTCGGTCTGGTCATCGGCACCTCGGGCAACCTGAGCGTGCGCCAGGGCGACCTGGTCGCGGTGACGCCGTCGGGGGCGGCGCTCGACCGGCTCACCCCCGAGATGTGCCCGATCGTGGACGTCGAGGGCTACCTGGTGGAAGGCGAGCTGCAGCCGTCGAGTGAGACGCCCATGCATCTCGCCGTCTACGAGACCACCGACGCGCAGGCCATCGTGCACACGCACTCGGTGTTCGGCACCGTCGTGGCGACCACGATGACCGAGCTGCCGCCGGTGCACTACAACGCGCTGCTGCTGGGCGGCGTGGTCAGGGTCGCCGAGTACGCCACGTACGGCACCCCTGAGCTGGCCGCCAACGTGCGGGCGGCGCTGACGGGCAAGCGGGCCGCCCTGATGGCCAACCACGGCGGGGTGACCATCGGGGCGACGCTGGAGGAGGCGTTCGAGGCCACCCGGCTGCTCGAGTGGCTCTGCGAGGTCTACGTCCGCGGCCTCGGCGTGGGCAAGCCGACCATCCTGACGGATGAGCAGCTGGCCGCGGTGGTCGAGCGCGCCTGCAACCCACCGCAGTTCCCCCGGCGTTAGGCCGGGGCCGCAGGGCTGACCCGGCCTTACTCCGTTCGGCGGGCTCCTTCGCCATGTGCCGCCTTCTCCGCCAGGCCCAGCGGCAGGCCGCCGGAACCGGCGATCTTGTCGTGGAACTCCTTCAGCGAGCCCTGGAACGACGCGCGGATGCGGTCGATCTCGATGGCGCCGGTGAGATAGGAGGGCGCCTGCGTCGGCCACGCGCAGTAGCGGTTCACCTCGCCCTGGGCGGTGCCTGGCGACAGCGACGCCTTCGTCGCCATGAACGTCTCGGCCTCCTCGATCGACATGTCCTCGCAGTGCAGCGCCGTGTCCACGACGATCCTGGCGGCGCGGAAGATCCGGCAGTCCAGGTGCGCCAGCTCGGTGGCCGGGGTGTCGAAGTAGCCCTGCTCGTGCAGGAGCTTCTCGACGTACAGGGCCCAGCCCTCGGTGAAGTACGAGGTGCGGAAGACCTTCCTGACCGTGCGCGGGTTGCCCGCCATGTACGACAGATGCCAGTGGTGCCCCGGATAGGCCTCGTGGACGGCGATCGACGGCATCTGGGCCCGCGAGTTCGTCCGCAGGCGCTGGCGCACCTGCTCGGGCGTGAAGTCGTCCGGCGTGTACGGCACGAAGAAGACGCCGGTCCGCGACCCCGCCAGCGGCGGCGGCGCCAGGTAGTGGGCGACGGACAGGATCGGCCGGGTGTACTCGGCGGACGGCAGCACGTGGCACTCCTCGCCGTCGGCGAACGTGACCAGGTCCCGCTCCCTGACGAACTCCCGTGCCCGCTGGGTCTCCGCCTCGTACTCGGCGCGCATGTCCGCCAATGTCGGCGGATGGTCGTCCATGAGGGACTCCATCGCGGCCCGCCAGTCCTCGGTCCCGTTGACCCGGACCGCCACCTCACGCATCCTGGCGTCCAGCTCGGCCCACGCGACCGTGCCCTTCTCGTGCAGCTCGGCGGCGCCGTACCCGAGGAGCTCGCGCTCGCGCAGCAGCGTGGAGTAGAGCCGCTCCCCCATCCGCCAGGTGCCACCGCACTGGAAGGCCTCCAGGAACGCGACAAGCTGGTCGAACGCCTCGGCGGCCGGCTCGGCGGCCGCCGCCAGCTTGGCACGCAGCTCGGGGTCCTCGACCATGCCGGGGATCGTCCTGGTGAGGAAGTTGCGGCCGGTGCGGGCCTGGCCGAGCCCTCGCTGGACCAGCAGCGGCGCGGCCAGGTCGGGGTCCAGGTTCGCACGGCAGGCCGCCAGCACGCCGGGCACCTCCGCTAACCGGGAGATCGCGGCCGGCACCAGCTCGGACTCGGGCTTGAGCCGCCGCTGGAGCGGCGTGTACATGGAGTTGAAGATCGGCGAGAGGTAGGCCGCGGGGTCACGGCGCCACTCGGGCCAGGACGCCAGCGCGATGGAGCCTCGCAGCTGCGAGCAGACAAGGTCTCTGTCGATCGCGTCGTCGAGCGACGCGGACTCGGCCGCCGACAGGCGTTCGAGCCAGCGGGCCTGCTCCTGCTCACGGAGGGTGAAGGCAGAGGCGGTGAAATCGCCCAGGGTGTGATCGTAGCCCTCGGCTCCCAGGAAGCCGGCCACAACGGGGTGGTGGGAAAAGTACCACTTGAGAAACTCGTCCACCGGTGCACCATATCCTGAGCAAATGCCCCTGCAGATGACTGGCGCGCTCGGCGACCCCGACCTCATTCGCCTCCCCTGGGACGTTCCACTCGAAGACTGGCCGCAACATCACCTGGTCGATCTCCCGCGCGGCATCTCGCGGCACGTGGTGCGCTTCGCCCGGCTCTCGGGCAAGGTGTACGCGATCAAGGAGATCAGCGAGCGCTACGCCAAGCGCGAATACCAGTTGTTGTGGGACCTGGCCCGGCTCGACGCGCCCGCCGTGGAGCCGGTCGCGTACGTCACCGGCCGCGAGCACGGGCTGGACGCGGCGCTGATCACCCGGCACCTGCAGTTCTCGCTGCCCTACCGTGCGGTCATGTCGGGCACGCTACGCCCCGACACGCTCACCCGGCTGCTCGACGCCCTGGCCGTGCTGCTGGTGCGGTTGCACCTGAACGGCTTCTACTGGGGCGACTGCTCGTTGTCCAACACGTTGTTCCGCAGGGACGCGGGGGCGTTCGCGGCGTACCTGGTGGACGCCGAGACCGGCGAGATGCACCCGATGATCAGCAACGGCCAGCGGCTGGCCGACATCGACGCCGCTCACACCAACATCTTCGGTGAGATGCTCGACCTGGAGGCCGGCGAGCTGCTGCACCCGTCGATCGATCCCATGGAGACCGCCGAAGACGTCGTCGCCCGCTACCACCGGCTCTGGGACGAGATCAACGAGAGCGAGATCATCGAGGAGGTGGACTGGCACCGCGTGGAGCAGCGGATCAGGCGGCTCAACCTGCTGGGCTTCGACGTGGCCGAGATGATGGTGCGGCGCAAGGTCGGCACCGGCCGGCTCATCGTCCGGCCCAAGGTCGTCGACTCCGGCCACCATCAGCGGCGACTGCTCCGGCTGACCGGGCTCGACGTGGAGGAGAACCAGGCGCGGCGACTGCTCAATGACCTCGACGGGTTCCGGGTGGCCAAGGGGCTGCGGCACGAGGACGAGGCCATCGTGGCGCACAGGTGGCTGGCGGAGGTGTTCCAGCCGACGGTCGAGGCCATTCCCGCGGAGCTGCGCGGGAAGCTGGAGCCCGCGCAGTTGTTCCACGAGATACTCGACCACCGCTGGTACCTGTCGGAGCAGGCGGGCGCCGACGTCGGGCTGGCGGCGGCCGTGAAGTCGTACGTGGACAACGTGCTCGTCCACAAGCCCGACGAGAAGGCGCTGTTGCCGGAGGACGCCGCCCAGTAAGCCCCGTTCAGTAAGCCACCGTGATGCGCCGGCGCGGGTGGGCGCCGTTCTCCAGCTCGTCCGCGACGGCGACCGCGTAGTCCTCGGCGGAGATGAAGCTGCGGCCCTCCGCGTCCACCAGCAGCTGGTCGCCGCCGATGCGGTAGACCCCGGTGCGGTCGCCAGGCGCGATCTCGGCGGCCGGTGAGATGAACGTCCAGTCCAGGTCCTCCACCTCCCGGAACAGGCGCAGCACGGCACGCCCCGCCAGCGCCTCCTTCTTGTAGATCTCCGGGAACTCGGGCGTGTCGACCAGGTCGACCCCGGGGGCGACCTGGAGGCTGCCGGCGCCGCCGACGGCGATCAGGCGGCGCACGCCGGCCACCCGCACGCCGTCGATCAGCGCGCGATAGGCGGCGACGAAGGGTGCTTCCGGCTCGGTGCCGTCGCGTGGCGGGCTGATGGCGGAGACGACGGCGTCATAGCCCTTGGCCAGGGTGGCGGAGTCGCGGACGTCGCCCCGGACAGGGCCAGAGCGGCTGACGCCGGTCACCTCGTGCCCGCGATTGGTGAGCTCTGCGACGATGCGCTGGCCGACCATGCCGGTCGCGCCAAAGACGAGAATCTTCATACCGGCAAGAGTATCCATCAGATACTGGTTACTTCATCGTGCTATAAGTACCTTATGGATACCGGTGATGTCTTCGACCCCAACTGCCCGACCAGGGTGGTTCTGGATCGGATTGGGGACAAGTGGTCGGTGCTGGTGCTGCTCAGCCTCATCGACGGGCCGATGCGGTTCACGCAGCTCCGGGCGCGGATCGGCGGGGTCACGCCCAAGGTGCTGACGCAGACGTTGCGGGCCATGGAGCAGGACGGGCTGATCACGCGGGAGGTGTTCGCCGAGGTGCCGCCGCGGGTCGAGTACACGCTGACGGATCTCGGGCGCTCGCTGCACGAACCGATCTCGGTGGTGGCCACGTGGGCGGAGCGGAACGTGGCCGAGATTCTCCGGTACCGCGAGAAGTCCGCCTGAGCGGCCCGCACACCGGTGCGGGCCGCCGGGAGTTCAGGAGCTCGTGAGCTTGGTGATCTCGGTGACGATGTCGGGCCACAGGGCGCGCGGCAGGTCGTGTCCCATGCCGGGATAGGTCACCAGCCTGGCTCCGGGGATGGCCGCCGCCGTGGCCCGGCCGCCCGCCACGGGGACGAGCGGGTCTCCCTCGCCGTGCAGGACCAGCGTGGGCACGGACACCTGGGCGAGCAGCTCCGTGCGGCCGCCCGAGGCCATGATGGCGGCCAGTTGCCTGGCCGTGCCCGCCGGGTCGAAGCACCGGTCGTAGGCCGTCCCGGCCATCGCGATGATCCGCTCGCGGTCCAGCTCGTAACCGGGCGACCCGATGACGGACCAGGTCCGCAGCGCCTGCTCCAGCACGCCGTCGCGGTCGGCGGGCGGCGTGGCCGTCAGCACCGCCAGTGCCTCCGCGGTCGGCGGGGCGGACTCCGGGCCGGGCGTCGACATGATCGAGGTCAGGGTCAGCACCCGTTCGGGATGCCGGATGGCGAGGGCCTGGGCGATCATCCCGCCCATCGACGCGCCGACCACGTGGGCGGCGGGCCACCCGAATGCGTCCATGAGGCCGGCGGCGTCGTCCGCCATGTCGTCGAGAAAGTACGGCGTAGGCGCCCCCGCCTGAGGGACACCCGCGTCGTGGAAGTGCGTGGACAGACCCGCGTCGCGGTTGTCGAACCGTACGACGTGGTGTCCCTGCTCCGCCAGGAGCCGGCAGAGCTCCTCGTCCCAGTGGATGAGCTGGGCGCCGAGCCCCATGATGAGGAGCAGGGGCCGTCCGGCCGGCGAACCGAAGGTCTCGTAGGCGATGTCGATGCCGTTGGCGGCTGCGCGCATGGTCACGGAGACCAGAATGACATTCTGGTCTCGCGCCGTAAAGTCAGCGCTTGACGAGCCTGCGCACGCGCTTGTGGCCGAGCACCACGCCGCCGCCGGCCAGGGCCAGAGCACCCGTGAGGAGGGCGCCGCCCACGCTGCTGGACTCCTCGACCTCTCGCGCGGGGGTGACGGAGGACACGGGAGCAGCCGCGACGGCGTTCGCGGGAGCGGGTGCGGCCTTGCCGCCCGCCGGCTCCTCGGTGGGCTTCTCCTCAGCGGGTTTCTCGGCTGGCTTCTCCGCCACGACCTGCGGAGGCTTGGCCGGGTTGGTGTCTCTCTTCGCCCAGGCGCGGGTGGAGAAGGGCACCGGGTAGTTCTTCTTGCCGAGGCCGTCACCCCACTTGGTGATGACGTAGTCGATTTTGATGTGCCCCTGGCCGCCGACGCCGTCCACGCCGAGCGTGCCGGAGTTGAACGAGCCGCCGGTCAGGTCGGCGAAGGTCTTGGCGTCCAGGTCGAGCATGATGCCGCGGTTGGAGGGCACACCCGGGCCGCGGTCGCCGACGAAGAACGGCATCTTCTTGCCCTTGTAGACCACATATCCCTCGGTCAGCAGCGGCCAGCTCGGGCTGGCCGCCATACCCTTCTGCATGGGCTTGCCGCTGGCCGGCAGGCCCGTGTCACCGTTGCGGCCGGAGGAGTCGTCCCAGAAGTAGGACGCCGTGGTGGAGCCCTTGAGCAGAATCTTCTCGTCAGTGTCGGAGTCGGCGCGCGCCGACGCGCAGGCGATGGTCATCGTGCCGACGGCGGAGGCGGTGAGCAGGGCGATGCAGGGCAGGCCGAAGAGAGCAGACATGAAGAGTGAGGTCCTTTGCGAGGGGACAGGGACACACGCTCACGAAGAGAGGGCATAGCGGGGCAGAACGCCGAAAACAGTCGCTACGCGGAGCGCGGAAAGAGCCTTGGGGGGAAGGGGCCGCTCAGTAGGCGATCGGCACTACGCGGTCTGGGGGTACGACGCGGTGATACACGAATGCTGTGTCCTCTCCATCACGCCTACCGGGTTAGCTGACGGGTTCGGGCGTGGAGATGCCCTACCGGCACGTGGCCGGATTCACCCCAACGAATTGGGTCCCCGGTTCCCGACTGATCGGGATTCGGCGCCAACCGGCTGTCCCTCCTGGGTAAGGGCCACGTCACCGGCTGGTCAATGGCCAACACTGTAACCACGTATTCCGGACATAGGCAAACAAACCATCAGGAATCAGTCTAAAGATCTACCTATACTGGCAAAGCAAAAGGGGGTACGGCATGCCGTACCCCCTCGAAATTTCAGGCTCAGCCGCCGCTCTTGCGCCTGAACGATCTTTTACTCGCAGCCGGACCGTGCGCCCCGTGGATCTTCGATGGGTCGCCGCCCCTGCCACCCGCGCCCGAGCCCGCGTGCTGGTTGCGCTTGCGCTCCAGCGCCTCGCGGAACTTGCGCTTCATCTCGTCCTCGGGAACTTCGCTGTTTTCCGGCTCGGGTGTATCCGCCATGAGGACCTCCATGGTGTTGGGGACAATCACAGCTTCGCACGGCCCCGCCGATGGCGCGAAACCGGGGCGGCCGCCTTGCCTGTCGACCTCGGATGCCTTGAGTAAAGACGAACTGTTCCTGGTATTGCGTTGGGGCGCATCCGGAAAGAGAAGCGACATGATGGTCAACCCCCCGGAGCGGCAATGAGCGTCATCGGCAACGACCTGGCGATGGACCTCGGGGCGGCGAACACGCGGGTGTACGTCAAGGGCAAGGGCATCGTCCTGGACGAGCCCTCGGCCGTCGTGTGCGACGCCGAGACGGGCAAGGTCCTCGGGTACGGCGCGACGGCCGCCGGCGTGCCCGGCGTGACGTGCTGGCCGATCAGCGACGGCCTGCCGGCCGACAGTGAGCTCACCCGGCGCCTGGTCCGGCATTTCATCTGCAAAGTACACGGACATCCCTTCGCCCGGCCACGCGTGGTCATGGCGCTGCCCGACGGCTGCACGCCGATCGACCGGGCGGCGCTGCGGGACCTGGCGTTCGAGGCGGAGGCGCGCGACATCCTGCTGATCCCGCACGCATTGGCGGCGGCGCTCGGCGCGGGCGTGCCGATCAAGGACTGCGCCGGGCGGATGGTCATCGACATCGGGCGCGACGCGGCCAGGATCGCGGTGCTCTCGCACGGGACCGTCGTGGCCTGCGGCACGGTGCCCGTCGGCGGCCATGCCATGAGCAGGTCGATCGCCCGCCTGGTCGAACGCGAGCACGGGCTGCTGATCGACGAGGACGAGGCCGAGACGGCCAAACGGCGCGCGGGCAGCGAATGGAAACCGCTGGACCGGCAGGTGCTGGTCCGCGGCACGGACACCGAGACCGGCCACGAGCGGACGGCGGCGCTGCCCGTACAGCTGATCTACGAGGCGACCAGGCAGCCGGTCGAGACCATCGAGCGGGCGGCAGTCGGGATCGTGGAGGAATGCCCGCCGGAACTGGTGGCCGATCTCGGGGAACGGGGAGCGGTGCTGGTGGGGGGTGGCGCGCTGCTGCGCGGGCTGTGCCGGCGGCTGCGTACCGCCTTGTGCATGCCGGTGCGCCGGGCCGAGCGGCCTCTGGAGTCCGTGGCGCTCGGCCTCGGACAGTGCGTGGACGACCTGGGACTGATCGCCAAGCTCAGAGGCGCCGCCAAATGAACCCTGGCCCGGCGAACCTAGCGTTCGTCGACCAGTTCCCCCGTCTCTGCCGACGGATCCTGGGCCACCTCGAACGCGGCCTTCGCCTCCGGCAACGTGTGCGCGACCTCCATCGCGGCCTCCAGGTCGGCCTGCGACTCCCAGCGCCAGATGTCCACCCAGGTGCGTTCGTCGATCCGGGTGAGGCTGGCCTCCGTGGGCCCGGATCTCCGGGCCCGGAGTGCGGCGATGAGGGCCACGCGCCGGGTGAGCACCTCTTCGGTGGCGGCGGGGTCGGCGGTGAAGCGGGTGGTGCGGATGATCGCTGTCACTGTAGTTCCTTTCTAGAGTTCGTATCTAGCTAACGTAACTAGAGTTAAACTACAGCCATGGCTGACGTCAAGAGGGTGAGCAAGCGCACGCAGAAATCCAGGGAGACGCGCAGGCGGATCCTGGAGGCGGCCGGGGAGTTGTTCGTGCGTGACGGCTACGGCACCACGAACCTGCAGGATGTCGCGGACAAGGCGGGCGTGGCCGTGCAGACGATCTACTTCGTCTTCGGCAACAAACGCTCACTGCTGAAGGAGCTGGTGGACATCACGATCGCGGGGGACGACGAGCCGGTGGCGACCATGGACCGGCCGTGGTTCCGCGCGGCGATGGCCGCCGAGCGGGCCGATGAACACCTGCGGGCGCATGTGCGCGGCGGGCGGGGCGTGCTCGAACGGGTCGCGCCGATCATGAAGGTGCTGAGCACCGCCGCGGCGATGGATCCGGAGGTGGCGGCACTCTGGTCGTACGACGTGGATCCGCGCTACACGGTGCAGCGGGCCGCGGCCGACGTGCTCATGACCAAGCCGGGGGCACGACCCGGCGTCTCGGCCGCGTTCGCGGCCGATGTGCTCTACGCGCTGCTCAGCCCGGAGCTCTACCTGCAGTTCGTCGAGGATCGCGGCTGGTCGCCCGAGCAGTGGGAGGAGTGGGTCCACCGGACGCTGGCCGCCCAGCTCCTCCAACCGGCGTGAGGCGACGGCGCGCGCCCGATCGGGCGCGCGCCTACGGCGTGGACAGTGCCTCCGTCGGGGACAGGCGGGAGGCGCGGATCGCCGGGTAGAGGCCGGCCATGGCGCCGATGGCCAGCGTCGCCGCGAGGCCGCCGACGGTCGCCCAGGCCGGGACCACGGAGGGCCAGCCGCTGTAGAGCGCGTACCCCATCGTGACGGCGGTCCCCAGGAGCACACCGCCCGCTCCCCCCAACGCCGACAGCAGCAGCGACTCGGCCAGGAACTGGGTACGGATCTGGCCGCGGGTCGCCCCGAGCGAGCGGCGCAGGCCGATCTCCGCGCGGCGTTCCAGCACCGAGATGACCATGGTGTTGGCCACGCCGACACCGCCCACGAGCAGAGCCACCGCGCCCACGCCCAGCAGGAGGTTGGCGAACGCCTGGCTGGTCGCCTGCTTGGCGGCCAGCGCGTCGGACGGGCGGGAGACGTCCACCTCGTTCGGCGCCTCGGGGTTGGCCGTGCCGGCCAGGACCTGCCGTACCGCCTCCAGCTGGGCCTCCTCCGAGCGGGTGTACAGCGTGGTCGGGTGCCCGTCGAAGTCCAGCCGTTCCTCCGCCACCGGCCAGCCCACCATGACCCCGGCGTCCAGGTCGGTGGCGAGCGCGACCGGGTTGAGCACGCCGACGACGCTGAAGCGCTGGCCGCCGACGACCACCTGCGTGTCCTGGGTGACCGAGCCGATCCCGAGCCGCTGGGCGGCGGACGAGCCGAGCACGGCCGCCGGATACCGTTCGGTGGCCTGGTTGAGCCAGGTCCCGCTGCGCAGGGTCGCGCCGACGGTGGCGGGCAGGTCGAGGCGGGCGGCGTACGTGCTGATGCCGCCTGTCTGGGCCTCGGGGATCTGCTCGGACCGGTAGACCTTGGCCTCGGAGACCTTCGCCACCGCGGAGGCGGCCTCCACCGGGCCGATGCGCTCGATCATCGCCTCGGCGTCCTTCGGCATCTGCGCCGCCTCGCCCCTGAGCGTGGTGCCCGACGAGACGGTGAGCAGGTTGGTGCCGAGGGCGGAGAGCGTACGGTCGAGCTCGGCGCCCGAGGAGGACGAGAGCCCGACCACGCCCACCATGGCCGCGATGCCGATGGCGATGCCGAGCGCGGACAGGAACGCCCGCAGCGGGCGTGTCCGCAGGCCGACCGCGCCGACCCGCATCACGTCGCCCGGCCGCATACTGGCCGGGGCGAGCTTGGGCCGTTTCACCTCGACGACGGTCATCACGCCACCCCTGATTCGGCCATATCCGACGTGCCCGAGTCCGGCACGATGCCCGACCTGCCCGAGTCCGGCACGATGCCCGACCTGCCCGAGTCCGGCACGATGCCCGACGTGCCCGAGTCCGGCACGATGCCCGACGTGCCCGAGTCCGGCACCATGTCCGGCACGGCGCTGTCCGCGATGATCTCACCGTCACGCATGCGCACCTGACGGGGCAGGCTGGCGGCGATCTCCCGGTCGTGTGTGATGATCACGATGGTGGTGCCGGACGCGTTCAGCTCGTGCAGCAACTCCATGACCCCGGTGCCGGACACCGAGTCCAGTGCGCCGGTCGGCTCGTCGGCCAGCAGCAGCGGCGGCTCACCCGCCACGGCCCTGGCGATGGCCACGCGCTGCCGCTCGCCGCCGGACAACTCGTGCGGCTCGTGGTCCATCCGGTGCCCGAGTCCGACCCGTTCGAGCGCGGCCGCCGCCCGGCGGCGCCGCTCGGACCTGCCCATGCCGGTGTAGATGAGGCCGTCGGCCACGTTGTCCAGCGCGGGGACCTTCGCGGCGAGGTGGAAGTGCTGGAAGACGAAGCCGATCGTGGTGGCACGCAGCGCCGAGAGCTGACCGTCGGACAGCTTCGAGACGTCGTAGCCGTCGATGTGGATGGTTCCCGAGGTCGGCCGGTCGAGGGTGCCGACCACGTTGAGCATGGTCGACTTCCCCGACCCCGACGGGCCGGCGATGGCCACGAGCTCGCCGTGCTCGATGCGCAGCGACACCGAGTCCAGCGCCGTCACCCCGCCGGGGTAGGACTTGGACACATCCGTCAGCGCGATCATGGGGTACGTCACTTCGGCATCCCCACAGTCATGCCTTCGGTGAGCCCGTCGCCCTCGACCTCGACCCGCCCGCCGGCGAACAACCCCGTCTCGACGGCGATGTACCGGGACCTGCCGCCTTCGATCACCTCCAGGCCGAACCCGCCCTCCTGCAGCGCCACGAGCGCCGCGACCGGCACGGTCAGCACGTTCTTGCGCTGGGAGGCGGTGAACGTCACGTCCACCGACGCCTTGTCGAGCCCCTTGGCGGCCTTGGCGTTGCCGATCGAGACCAGCGCCTCGACCCGCGTCTCGGGGTCGGCGTCCTGGCTCTCGCCGGGCACGATGACCGTGGCGACCTCGGTGACCTTGCCGTTCACGCTCTTGCCGTCGGGCAGCTCGACTCCGACCTTGGCCCCCTTCTTGGCCATCCGCTGGTCCTCGGCCTCCAACTCGACGGTGACGACCTTGGACGTGCCCGTGTACGTCAGGACCTTCTGGCCGGGCTGGGCCGGCTGGCCCTCCTCGGACTCGATGCTCTCCACGCGTACCTTGCCGGGCGCGAAGACGACACGGCCCAGCTCGACCACGCCGGTCTCGTCCAGGCCGCGGTCCTCCTGCCACTCCAGGACGGCCTCGTAGGTGTCATACGTGTACTCGTCGTCGACCGTGAAGCCGTCGTAGCCGAGCTTGCTGAGGTTGCGCTCCAGGTTCTCCACGTCCTTGCCCTCCACGCCGATCTTGAGGTCGCGGTAGGCGGGCGTGTCGCCGTACATGAGCGTGACGGGGTCGTTGTCCAGCCGGTACAGCGACTTGCCGCGGGTGACCTGCCGGCCGCTCTCGGGCAGCCAGGTGATCGTGCCGGGCTTCCTGGTCACCGCCGTGGTGACGGGGCCGTAGCCGAGCTCGCCGTCGGCGTCCATGGTGTCGTTCAGCGTCTGCCGTGCCACCGTGGCGGTGGCCGGGGGCAGGACGGCGGCCGACTGGGTCGGGCCCGAGGCGCCCTCCAGCAGGCCCGCGCTGTTGATCGCGACGAACCCGCCGCCCGCGGCGACCATCACGATCAGCAGCCCGACGACCGCCTTGCCCCGCCCGCGACGGCGGCGCGGGCGGGGCGGCGTCGCGTCCGGCTCCGCCTTTCCGTCGATGGTGGCCCCACCCTTCACAGGCCCCATTTACATGCCTCCCATGCCCGCCTCGGACATCTCCTTCTGGCACTTCTCCTGGGCGGACTTGAAGTCGGGGTCCTGGCCGACGTCGCCGGTGATGCGCATCATGCCGCCCTCGGGGTCCGGGTACTTCTCCACGCCGTTGTCCCGCATGCACTGTGCGACCTTGCGGAGGGCCTCGGCCCGCTTGGGGTCGCCGCCGCCCGCCCGCTGGCCGCTCGGGGCGTACTGCTTGCAGGCCTCCTGGGCCTTCTCCATGGTCTCCCTGGGCGTGTTCTTGTCGAGCCGCATCATGATGCCCTTGCCCGGCTCGGGATCCGGCATGTCGATGCCGTTCTCGCGCATGCACTGGGCGTACTTGAGTCCTCTCTCCTGCGGGTCCTCGCTCGGCTTCGGGCTGGCCGCGGCCTGGTTGCCGGTGCCGGTCACCGAGGCCACCTCCGAGCCGCCGTCGCCACCGCCGCCGCAGCCCGTCAGCAGAATGGTGGCGGCAGCGGCCAGTGTCATGAGACCTCGTGCTCGCATGGATGATCTCCTCCGTCGAATCAATGCCGTTCGAGGGGAGATGCAATAGGACCCGCCGTTTCCTCAGCGTTTCCGCCCGTGCCGATTTCTTCCGGTGCCGATTTCTTCCGGTGCCGACTTCTTCCTGTGTTGCCTTCTCCCACGTCGCCTTCTTCGGGCTTACTTCGACCAAATGCCCCCTAGGCCACACTCGGCTCTGTAAGCGGAAAGAAAGGGCCTGAGGTACGCCATGCGGGTGCTGGTGGTTGAGGACGAGCGCATGCTCGCCGGCGCGATTGCCGAGTGGCTGCGCGAGGAGACCCACGCGGTCGATCTGGCACACGACGGCGAGGCGGCGCTGGAACGGATCGCAGTCAACGACTACGACGTGGTCGTGCTGGACCGCGACCTGCCGCGGGTGCACGGCGACGACGTGTGCCGGGAGCTGGTCGCCTCGGAGTCCGACGCGCGGGTGCTGATGCTGACGGCCGCCGCGCAGCTCGACGACCGGGTGACGGGGCTGTCCATCGGGGCCGACGACTACCTGTCGAAGCCGTTCGCGTTCCCCGAGCTGGCCGCCCGCGTTCTGGCGCTGGGGCGGCGCTCGCGGCCGGCCGTGCCACCGGTGCTGCGCCGGGCCGGGATCACGCTGGACCCGGCGCGCAGGGAAGTGTTCAGGAGCGGGCGGTTCGTGCCGCTGTCGAAGAAGGAGTTCGCGGTGCTGGCCGAGCTGATGCGGGCGAACGGCAATGTGGTCTCGGCCGAGCAACTGCTGGAGAAGGCGTGGGACGAGCACGCCGACCCGTTCACGGGGGCGGTCCGGCTCACCATTCTCAAGCTGCGCCGCAAGCTCGCCGACCCGCCGGTCGTGGAGACCGTGCCCGGGGTGGGGTACCGGATCGCATGAGACCACCGCGCCTCCAGCCCACGTTGCGGCTACGGCTCACCCTCGTCTACGGCGCCGTCTTCATGCTCGCCGGGCTGACCTTGCTGGGCGTCACCTATTTGCTGTTCAACCAGCAGTTGACGCAGTCGTTCGAGAGCCGGTTCGCCTCGGAGCCCGGCCGGACCAAGAACCTGTTCTTCGTCAAGGACGGCGTCGTGCTGCATGGCCAAGCCGCGGTCGAGTGGCTGCGGCAGCAGGAGCTGGAGCTCCGCAGCGCCGCCGTCACCTCGCTGCTCACGCAGGGCGCGATCGCGCTCGTCGTGGTCGGCGGCTCGGCCGTCGGGCTCGGCTGGGTGGTGGCGGGGCGGGTGCTGGCGCCGCTGCACCGGGTCACCGACACCGCCCGCCGGATCGCCGCCGAGCCCATGGCCGAGCGCGGCCTGCACGAGCGGATCGGCCTGGAAGGGCCGGAGGACGAGGTCAAGACGCTGGCCGACACGTTCGACATCATGGTGGAGCGGCTGGACCACTCCTTCGACGGGCAGCGCAGGTTCGTGGCGAACGCCTCGCACGAGCTGCGTACCCCGCTGACGCTGAATCGGGCGCTGGTCGAGCTGGCCATGCACCGCCGTACGGCCTCGGCCGACGTCAAGGAGCTGGGCGAGAGCCTGCTGGAGATCAACGCCCGCCACGAGCGGCTCATCTCCGGGTTGCTGCTGCTGGCCAGGTCGGAGCAGGAGATCGCGGACCGCTCGCCGGTGGACCTGGCGGACGTGGCGGCGCACGTGGTCAGGCAGACCGCCGGGGACGCCGCCGAGGCCAAACTCACCGTGTACGAGGTGACCGCCCAGGCGCCGACGACCGGGGACGCGCTGCTGCTCGAACGGCTGGTGCACAACCTGGTCGAGAACGGCATCCGGTACAACGTCGACGACGGCACCGGGTGGGTGCGGGTGGTGAGCCGTACCGTGTCGGAGGGGAGGGTCGAGGTGGAGGTCAGCAACACCGGGCCGGAGGTGCCGCCGTACGACATCCCGCTGCTGTTCAAGCCCTTCCACCGGCTCGGCGCCGAGCGGGTGGTCACGGCGCGGAGCGCGGGACTGGGGTTGTCGATCGTGCGGTCGGTGGCGCTCGCGCACCGCGGCGACGTCAGGGCGCGTCCCCGTGAAGGCGGCGGCCTGGTCGTCACCGCCTCACTCCCCCGCGCCCGTCACTGATCGCGTGGCCAGAGGATCAGCCGGCATCCCCGGCCGGGTGTGTTGGAGATCGCTCGCCACCTGACCGGCTCGTCCCGCGCGTCGGCGGTCCGCAGCTCCGCGTGCCGGGCGAAGACATGCAGGAAGGTCCTGATCTGCATCATGGCCAGATGATCCCCGATGCACGTGTGGGTGCCGCCGCCGAACGGCATCCAGCCGTACCCGCTGGGCCGTTTGCCCAGCCAGCGTTCCGGGCGGAAGGCCGCCGGGTCGGGGTAGAGCCCGGGGTTGTGGTGCAGGGCCATGAGATGCACGGCGATCACGGTGCCGGGCCGGAGCGTCCGCGGGCCCAGCCGGTAGGGGCGCAGGGTGCGGCGGCCGATGAAGGTGACCGGCGGCCGGACGCGGAGCGCCTCGTAGACCACCGCGGCGGCGTACGACTCCCCATCGGCCGCGTCGGCCTCGGCGGTCAGGCGGCGCAGCACCTCCGGGTGCCGCGCGAGCCGCTCGAAGACCCAGGCGAGGCCGGTGGCGGTGGTGGTGCGCGCGCCCGCGATGACGCTCATCAGCTCGTCGCGGAGCGCCTGGCGGGTGAGGCGCGCGCCGCGCTCGTCGCAGGCGCGCATGAGCACGCCGAGCACGTCGTCGCGGTCCTCGCCACGTCTCCTGCGGCGGTCGACCTCAGCGTGGATGAGCCGGTCGCACGCGGCGTTCAGCCGACGGTACGACGGCCAGGCCTCGAGGGCTCCGACGTGCCGCAACGCGTACCGGACGGTGATCTCGTAGGAGTCGGCCCGGTTCAGCAGCCGCCGCAGCGGCGTGCTCCACTGGCGCAACCTGTGCGGGTCGTCGATGCCGAGCGCGACCTCCAGAATGGCGCGCAACATGGCGACGCGCAGCCTTGGGAGCAGCTCGAAGGGCGTGGCGGCCGGGCAGGCCAGCACCGTCTGCCTGGCGATCCTGGCGGTGCTCTCCCGCAGGTTCTGCAGGGCCGGGCCGCGCAACGCAGGTTGCATCACGGAACGCAGGCGGCGGTGGTCGGCGTCGGGCAGCACGGCCAGTCCCCGGCGGCCGATGACGGGCTCCTGGACGCGGTTGGCCGACGCCGCGTCGATGACCTCCCCCGAGCTCCGCATGACCTGCCTGATCAGAACGGGATCGCGGAGCAGCGCCACCTCGCCGACCCCGGGCAGCCAGGTCGTGATCACCTCGCCCGCCTGGTCGAAGGCACGCTCGACGGCCCGGCCGCCGAGGAGGAGGTAGGCGGGCATGAGTGGATGCGTGGTCACGATTCTCCTTGGAGCGCGACGAGCTCCCGGCGCTGCGCGCTGGCCGTGGTCCAGGGCGTCCACCAGTTGGCCCGGCCGGCCAGGCGCATGACGGCCGGGACGAGCAGCGTGCGGATGAGGGTGGCGTCCAGCAGGACGGCGACGGCCAGGCTCGCGCCGAGCATCTTGAGCGGGGCCAGGCTTGAGGTCGTCATGGCGGCCATGACGACGGCGAAGATGACGGCGGCTGAGGTGAACAGCCGCCCGGTGTGTTGCAGCCCGTCGGCCACGGCCATGATGGTGTCGCCGCTGCGGCGGTGTTCCTCGGTGATGCGGGCCAAGAGGAAGATCTCGTAGTCCATGGACAGCCCGAACGCCACGCAGAAGATCATGACGGGCACCAGGGCGTCGATGCTGCCGGTGAGCGTGAAGTCACCGACGAGCCAGCGCAGGTGGCCGTCCTGGAAGACGTGGACCAGCAGGCCGAAGGTGGCGCCCAGACTGAGCACGTTCATCAGCAGCGACTTGACGGCCAGCACGATGCGCCGCGTCAACGCCGTGACCAGGATGAACGTGACCACCGCGATCAGCGCCAGCGCCGGCGCCAGGCGGCCGGCGATGCCCTGGCGCAGATCGGCCAGCTCCGCGCCCGGGCCCCCGACGAGCGCCTCGCCGGGCGCGGGGACTTCGCGCAGGCGCACGGCCAGGTCGGCGTTGCCGACCGAGTACGGCTCGTACACGCTGGAGATCGCCAGCCAAGTGCCCGTGCCGTTGGTGAAGCGCAGGTCCGCCTGCGAGATGACCGTGTCGCGCAGGTACGTGCCGGTGACCGTGCTCACCTGGGCGACGCCCTCGACGGCCGCGACGCGGCGGGCGTACTCCTCCAGCATCCACTCGTCCCGCACCCGGGGCAGGACGATGAAGCCCGCACCGACGCCACCACCGCCGTCAAAGTCCTGCCGGAGGTCCCGGGCGGCCTGCGCCGCCGGCGCCTGCGGGGGCAGCACCCGGTCGTCGAACGTGCCGAACCGGGCGCCGAGGAACGGGCTGGCCAGGACGGCCAGCACCAGCGCGGTGGGCACGGCCACGAGCAGCGGACGGCGCATCACCGACACGGCCACGCGGAACCACCCCATGCCCGCACGACGCCGGCGACGCCTGCGTCGCCGCACGGACAGGCTGTTGACCCGCTCGCCGAGCAGGGTCAGCACCGCGGGCAGGACGACGAGACTGCAGACCGCGGCCAGGACGGTGATGGCGATGCCGCCGAAGGCGATGGAGCGCAGCATCGTGAAGGGGAACAGCAGCAACGCGCTCAGCGACAGGGTCACGGTCGCCGCGGAGTACGCCATGGCGCGGCCGGTGGTGCTCATGGTGACCGCGACGGCGGCCCGCGCGTCGCGCCCGGCGGCGAGCTCCTCGCGGAACCGCGTGAGAATGAACAGGCTGAAGTCGACCGCCAGAGCGAACCCGAGCATGCTGGCGATGCTCATCGCGAACACCGACACCTCGGTGACCTCGGTCAGGCCCCGCAACACCGCCATCGTGCCGACCACCGCCAGCCCGCCGACCAGCACCGGCAGCAGCGCCGCGACCAGGCCGCCGAACACGAACAGCAGGATCACCAGAGTCAGCGGGGCGGCGATCAGCTCCGCGGTCCGCAGATCGGCGTCGCTGCGGTCCTGGATCTCGACGCGTATCTGGGCCTCGCCGGTCACCTGGACCGTGAGCGGGCCGTGCCGGCCGGCCAGCTCGCCGGTCAGGCGGCGGGCGGTCTCGCTGCGCTGGCGGTCGTCCCCGCTCAACAGGGCCGCGATGAGCGCGCCGTGTCCGTCACGGCTGCGGAGCGCGGGATCGCGACCATCACGGCCGCGGAGCGCCGGATCGCGACCGTCCCAGTAGGACGTGACCCGCAGGACGGCAGGATCGTCCCCCAGCCGCGTGGCCAGCCGGCGCGCCGCGGCGGTGGTGCGGCGGTGGTCGACCGGCAACGCGCTCCGTACGAGCAGGATCAGGTGTGGTGTGCCGCCGCCGAAGGAGTCCTGCAGCAGCTCCTCGGCCCGCTCCGACTGAGCCCCGGCCGGCACCGTGCCCACGGTGGCCAGGTGCCGGTGCACGTCGTGCCCGGCCAGCAGGGCCGGCAGGAACAAGGCGGCGGTCAGCCACAACACGAGCTTGCTGCGCCGGGTGCGCGTCATGGTCGGGGTCCTTCTCAGGGAATGAGGTGCATGACCCGGCCGGCCGTGGCGAAGGCGGACAGGATCCGCTCGGCCTGGGCGTCGGTATGGGCCGCGGTGAGGCCGAGCCGGATGAGCGCCTGCCCTTCGGGCACGGACGGCGGGATCATGGCGGTGGTGAAGACACCCTGGTTGAACAGCTCGTTCCAGAACAGGTAGCACGGCAGGGTGTCGCCGATGTGCACGGCGACGATCGGCGTGCCGGAGTGGAGGATCCTGAAGCCCATCCCGGTCAGCTCGTCGCCGATCTCGGTGGCGGTGGCCAGCACCCGCTGCCGTCGTTCGGGCTCGTCGGTGATGATGTCGAGCGCGGCGAGCGTCGCCGCGGCCGACGCGGGCGGCAGCGCGGCGGAGAACACCATCGCGCGGGCGTGGTGGCGCAGGTGGACGATGACCTCCTCCGGCCCGGCGACGGCGCCGCCGATGGTGCCGAAGCTCTTGGAGAACGGCACGGTCTGCACGTCCACGGCCGATTCCAGGCCGTAGTGCTCGGCGGCGCCGCGACCGTGCGCGCCCATCACGCCGGCGTCGTGGGCGCTGTCCATGACGACGCGGACCCCGTGCCGGGAGGCGGCCTTGGCGATCCCCGGCAGGTCGCACAGGCCGCCCGTGGGCGAGAACATGCCCTCGGTGACGATCAGCGCGCCGCGGTCCTGCGCGCCGCGGTCCTGGTCGGCGCGCGCGAGCAGCGACTCCAGGTGCTCGATCTCGTTGTGCCGGTAGCGGCGCAGCCTGGCCTGGCTCACGAGCAGCGCGTCCACCAGCGAGGCGTGGATCAGGGCGTCGGCGAACACGAGATCGTCGCGGCCGACCAGCGCGGCCAGCGTGAGGTTCGCCAGGTAACCGCTGGCCAGCACCATGGCCGCGGGCCTGCCGAGGAACGCCGCGAGCCGGGCCTCCAGCTCCTCATGCAGCACCGTCGAGCCGCTGCTGGCCCGGGCCCCGCCCGTGCTGAGCCCCCACGTGCCGATCGCCCGGCACGCGGCCTCCTTCACCCGTGGGTCCGCGGCCAGGGCCAGATAGTCGCCGGAGCCGGCCATGATCAGCGTACGCCCGTCGATGACGACCTCGCCGGCGGCCGGACGCTCCTGGACCACCCGGTAGTGAGGCACGATCCCGCGCCGCCGGCCATACTCGAAGGCTTCGTGCGGACGGCATCTGGTGAACACATCGATCATCTCTTTGTCGCTCTTTCCGTCGCGTGCGCGGTGTCCTCGTACCTGGATCATGCCCCATAATTGACACTTAGAGTAGTCGATCAACTACCCTTGGTGCGTGATGGGGCTGGTCGAGCGGTGCGGCGGGGGACTTGCGGTGAGCGACAGAGTGATCGTGGAGCCGGTCGTCACGCGCCGCGATCGGGAGCGCTTCCTCGACCTGCCTTACCGGCTGCACGCGGGCGAGCCGCACTGGGTGCCGCCGCTGCGGCGGGAGGCCGGGCGGCTGATCAGCCCGCGGCACAACCCGTTCTTCGCGTACGGGACGGCGCGGTTGTTCGTGGCCCGGCGCGGCCCGCAGGTGCTCGGCCGGATCGCCGCCGTGCACAATCCCCGCCACAACAGCCGGTTCGAGGCGGCCGACGGCTTCTTCGGCCAGTTCGAGTGCGCCGACGACGGCGCCGCCGCTCGCGCGTTGATCGACGCGGCCGGTCACTGGCTCCGCGGACGCCGGCTGACCAGCATGATCGGGCCGGTCAACCTCACCACCAACGGCGAATGCGGCGTCCTCGTCGACGGCTTCGACACGCCGCCGCGGCTGCTCATGCCGTACAACCCGCCCTATTACGGTCCCCTGCTGGAGGCGGCCGGGTTGCGCAAGGCCAAGGACCTCTGGGCCTGGCGGCGCGGCATGCGGCCCTTCGACGAGCGCTTCAGCCGGGTCGCGGCCCGGCTCGAGCACCGTGCTCGCGTCCGCGTTCGCCCGATCGACCTGCGGGACTTCGACGATGAGCTGGCCCGCATCCGGCACCTGTACAACTCCGCCTTCGACGGGTTGTGGGGATTCGTGCCGATGACCGAGGGCGAGTTCGGCGCGCTGGCCCGGCAGCTCAGGCCGATTCTCGACCCCGGCCTCGTCCTGATCGCCGAGTCCGGCGGGGAGCCGGTCGGCGTCAGCATCTCGCTCCCGGACCTCAACCAGGCCCTGCCTGCCGCCCGTGGCCGGCTCACCACCTGGGGGCTGCCCCTCGGCCTGCTCCGCCTGCGCCGCGCCGCCCGCTCGATCGACGCGATGCGGTCGATCGTCGTGGGGGTCCTGCCGGAGCACCGGGGCCGCGGCGTGGAGATCCTGCTCTACGCCGGCACCCTGCGGGCCGCCGTGTCCGGCGGCTACCGCGACATCGAGCTCGGCTGGACGCTGGAGGACAACAGCGCCATCGTCGCCAGCCTGCGGGCCGCGGGATGCACGCCCGCCAAGACGTACCGCCTCTACCGCGGGGACCTGCCGTGAGCCGATATCTGCTGACCGGGGCGACCGGGTTCGTCGGCGCGCGGCTGGTGCCGATGTTGCTCGCGCGCGGCCACGCGGTCACCGCGCTGGCCCGGCCGTCCCCGCGCCTCGACGGCCTGCATGAGCGGGGCGTGCGGATCGTCGTCGGCGACCTGGCCACCGGAGAGGGCATTCCCGAGGCGATCGACGGCGTGGACCGCGTGATCCACCTGGCCGGTGTGGTGCGGAGCCGCACCGCGGCCGGGTTCGAGGCCGTCAACCACTACGGGACGCGCCGCCTGGCCGCCGCGCTCGCCGCCCGGCCCCGGCCGCCCCGGCTGGTGTTCTGCTCCTCCCTCGCCGCCGCGGGCCCCACCACGCCGTCCGGCCGGCCGTCGGCGCCGGTGTCCTGCTACGGCATCAGCAAGCGAGCCGGTGAGGAGGCGGTACGCCAGCACGCCTCGCGGCTGGCGGCCGTCATCCTGCGCCCGGCCATCGTGTACGGCCCGGGCGAGCCTGCCCTGATCCCTGCCCTGCTACCGATGATCCGCCTCGGCCTGGTGCTCAAGGCGGGGCTGGGCCCGCGCCGCTACAGCGCCGTCTATGTGGACGACCTGTGCACGGCGCTGCTCGCGGCCGCCGATCACGACAGCACCGTGCGGCCCGGCGATCCCGACGCCGGCCTCTACCCCATCAGCGACGGGACCCCGTACACGTGGCACGACATCTGCCACGCCCTGGCCCGGGCCGCCGGCCGCCCGCCCCCGCGCCTGCTGCCCGTCCCCATGCCCGTCGTCCGCGCCGCCGCGGCGGTCGCCGAACTCGCCGGCCAGGTCCCGGCGCTCAACCGCGACAAGGTCCGCGAGATGCGTCATCCCGACTGGACGTGCAACCCCGGCAAGGCCGCGCGCGATCTCGGTTTCAAGCCCACCACCAGCCTGCTGGACGGGCTCACCGCCACCCTTGCCGTGAGGTGACGCAGTCCCGCGTGTCCAGCCCCGTGAGCTCGCCCTTCTCGGGGAAGAAGGCGTTCATCGTGGAGCCGATGCCGGCTCTGGGCGTCCTGACGCCCTTCGGCGCGAAGAGCACGGCCACGCCGGCCTTCTTGGAAGATGTACAGGCCCACGCTGTGGTGGTTTTCGTGTGCTCCGCGACTTCACCACAAATCCGAGAAATGGGTCGCTTCAGGAAATGAGTCGCTATCGTACGTAAAGATCCACCGCACCCGTCCCTGGAGTCACTTCTCTCATGGCGCATGTCGAACCGCTGCGGGAGGACGATCCAGCGGCCGTAGGGGTCTATCGCCTGCTCGGCCGGCTCGGCGCGGGCGGGCAGGGGATCGTGTACCTCGGGCAGGCGCCCGACGGCAGGCCGGTGGCGGTCAAGGTGCTGCGGGACGGCGCGGGGTTCGACGACCGGCTCGCCAAGGAGATCGAGGCCGCGCGGCGGGTGGAGCCGTTCTGCATCGCGCAGGTGCTGGACGCGTCGCTGGGGCGGCGGCCGTACATCGTGACCGAGTACGTCGAAGGGCCGTCGCTGCAGCAGGCCGGGCGGCACGCCGGGGCCGACCTGCAGCGGCTGGCCGTCGCCACCGCCACCGCGCTCGTCGCCATCCACGAGGCCGGCGTCGTGCACCGCGACTTCAAGCCCGCCAAAGTGCTCCTCGGGCCCGGCGGGCCCCGGGTCATCGACTTCGGCATCGCCAGGGCCGCGGACGCCGCCGCCACGGTCACGAGCAGTATCGTCGGTACGCCGGCGTACATGGCGCCCGAACAGCTGGCCGGGCAGGCGGTGGGGCCCGCAACGGACGTGTTCGCGTGGGCGTCCGTCATGGTGTACGCGGCCACCGGCACACCGCCGTTCGGGCAGGACACGCTGCCGGCGATCATCAACCGGATCCTGCACAACGAGCCGCAGCTGGGAGATCTCCCGCACCCGCTGCGGTCGATCGTGTACGACTGCCTCGCCAAGGACCCGCGTGCCCGGCCCTCGATGCGGGATGTGCTGCTCCGGATGCTGGGCGGCCAGGACCCGGCACCAGGCGCAGGGCCGGTCCCGGTGTCCGCACCAGGTGCCGGGCCGATGGCGGCGCACGGCCCAGGACCGGTGCCGGGCGCAGGACCGATGCCCGGACCCGGGCCGATACCGGGACCTGGGGCTTTAGCCGGCGTTCCGGCGACCGGTGGTGGTCGTGGCGGCAGGCGGAGGCGGAGCGGTGTGCCGGTGGCCATCGGCGTGTCGGGAGTCGTGGTGGCGGCGCTGGTCGCCGGTGTCGTGTGGCTCGCCCCCTGGGCGGGTGTCCGGGCCGGCTCGCTGCAGCTCGCGCTCGCCTCGCCGACGCCATCCGCCCCTGCCACGCAGCCGCCCGCGACGACGACACCGACGCCGACGCGCAAGTCCACGCGTAAGCCCATCCGGACCCCCACCCGGACGCCCATGCGGACGAAGACCGCCAAACC
>NZ_VCKY01000590.1 GCF_005889735.1 Nonomuraea turkmeniaca
TCCCGCCCGTCCAAGACCCCCACGGACTGCAGCGCCAGATCCGGGCCATCATCCAGAGCCACGGTGAGCGCGGCCACCAGATTCTCCACCACAGTCCGCACCAGCAGACCCACCCCGCGCGCATCGACGGAGTTCACCGCCAGCACGCTCAGGCTCATCCCGCCAGAGCCGAGATCGTTCGCCGACACGGTCAACGGGTAGCTGTTCTGGACGCGGGAGTAGACGTTCCGTATGCCCTGCACCGTCGGCTGCCGGTCGCCCTCAGCGGCTCGGGCGGCGCTGCTGATGTGCCGGTAGTTGAACAGGGAGGTGAACAGCGGCGTGTCACCGACCAGCCCGGCGGCCTGCTGCGCCACCGCCAGCGGGGCGTGCTCGTGCTCCAGCAGCGCGGCAAGCTGCGTCCGCATCTCC
>NZ_VCKY01000073.1 GCF_005889735.1 Nonomuraea turkmeniaca
CGTCGGGGTGCTCGCTCAGGACCTCGTCCACCATGAGATCCACGAGCTGGTCCCGGCCGGGCACATGCCGGTAGAGGGACATGGTCGTGAAGCCGAGCCGATCGGCCACCTTGCGCATCGACAGTCCCGCCAGCCCTTCGGCGTCGGCCAGCTCGATGGCGGCCAGGACGATCCGCCCCAGGCTGAGACCGGGCCGGGGGTCGCGCTCCCGAGCCTGCCAGAGCAGCTCGATCCCCCGGTCCGGATCCCCGGCGCTGCCTCGCGTCATTGGCGCCCTCCTTGTTTATGGTGTACTACTACGTGTACGCCATAAACAGCAAAAGGAGTTCCGATGTTCCATTTTCATGTCGCGCCTTCTGGTGACGACACCGGGCCAGGCTCCGCAGCGCAGCCCTTCGCCACCCTCGAACGCGCCCGGTCCGCGGCCCGCGAGGCGGCCGGAGACGTCGTCGTCCACCTCAGGGCGGGCGCCCACGTACTGACGAGGACCTTAGAGCTCACCGACGCCGATTCGGGGCGTGACGGCCACCGGATCGTCTACCAGGCCTACGGCTACGGCACTCCCGATCAGGAGCGGGCCGTGGTGAGCGGCGGCCGCCTCATCACGGGGTGGCAGGTGCGGGACGGCGTGTGGACGGCCGATGTCGGCCGCCTCGACACGCGCCAGCTCTACGTGGACGGCCGCCGGGCCCTCCGCGCCGGCATTCCGGCGTTGCCCGGCGATGCCCGCCCGACCGTCACGGGTTACGTCACGGACAGCGCGGATCCGCGCCTGTGGCACAGCCCGGGCGACGTCGAATTCGTCTACCGCGGTGTCTATCCCTGGACCGAGGCCCGCTGCGGGGTCGCCGGGGTCTCGGCCGATGGCGATGCGACGGTGGTCACCATGGCGCAGCCCGCGTTCGGGTGGGCCGCCGAGCTCTACAACTCCACCTGGGAGGGGCAGACGTCCAGCGGGCTCGGGCTGCCCACGCGGATCGAGAACGACGCCGCCTTCCTGACCGAGCCAGGGACGTTCGTGCTCGACCGGTCGCGTCCTGGCGCGCACCTCCTGCTCTATCTGCCCCGTCCGGGCGAGGACCCCCAGCGTACGCGGGTGGTCGCGCCGGTCCTGGAAACGCTTCTGCGTGTCGTGGGGACGCGGAACGTGTCTCTCCGCGGGCTGGTGTTCGCCGATGCCACCTGGCTGCGTCCCAGCCGTCCTGAGGGGTTCCTGCACTATCACGGCAGCGGCTACTACGAGGGCGGCGGCGTGGAGACGGCCGTCCTGGGGGAGGGGGCGTCGGTGACGTTCCCCGCCGCGTCGGCGTCGATCCCGGCGTGCGTGACGTTCGAGGACGTGGCGGGCGCGGAGATCGAGGGCTGCCGGTTCACCCGGTTGGGGGCGTTCGGGCTGAGTGTGTCCGGGGGCGTCGAGGTCGCCATGCGCGGCTGTGATTTCGACACGCTGTCGGGCGGCGGCATCTCCGTGTCGGACGGGCGGGACGTCACGATCGAGGACACCTGGGTGCATGATGTCGGGCTCGACTACAGCGGGACGCCGGGGATCGCCGTGTCGGGCGGGCAGAGGTGCGTCGTCGCGAACAACGAGATCGCGGACGTACCGCACTGCGGGATCGTCGCCGGTCCCGGTGAGGGGCTGCGCGTCCTGCGCAACCTCACCGTGGACACCATGAAGGTGCTGGCCGACGGTGGCGGGATCTACGTGTCCGGGCCGCAGGGGTCGTCGCGTGAGGATGGGGCGACGGTGCAGGGGAACGTCATCGAGGACACGCGCACGCCGTACAACTTCGGGCTCTACACCGACTACGGGGCCGCGTGGGTGACGGTGGAGGGGAACGTCGTCGCGCGGGCGGACAACACGGCCGTGCTAGGGGTGGCACCGCCGCTGGAGAACGTCGTCTACCGGGGGAATTACTGGGACGCCGACCCGGTGGGGCACGACAGCCCGCCTGATGGGGTGGCGTACGAGGGGAATGTGACGTTCAAAAATGAACAGGAACTGAACGCCGCCACCGCCGCCATCCGGTCCCAGGCGGGTCTGCTCCATCCCCGACCGGGATCGCGCACGTCCAAGCGAGCCGCCGAGACGTCTCTGCGGTAAGGCGCCGGACGAACCGCCGTGCGGGCATCCGCTATCTCATGCGCGTGCCGTTGAGGCGTTGGATGACCTCGTCGTGCAAGATGCCGTTGGTGCAGACCAGGCTGCCGCCCTCCAGGCCCCTCACCCCCGCGACGTCCGTCCAGACGCCGCCGGCCTCCTCGACGATCACCGTCAGCGCCGCCATGTCCCACGGGGACAACTCGGGCTCGGCGGACAGGTCAACCGACCCCTCGGCGACCATCATGTGCGACCAGAAATCACCGTAGGCCCTGGTCCGCCAGCACGTGCGGCCGAGGTCGAGGAAGTTGTCGAGCTTGCCGGTCTTCTCCCAACCGCCGAAGCTCGAGTACGAGAACGACGCGTCCTCCAGGTCGGACACCGAGGACACACGCATCCTGGACGCCTTCGTCAGGCTCTTGCCGGTCCACGCCCCGCCCTCGGTCGCCGCCCACCAGCGCCGGCCGAGCGCCGGGGCGGACACCAGGCCGACCACGACCTTGCCGTACTCCATGAGCGCGATCAGCGTCGCCCACACGGGCACACCGCGTACGTAGTTCTTGGTGCCGTCGATGGGGTCGATGATCCACGACCGGGCGCCCCAGCCGGTCTTGCCGAACTCCTCGCCCACGACCGCGTCACGCGGCCTGGCACGGCGCAGCGTGCCGCGGATCGCCTCCTCCACGGCGCGGTCGGCGTCGCTGACCGGCGTGAGGTCCGGCTTGGTGTCGACCTTGAGGTCGACCGCCTTGAACCGGCGCATGGTCATGTCGTCGGCGGCGTCCGCCATGACATGCGCGAGGCGTAGATCATCGGAATAACCCTGCACGATCGCCCACGCTACCGTGTCGGGTATACAGAACATCAGTCACAGAGGGCTCTTTTCTGGTAACTCCCATTTCTATTACTTGCCAGTAACATATCGATCATGTCGCTAGATATCGGTGCTTTGCTGCTCCAGACCGTCCCTTTTGCCCGCACGTTGGGTATCACCTTCGACACCGTCGGGGACGGCCAGGCCGTTGGCCGCCTGCCCGACCGGCGGGAATTGCACAACCACGTGGCGGGCCCGCATGCGGGAGCGCTGTTCACGCTGGCCGAGTCGGCGTCGGGAGCGGCGATGCTGTCCGCCCTCGGGGATCAACTGGAGCGGGCGGTTCCGCTGGCCACGTCGGCGGCGATCGAGTACCGGAAGCTTGCCAAGGGCGAGGTCTCTGCCGAGGCGCGACTACTGGTGACGAGGGATGAGGTGGTCGCGCAGTTGGACGCGGGGGAGCGGCCCGTGTTCGACGTGGCGGTCGACATCAAGAACGCCGACGGCACCCTGGTGTCGACCTTCACCGTCACCTGGACCTTCCGCCCCAACAACCGCCCCTGACCGCCACCTCGGCTCTTCCTGATCGTGGCCGCGCGCCGCTTGAGTGATGTCGGTCTCGCCGGCCATTCGGCGGCCGGCCCGCGCGGTGGTCGAGCGAGGGCCGGCCCGGACCCTTGCTCCCTGCCCCGAGGGACCTGCACCGGGGCACGGCGGGGCGTCGTGAGGCTACGGGCTCTGGGGATCGTCGTCGAGGGTGCCTTCGCGGCTGGACAGCAGGCGGCGGAGGGATTCCAGACGGGTCGGGTCGGCGCTGCCCTCGGCTACCAGGGCGTCGAGTGCGCAGCCGTCACCCAGGTGGGTGCAGCCTTTAGGACAATTGACAGTGCCTTCCACCAGGTCGGGGAACGCGGCCAGGACCGTCTCCACCGACACGTGTGCCAGGCCGAAGCTGCGGACCCCCGGCGTGTCGATGATCCAGCCGCCGTCCGGGAGCTCCAAGGCCACGGCGGACGTGGACGTGTGGCGGCCGCGGCCGGTTACCGCGTTGACCTGGGAGACGGCTCGGTTGGCATCCGGGACCAGGACATTGACCAGGGTGGACTTGCCGACGCCCGAGTGGCCGACCATGACGCTGATGCGACCGGTCAGGTGCTCGCGGAGCTCGTCCAGCGGGCTGCCCTTGTGGACGACGACGTGCGCCACGCCCAGTGGCTCGTACAGCGCGACCAGCTCGTCCGGCGGGGCGAGGTCGGACTTGGTGAGGCAGAGCAAGGTGTCGATGTCCGCGTCGAACGCCGCCACCAGGATCCTGTCGATCATGCGTGGCCGGGGCGGCGGGTCCGCCAGGGCGGTCACGATGACGAGCTGTTCGGCGTTGGCCACGATCGGGCGTTCGATGCCGTCGGTGTCCTCGGTGTCGTCGGCCGAGCGGCGCAACATCGAGGTGCGCGGCTCCACGCGGACCACCCTGGCCAGGGCGTCGGGGCGGCCGGACACGTCGCCGACCAGGGCGACCCTGTCGCCTACGACGATGCCCTTGCGGCCCAGCTCGCGGGCCTTCATCGCGACCACGAGGTGGCCTTGCTGCTGCTTACGTTTCTGGGCCGAACCCTTGGGGCGTCCGGGCTCGACCAGCGTCGTGTAGCGGCCGCGGTCGACCGCGACCACGAAACCTTCGACGGCGTCTTCATGCGCGGGGCGAATACGAGTCCGCGGCCGGGAGCCTTTGCCCGGTCTGACCCGTACGTCGTCCTCGTCGTACTCCCGCTTCCTCAGCGGTCCGCTCCCATACGCTCGCTCCCCTTCCATGGATTCATTGCTGGTGAATGCCTGTCGGGGCGGTCGTCAGCGGCTTGATGTGGCTGCTGACGTCGCACCCTGGGCGTTCGGTCACGGCACCCGGGCGGAGGAGACCTCCGGAGGGGGTGGTCCGTTGTCGTGCACTGGTCTCTGTTGTGGGCGCGCCGCCCGGGCCTGGGCGGGTGGCGTGGTGCGGGCAGATCCTCGCGTCGGAATGCGGGCAGCGGCGCGCCAGCACGTGTCGCCCTTCTCCGACGTGCCCGGAGCGGAGGTCGTGAAACCAGCCGGGCCCCGGGACCGGTCATCGTGTGACCGGCTCCGGGTTCAGGCGTCGGGCGCGGGTGGTGGTGTGCCCCGGTCCGGGGTCCGGCCGTCGCAGGCGAGTCATCATGCTTCCAACATCGCCGTCCACATCTGGACGAACTCCGGGAGGGTCTTGGCGGTGGTCGCGATGTTCTCCACCTCCACGCCGGGCACCCTGAGGCCGATCACGGCGCCGGCCGTGGCCATGCGATGGTCGTCGTAGCTGCGGAAAGTGCCGCCGTGGAGCGGGCGGGGGCGGATGATGAGGCCGTCCTCGGTCTCCTCCGCGTCGCCGCCCAGACGGTTGATCTCGGTGGCCAGCGCGGCGAGGCGATCGGTCTCGTGGCCGCGCAGATGGCTGACGCCGCGGATGCGGCTCGGCGTCGTCGCGAGCGCGGCTAGGGCGGCGATCGTCGGGGTCAGCTCCCCCACCTCGTGGAGGTCGGCGTCGATGCCGGAGATCTCGCCCGTACCCGTGACCACCAGGTCGGTGACGTCCGCGCCGGGGCCCTCCGCCCTGGTCACCGTGGCGCCCATGGCCGTCACCAGACCGCGCAGGGCGTCGCCCGGCTGCGTCGTTTCACGTGGCCAGGCCGGGATGGTGATCGTGCCGCCTGTGACGAGGGCCGCGGCCAGGAACGGGGCCGCGTTGGACAGGTCGGGCTCCACCGTCAGATCCCTGGCCGCGATGGGCCCGGGCTCGACCCGCCAGACGTCGTGCTCGTTGTCGTCCACCGTGACGCCGGCCGCCCTGAGCAGCTGCACGGTCATCTCGATGTGCGGCTGCGAAGGCACCGGCGGGCCCACATGGCGGATCGTGATGCCCTTCTCGAACCGCGCCGCCGTCAGCAGCAGCCCCGAGACGAACTGCGACGACCCCGACGCGTCCAGCGTCACCTCGCCGCCCGCCAGCGGGCCGCTGATCGTGAACGGCAGCGCGTCGTTGTCCACCCGCGCCCCCAGCGCGCGCAGGGCGTCGAGGATGGGGCCCATCGGGCGTTTGCGGGCGTGCGGGTCGCCGTCGAAGGAGACGGGGCCGTCGGCCAGGGCCGCCATGGGCGGGACGAAACGCATGACCGTGCCCGCCAGGCCGGCGTCGATGGCGGCGCCGCCGCGGACCGGGCCGGGGGTCACGTGCCAGTCCACGCCCGCCGAGGTCTCGTTGCTCGCCACCAGCGTGGTGCCCAGCGCTCGCAGCGCGGCCACCATGAGGTCCGCGTCACGACTGCGGAGCGCCTGGCGCACGACGCCCGGGCCGTCGGCGAGCGCGGCGAGGACCAGAGCCCGGTTGGTCACCGACTTGGAGCCGGGCAACGGGACGGTGGCGGTGACAGGGGCGGTCGCGGTGGGTGCGGGCCAGTGCGGAGCGGACATGGTCAAAGACTACTGGGGCGTGGCGGAGCGAGGTCACAGCCTGTGGATAACGAGTACGTGGCGTCTCGGCCCTGTGGACGACGCCCGCACGGACGACGCACACCGTGGACGACGCACACCGTGGACGGCGCACACCGTGGACGGCGCACACGGCGGACGGCGCATACGGCGGGTGGTGCATACGGCGGGTGGTGCACACGGCGGACTGGTGCGGAAGCAAACATGCGAGCGAAAGCCGTACGTGGCAGGGTGGGGTCATGTGCGGTAGATACGCATCGGCGCGCAAGAAGCACGAGCTGCTCGAGGAGTTCCAGGTCGAGCTCGACGCCGAGCCCGACAAGGAGCTCAACGCCGACTACAACGTCGCCCCCACCAAGAACGTCTACGCCGTCATGAGCCGCGTGCCCAAGGAGGCCGAGCGGGCGGTGCGGCAGCTGAGGGTCGTGAAGTGGGGCCTGGTGCCTGCCTGGGCGAAGGACCCGTCGATAGGGTCGCGGCTGATCAACGCCAGGATCGAGACGGTGGCCGAGAAGCCGTCGTTCCGCCAGGCGTTCGCCAAGCGCAGATGCCTGCTCCCGGCCGACGGCTACTTCGAATGGATGCCGGTCGAAGGCGAGAAAAAGAAGAAGCAGCCGTACTTCATCCATCCGGAGGACGGCGGGGTGCTGGCCATGGCGGGCCTGTACGAATTCTGGAAGGACCCGTCGCGGGACGACGACGACCCGCTCAAGTGGCTCGTCACCTGTACCGTCATCACCACCGACGCCGAGGACCACTTGGGCCGCATCCACGACAGGATGCCCATGATGATCGAGCGGGATCGCTGGCAGGAGTGGCTCGACCCCAAGCTCACCGACGTCGAGCAGGCCTCGCGGCTGCTGGTCCCGGCCGAGCAGGGGCGGCTCACGGCGTACCCGGTCTCGACGGATGTCAACAACGTCAGAAACAACGGGCCGGACCTCATCAAACCCCTTCCTGATGAGGAGGAAACGGCGCTTTTCTAAAGGTGTAAGAAGCACGGTAAGTGGGCATCCGGTGAGGAAAGCGATGCATCCGTTTACTCGGTGTCACCGCCATAAAAGCCCCTAATTGCCACCGGGCGGGACAACCGGGGAGTCCTCGCCGCGGGTTGCCCTCTTTACCCGGAGGTGCGGATTCGTGGACGTCACGACCGCTCGTGAGCGGTTGGAAGACATGCTCGCCGAGCTCGATCGTTCGATCGGGGTCCTTCAGGGCGATCCTGTCGCGGTACGCGAGCACTCGGCGGCCGACGCAGGCTCGGACCTGACCGACGCCGACCGTGCTCAGGCCATGCTCACCGTGGCCACCGCACAGCGGCGGGCGGTGATCGAGGCGCTCAAGCGCCTGGAGGAAGGCGCGTACGGCAGGTGCGTCGACTGCGGCAAGCCGGTGCCCGAAGGCCGCCTCGAGGCGCGACCCGAGGCGGCGCGCTGCGTCCAGTGCCAGTCCAAGAAGGAGCGCCGGCACTAGAGCAGCCGACGTCTGGAGCGAGCCGCCGGACACGAAGAACGGCGGGTTCAGCTCTTACGGGCGCTGGCCACCAGGTGGATGCCGACCGTGTCGTCGTCGTCCGGGTGGGCCTCGAGCTCCGTGCGCACGAGCCAGGCCAGGGCGCGCGCGTCGGAGCCGAGCACGTGGTCGACCGTGGACGGCGACAACACCGTGCGCGGCCGCATCCACTCCACCTCCAGCCCGGCGCCGATCAGCAGCTCGCGCAGCTGCGTGCTGCTGAAGCAGCGTGTGATGCTGCCGTCCGGCCAGGGCACGAGCATGACCTCGCCGGTCTGCCTCAGGTGCTGCCACTGCTCCTGCTCGGCCAGGATCGCCATGCCCAGGACCAGCGAGTCGACGCACACCAGCGCCCGCCCGCCCGGCCGCAGCACCCTGGCCACGTCGTTCATCGCCGACTCCGCCATCAGCTCGATCGACATCACCCGCTCCTCGGCGAGCACCGCGTCCACGCTCGCGTCCGGCAGGAACGCCAGGTCGTCGGCGCGGATGTGCCGGACGCGGTCGGCGTCCCGCAACCGGGACTGCGTGTCGACGGTGCGGCGGAAGTCGAGCAACTCGATCACCCGATGCCCTGCCCTGGCCGCCTGGCCGGACCATCGCCCGCGACCGCCGGAGAGATCGAGGATCACGGAGGGCTCGGCGGGAAGCCATCGGTTGAGTTGTTCGGCGGCGACGGCGCGGTAGAACGTCCAGTACGGCCCGAGCGTGCCTGAGCCGTTCAGTTCCTCGGCCGGAATGGGCAGCACACGCGACTCCTGGGTTCCGGAAAAAGGGCTACCAGCCGGTACGTATGACGTTCCCCGCACCGGGTCCTTCGTACCTTCTATCTTGCGGGAACAGACAACGGCGCGGGGGTGTTGCGACGAGCATGCTCGCTGTTGTTGATGGTCTCGACCGCTCCGGCGCTCGTTGGCTCGCGCCTCGCTCTCTCCCCCCGAGCTCCTTCGCCAGTGTTGATGGTCGCGACCGCTTCGGGGCTCGTTGGCATTGTTACTCTCGCTCTCTCCCCCCGAGCTCCTTCGCCAGTGTTGATGGTCGCGACCGCTTCGGGGCTCGTTGGCATTGTTACTCTCGCTCTCTCCCCCCGAGCTCCTTCGCTCCATTCCTCCACCCCCGGCCCGATGCCCAGCCGGCCTCGGTACAGCGGGTATCCTCCCCTGAGTACGGTGTCCTGCCACAGCCGGTCACCGGTGATCTTAGGGGGGTGGGTCCGGTGCCCGCGACAAACGCGGAGACGCTGGAGCAGCGCAGCGAGCGGTTCGAGCGAGACGTCATGCCGTATCTCGAGCAGCTCTACTCCGCCGCGCTCCGGATGACCCGGAATCCCGCGGACGCGGAGGACCTCCTGCAGGAGACCTTCGCCAAGGCGTTCGCCTCGTTCCATCAGTTCCAGCAGGGCACCAACCTCAAGGCGTGGCTCTACCGGATTCTGACGAACACGTTCATCAACAGCTACCGCAAGAAGCAGCGCGAGCCGAAGCAGTCCGGCACGGAGGAGATCGAGGACTGGCAGCTCGCCAGGGCCGAGTCGCACACCTCGAGCGGCCTGAAGTCCGCCGAGGTCGAGGCTCTCGAGCATCTGCCCGACGGCGACATCAAGGAAGCACTGGCGGCGCTGCCCGAGGAGTTCAGGATCGCGGTCTACCTGGCCGACGTCGAAGGCTTTCCCTACAAGGAGATCGCCGACATCATGGGCACTCCGATCGGCACCGTGATGTCGAGGCTGCACAGGGGACGCAGGCAGCTGCGGGGCCTCCTTGAGGATTATGCTCGCGAGCGGGGTCTGGTCCCGGCGGAGGGATCGAAATGAGCTGTGGCAACCCACACGACACCGACTGTCGCGAGGTGCTGGACAAGGTCTACGCCTATCTCGACGGCGAGCTGACCGAGGCCGACGTCGTCGAGATCCGGGTGCACCTCGACGAATGCAGCCCGTGCCTCAAGGAATACGACCTGGACAAGGTGATCAAGCAGCTGGTGCACAAGCACTGCGGCTGCGACCCCGTGCCGGGCGACCTGCGTTCCAAGGTGCTGGCCCGTATCGCTCAGGTGAGGGCCGAGCTGGCCGACTAAGATTCACCCCATGCGCGTGTTGGTCACCGGGGGTGCCGGGTTCATCGGTTCGAATCTCGTCGATCGTCTGCTCGCGGACGGTCACGAGGTCGTCGCGGTGGATGATCTGTCGTCGGGGAGCAGGGACAACCTGGCTCAAGCCGTCACCAGTGACCGGTTCCGCCTGCACGAGCTCGACGTGCGCGACCCGGCGCTGGCCGATCTCACGGCCGAGCTTCAGCCCGAGGTGATCTGCCACCTGGCGGCGCAGATCAGCGTGCGCAAGAGCGTCGCCGACCCGGCGCACGACGCCTCCGTCAACGTGGAGGGCACCGCGCGCGTGCTGGACGCCGCTCACGTGGGCCGCACGCGCAAGGTGCTGTTCGCCTCCTCCGTGGCCGTCTACGGCCGGCCGACCACCATCCCCGTGCCCGGCGACGCGGCCACCGACCCGCGCTCGCCGTACGCCGCCTCGAAGCTGAGCGGCGAGATCTACCTCGCCACGTTCCGCGCGCTCTACGGCATCGAATACACCACGCTGGTGCTCTCCAACGTCTACGGCCCGCGCCAGTCGCCGGAAGGCGAGGCGGGGGTCGTGTCGATCTTCACCGACGGCCTGCTCAGCGGCACGCCCACCGTCGTCTACGGCGACGGGAGCCAGACCCGCGACTACATCTACGTCCAGGACGTGGTCGACGGCTTCGTCCGGGCCTGCGGCCAGGCCGGCGACGGGCGCCGGTTCAACCTGGGCACCGGCATCCAGACCACCGACCGGCGGCTGCACTCGCTGATCGCCGACGCCGCGGGGGCGGCCGACAAGCCGGGGTTCGCGCCGCCGCGCCTGGGCGACCTGCCGGCCATGGCGGTCGACCCGGTACCGGCTCACGAGGAGCTCGGCTGGCAGCCGCGTGTCGACCTGGGGACCGGGATCAAGAACACCGTGGAGTGGGCTAGATCACGTCGCGGCTCGTAGTGGCTTGATTACGCTTTGCTTGCGATTTCCCGCTCCGCCGGTGCGCCCACGTCGTCTTCTGTAGCGTGAGCCCCAGAGAGTCGACGTGGAGGCATGTGGATGTTGAAGGTTATGGTCGCCAGGCTGTTCACCGCCCTCGTGTTGATCACCCCGGTGGTGATGCTCATCGGCGGAGCGGTACCTCCTGGAGTGTCCTGGACCTGATCACACCGTAGGGGGGCGCAATGCGTGACCTGCCATGGCCGGCGCGGGTCTATCTGGTCGCCGTGATCGGCGCGGCGGCCGCGCTCGTCGTACGCGGCGCGATCACTTCCGGCGCTCCGGTGGCCCCGGAGGATCTCGATGTCCTGCTGGTGCTCGCCCTGCTCTTTCTGGTGTGCGAGTCGATGCCGACGCTGCTCAACGTGGACCAGTTCGCGGTGTCGGTCAGCTTCTCCGCCTCGCTGGCTGCCGTGGTGCTGATCGGACCGGAGGGCGCGGCGCTGGTGGGGCTCACCGCCGTGCTCAGCGTGCGGCCGGGGCTGCCGCTGATCAAACGGCTGTTCAACGGCGCGCAGTTCGCCATCTGCGGCTACGTGGCCGGGCGGGTCTACGTGGCGCTCGACGGCCAGGTCGGCGTGCCCCAGGTCAACGCGTTCGACGACCTCATCGGCCCCTACGTGGCGGCCACGGCCGTGTTCGTGCCGCTCAACATCGCGCTCACGCTCACCATGATCGGGCTCGCCACCAGGGTGCGGGCCACCGAGGTCCCGCTGCGCGGCATGGTCCAGTTCCTGCTGTCCTATCTGGGGTACGGCACGTTCGGGCTGCTCGTGGCCGGGCTCTGGGCGACCGTGCAGTCGATCTCGGCGGTGCTGGTGCTGCTGCCGCTGTTCGTGGCGCGGTGGGCCTTCGGGCAGTACCACGCGCAGCAGCGCTCGTACGACGCCACCATCGCCGCGCTCTGCCAGGCCGTGGAGACCAAGGACTACTACACGCGCGGCCACTGCACGCGGGTCTCGCTGGCCTCGTCCATGATCGCTCAGGAGATCGGCATGGGGCTGGAGCGCGTACGCGCCATCCGGTACGCCGGCATGCTGCACGACGTGGGCAAACTCGGCGTACCCACCAAGGTGTTGCAGAAGGACGGGCCGCTCACCGAGGAGGAGTTCGCCGCGATCCAGCTGCACCCGATGCGCGGGCTGGAGATCGTGCGCGGCATCGGCTTCCTCGACGAGGCGTACGCCGGGATCATGCACCACCACGAGAAGCACGACGGCACCGGCTACCCCATGGGCCTGGCCGGCGACGAGATCCCTGAGTTCGCCAAGGTGATCGCGGTGGCCGACGCCTTCGACTCGATGACCTCCGACCGCTCCTACCGCGGCGCCAGGCCCGTGCCCGAGGCCATCGAGGAGCTGCGCAAGAGCGCGGGCAAGCACTTCGACCCCGTCATGGTCGCGGCCTTCATCCGCGCGCTCGAGCGGGAGCCGTGGCAGCCGCCGCGGCGCGTCGAGCCGCCGCCGGACCCGGCCGAGGCCCCGATCAAGGACCACGATGACCCGACCATGCCGATCCAGGTCGTGACCGGGCCATGATCACCACGGAACGCCCCAGGCGTACTGAACGGTCGGCGAACACGGTCCTGCGCCGGCTCGACTCGGGCCAGCTGCTGCTGATCTGCGCCGCCGGCCTGGTCGCGGTCGCGGGCATCGCGCACACGGCCGCCGTCGGGCTCGATCGCCCGCAGATCGCCGTCGGGTTCGGCGCGCTGATCGCGGTCGGCGAGCTGGCCAGGCTCACCATGCCGGGCAACAGGGAGGTCGCGCCCATCGGCGCCGCAGCCGCGCTCGGCTACACGCTGCTGCTCGACCTCAGCCAGAATCAGCTGAAACACTCGGCCCTGCAGGTCGTGGCCGTGATCGCGGTCGGCATGCTGGCGGGCGCGCTGCCGCACCTGGCGGTGGGCCGCCCGCCGCGCCTGGACGGGATGGCCCGCCGCCTGCTCACCGGCGCGCTGCTGGCCTTCGCCTTCCGCCCGCTGGCCGACCCGCTCTACCGGCTGACCGAGGCGCCGACCAGCACCTGGTGGCCGGCGCTCGCCGTCATGGTCGCGCTCATCGTCGCCACCGTGATGATCGACGTGCTGGTCGCGGCCTGGCTCAGGTCCGAGCAGGTGCGCACCGCGTTCCGGGTGGCCGTCCGCGACGAGCTCAACATGGCGCTGCCGCTCGGCGCGGCGGTGGGCTCGTCCGGGGTGTTGCTGGCGCTGGCCACGCACAGCATGGACCTGGTCGCGCTGCTGGTGTTCGCGGCGCCGCTGCTGGTCACGCAGGTCGCCTTCCGCAAGTACGCCGGCATCCGCGCCACCTACCTGCAGACCGTGCGCGCGCTGTCCCGCGTCACCGAGGTCGGCGGCTACGTTGAGCCCGGCCACTCGCGCCGGGTCAGCCGCCTGGCCCTGGCGATCGGCAGAGAGCTGGGCATGGCCGAGCCCGAGCTGCTGGAGCTGGAGTACGCCGCGCTCATGCACGACATCGGCCAGCTGTCGTTGCGTGACCCCATCCCCGGCGGCGCCACCGTGCTCAGCGAGCCGGAGCAGGCCCGTCGCATCGCCGAGCTGGGCGCCGAGGTGATCAAGCAGACGGGCGTGCTGGACCGGGTGGCGGAGGTCGTCAGACGTCAGTGCGATCCGATCGCCGACGACCCGCCGCTGTCGAGCCGCATCATCAAGGTCGCCAACGCCTACGACGACCTGGTGGGGCCCTCGACCGACCGTGACCGCGCGGGCGCCGCGCTGGAACGCATCAGGCTGGCCCCCGGCGGGGCGTACGATCCGCACGCGCTGGAGGCGCTGGCGCGCGTGATCGACCGGGGCCGTCTCTAGGCGGTTGTGGTCCTCCCGCAGTTCGGCATGCGCTGGTCACGTTTCCACCCGTTCACCTTTGTGGGGTTTCTACAGAACGCCATCGCCGGATCGGTGGTTTCGGGGGAAAGGGGGTAAGCCGGTGGCGGCCATAGGGTGGGCGCGTGCTTACTGATTCGCTGGGACCCGTTCTGATCGCCAACCGGGGGGAGATCGCGCGGCGGATCATCCGCACGGTCAAGCGGATGGGGCTGCGTGCCGTCGCCGTTTACTCGGAGGCCGACGCCGACCTGCCGTTCGTGCGTGAGGCCGACGAGGCCGTGCCGATCGGCCCGGCCAACCCCGCGCAGAGCTACCTGGACGTCGCGAAGGTGCTGGAAGCGGCCCGCGTGACCGGCGCCAAGTCGGTGCATCCGGGCTACGGCTTCCTCGCGGAGAACGCCGCGTTCGCCAGAGCCGTGATCGACGCCGGGATGGTGTGGATCGGTCCCGCGCCCGAGGCCATCGACCGTATGGGCGACAAGATCAACGCCAGGAACCTCATGGAGGCCGCCGGCGTGCCGGTCGCCGCGGGCACCCGCGAGCCCGTCACCGACCTGTCGCTGGCGTTGCGGGCGGCCGAGTCCATCGGCTATCCGGTCATGGTCAAGACCGCGGGCGGCGGTGGTGGCATCGGGATGAGCGTGGCCCTCGACGACGAGGGCCTGAGCAAGGCGTACGAGCAGGCGGCGCGGGCGGCCGCCAGGTTCACCGGAGGCGACGCGCTCGAAGGGCCGGCGGTGCTGCTCGAGCGGTACATCGAGCGGGCCCGCCACGTCGAGGTGCAGATCCTCGGCCTGCCCGACGGCCGAATCGTGGCCCTGGGCGAGCGGGACTGCTCGGTGCAGCGCCGCCACCAGAAGGTCGTCGAGGAGTCCCCGTCCCCTGGCATCACCCCCGAGCTGCGCGAGCGCATGCTGGCCGCCGCCGTGCGCGCCGGCGAGGCCGTCGGTTACCTCGGCGCGGGCACTGTCGAGTGCCTGGTCGACGCCGACAAGCAGGACTTCGTGTTCCTCGAGATGAACACCAGGCTGCAGGTGGAGCACCCGGTCACCGAGCTGGTCACCGGCCTGGATCTGGTCGAGCTGCAGCTGCGCGTCGCCGCGGGCGAGAGCCCCGACGTGCGGCCCGAGCCCAGGGGGCACGCGATCGAGTTCCGCGTCTACGCCGAGGATCCGAAGCGGTTCTTCCCCGGACCCGGCAAGATCATGGAGTGGGACGAGCCCAGCTTCGACGGCGTCCGGGTGGACTCCGGTTATGAGGCGGGCAACACGGTCACGCCGTTCTACGACCCGCTGATGGCCAAGCTCTGCGTGTACGGCGAAGACCGCGCCGACGCGCTGGAGAAGGGCCGTAAGGCGGTCGGGGCGTTCGTGGTCGTGGGCCCCAAGAACAACTTGCCGTTCTGTGTGGAGTTGCTGGACAACGCCGAGTTCGTCACCGGCGACTATGACACGGGCTTGGTCGCAAGGATGCGGGCCTAAGGTGTGTACATCGATGATCGAGGGGAGTCCTGGTGGCTGAGGTACGCGCTGAGATGGTGGCGAATGTGTGGAAGGTCCTCGTCAGCGAGGGCGACACCGTCTCGGACGGCGACACGCTGGTCATCCTCGAGTCCATGAAGATGGAGATCCCGGTGCTGACCGAGGACGACGGTGTGGTGGCACAACTGAAGGTGGCCGAGGGCGACGTGATTCAGGAAGGTGACCTGATCGCCGTCATCGAGTAGCGCCCTGTTCACGGCCTCCACTGCGTGGAGGCGGGGTCGGTCACTGGGGAGCCGCCTTCCTCAGCCCAGGCGACGGCGGGAGCGGGCCAGAAACTCGGTGCGGTCGACCACGATGCGCTCGATCGTGCCGCGGCCCACGACGGTGCGCTTGTCGTGGGCCGTGAAGGCGAAGACGAGCCGTCGGCCGTCGACCTCGGTGAGCTCGACGGTGATCTGGACGTGTGCGCCCAGCGGGCTGGCGGCGAGGTGCTCGAGCTCGACCCTGGTGCCGACGGACGTCTCGCCGGGCGCGAGGTGCTGCTCGACCGCGCGTACGGTGGCCGCCTCGGCCAGCGCGAGCAGGCGGGGCGTGGCCAGCACGGGCACGTCTCCGCTGCCGATCCTCTTCGCGGTGTCCTCCATCTCGACCATGATGAGCAGTTGGGAGCGGAGACCCGGAGCGAGCGTCATGGGATCAGCCTAGGGGGCCCTGCGGGCACCCTCTAATAGGTCACCTGACTTCCCGGAAACGCGGACAAGTAGCTTCTTAAGGCCGCAGGATAGGGTTTGTACGGCTTGAGACATATGAGTGGCATGTGAGACTAGTGAGTCGTACACTCTCTGAGTTCCGTGACCGCTGTGTTACCTCACCGCGACAAAGGTTCGCTTTGTTGGAGAACCGCGGGGTGGAAGAGGTTACAGAGGTAGGGGGTTAGCGGGGGATCATGGTGGCCCAAGGGACAACACTGGCGGGGCGGTATCGGCTTGATACCCGCATCGGCGCCGGTGGCATGGGCGAGGTGTGGCGAGGCGAGGACATCGTCCTTGCCCGCACCGTCGCCGTCAAGGTGCTGCTTCCGGGCCGCATGGAGGATCCTGGGTTCGTCGCTCGCTTTCAGGGGGAAGCGCGGGCGATGGCCACGATCAACCACGCGGGCGTCGTCGACGTCTACGACTACGGCGTCAGCGGCGACACCGTCTATCTGGTGATGAAGTTCGTGGACGGCGAGCCGCTCGACCGGCTGCTGGCCAGGCTGGGCAGGATCCCGCCGCAGGCGGCCATGGAGCTGATCGCGCAGGCCGCGTCGGCGCTGCAGGCCGTCCACGACCAGGGCATCGTGCACCGCGACGTCAAGCCGGGCAACCTGCTGGTGCAGCGCGACGGCACGCTGGTGCTGACCGACTTCGGCATCGCCCGCTCCGACCTGGCCAACCGGCTCACGGACGCCGGCATGGTGCTGGGCACGGCCGCCTACTGCGCGCCCGAGCAGGCCGAGGGCGCCCCTGTCACGCCTGCGGTCGACATCTACGCGCTCGGCGTGGTCGCGTACGAGTGCCTCATGGGGCAGCGGCCGTTCGACGGCGACAGCGCGGTCACGATCGCGCTCAAGCACATCCGCGAGGCCCCGCCGCCGCTCCCTGCCGACATCCCGCACGCCGTGCGCACCCTGGTCGAGATCGCTCTGTCGAAGGACCCGACGAGGCGTTACCCGACGGCCAAGGCCATGAGCGAGGCGGCCCGCGCGATCGCCAGCGGTCAGGTCCCTGAGCCGGTGCACCCGCCGGTCACCGGGGCCACGATGGTGCCGCCGGCGGACTACCCGGCGCACCAGACCGGTCAGTACGAGGCGAGCCCGTACCAGACCGGCATGCGCATCGCCCGTAACGAGGACGCGACGACGGTGGCCGAGCGGCGCGGCCGCCGCGCCGCCAAGGCCCCGCGCAGGACCGGTCTGATCGCGGGCATCGCCGCGTTGGTGGTGCTCGGCGCGGGCGCTACCGCCGTCGCGCTGACCGGCATGACCACCGGGGCCCCGACGCCGACGAACACCACGCTTCCCGCTGCCACGAAGAGCACGACCCAGACCACGACCAAGCCCCCGAGCCCGAAGAGGACCAGGACCGCGGAGTCGACGCCGGATCCCAAGCCGATCACCACCCGGCCGAGGCCCACGAAGACCGAGAAAGAGGAGACTCCGACCCCTACGCCGTCGAAGTCATCCAGCCCGACACCGTCGAAGACGCCGTCGAGCACGCCCACACCGACCGTCAAGAAGGTGCTCGTGCCCAAGGTCGTCGGCATGCCCTTCCTGCAGGGCGACGAGATGGTGGTGGCGGCCGGCTTCGACACCCGCGTGATCGACAACACCACCAGCGTCAACGGCATGCGCTGTGGCAAGATCCAGAAGACCAACCCGGCCGGCGGCACGGCGTACGACGTGACGAAGCCGGTCACGCTGGTCGTCATCGACGGCGTCTGCTCGACGCCGTCGGTGACTCCCACCACCACGCCGAAGTAGCGGCTATACGCCGGTGGTGTTGCGCGGGTAGGCGACCTGGGGGTCGGTCGCGATGTTCACCATGTAGGGGACGCCCGAGTCGAACGCCCTGCGCAGCGCCGGGCCGATCTCCGACGGCTTGGTGACCAGCTCGCCGCCGCCGCCCAGCGCAGTCACGACCTGGTCGTAGCGGCACTGCGGTTGCAGGTCGGCGGCCACGTCGTAGCCGTACAGCAGCTGCATGGGGTGCTTCTCCAGGCCCCACATGCCGTTGTTGCCGCAGATCATGACGACCGGCAGTTTGTGGCGGACGAGGGTGTCGACGTCCATCAGCGAGAAGCCCGCGGCGCCGTCGCCGAGCAGCAGCACCACCTGGGAGGACGGCCTAGCCAGGCGGGCGGCGATGGAGTAGCCGAGGCCGGTGCCCAGGCAGCCGTACGGGCCCGGGTCGAGCCAGTTGCCCGGCTGCTTGGGCTCGACGTACTTGCCCGCGTACGAGACGAAGTCGCCGCCGTCGCCGATCACCACGGCGTCCTCGGCCAGCACCTTCCCCAGCTCGCCGTACACGCGCATGGGGTGGATCGGGTCGGAGTCCGAGGCCAGGAGCCCGGCGTCGCCTGCGATGGCCGCTGCGGCCGCCTCGGACAGCTTCGACACCCACGAGGCGTACGCGTCCGGCTTGACCCCCGCGTCGCCGCAGGCGGTGCCGAGGCTCCAGAACACCACCGAAAGGTCGCCGGCGGCGGACGCGACCGGCTGCATGTGCGTGGCCAGCTGCGAGGGCGCGTCCGCGATGTGCACCACGCGGGCCAGCGGCGCGCCGTCCTTGCCCCCGAACCAGCCATAACCCAGCCGGAAGTCGAGCGGCGTGCCGACCACGATCACCAGGTCCGCCTGGGCGAAGGCCTGCCCGCGGGCCCGGGTGACCAGCAGTTCGTGCCCCGAGGGCAGGATGCCGCGGCCCTGGCCGTTGGGGATGACCGGCAGCCGCCACGTCTCGGCGAAGTCCCGCGCCGCCTCCTCGGCCCGGTCCATCCACACGTCCGAGCCGTACACCAGCACCGGGCGCTCGGCCTCGGCCAGCAGCCGCGCGATCGCGGCCACGTCGTCGGGGTCGGGCTCCAGCGGCGACGGCGTCTGCGTCTGCACCTTGTGGACCGGCGATGGAGAGAACAGATGATCCATGTAGAAGTCGAGGAAGACCGGGCCCCGGTGAGGCGCGACGGCCGTGCGGAAGGCCGACTCGACGTCCTGGCCGACGGAGTCGGCGCCGCTCGCGGTGAACGACAACTTGGTGATCGGGCCGAGCAGCGGCGGGTGGTCCATTTCCTGCAGCGCGCCGCTGCCCCAGCGCGACTGGGGTGCGCGCCCGCCCATGACGACCACCGGCGAGCCGTTGAAGTGGGCGGTCGCGATGCCGCTCACACCGTTGGTGATGCCGGGGCCGGCGGTCAGCACGGCCAGTCCCGGCCTCCTGGTCAGCCTGGCCGTCGCCTCGGCGGCGAACACCGCGCTCTGCTCGTGGCGTACGTCGAGGATGCGCATGTCCTCGTGCACCGCGCCGTCGTAGAGCGGGAAGACATGACCTCCCGACAGGGTGAACATGGTCTCGACACCATAGGCCTTGGACACGGCGACGGCGGCGTCACCGGCGTGCTTCGCAGACTCCATGCCGGGGAACTTACCAACCAGTCACACGGGTAAACAGACCTTCAATGGTGGAACAAGGACACGGTGCCCTCCGCCGTCGTCGCGATGATCTTCCGCGGTGATTCCTTGTCCCGCTTGATGCCGATGGTGGAGTTGGTGGCGTCCACGGCCACGTTGTAGGCCCCGGTGGGCACGCCTATGGTGATGTTGCCTCTGGTCCTGACCACAGCCCGGACGGACGTCGGCGGGCCGCTGAACGACAGATGGACTCGGCCGGAGCCGGCCTCCACGTCGGCCACGTCGCCGTCGAGCCGCTCCCCTTCGATGCGCCCGGTGCCGGTCCTGGCCCACACAGAGCCGGCGACGTCGTGGAGGCGGAGGTCGCCCGAGACGGAGGTCAGACGGAGGCTCCCGAAGGTCGCGGCCACGTCGAGCTCGCCCCGGGTCGTGCTGGCCACGATGTCGGTCTCCGGCGGCACGGTGATCATGTACTCGGCCTGGCAGATGGGGCCGTCCGGCTGGTCGGCACCCGGGCAGGACACCTCCAGCCGCAGGGTCGAGGCGGTGGCGTCCCAGTCCTCGGTGACGTCCGGCCGGTCCCTTGACCACCGCAGCGTCCTGTTGATCAGCAGCTCGCCGGCCTGGCCGGGCAGGATGACGAGATCGACCTGCCCGGAGGCCGCCGCGATCTCGACCTTGTCCTTCGTGAACGGGATGGACCTCAGCTCGGTGTCCACCGGCGTCCTGGCTCTGGCGAAGCCGCGCCAGAGCAGCGACGTGGACATCAGCAGCGCGATCACCGTCGCCACGGCCCCGGCCGTCAGCCAGGCGGCTCTCACGGCAGGCTCCTGATCTTCAGGAACTGCAGGACGGCGAGCACCCGCCGGTGGTCGCCCTCGGCAGGGGGCAGGTCGAGCTTGGTGAAGATGTTGCCGATGTGCTTGCCCACGGCTCCCTCGCTGAGGACGAGAGCCTGGCCGATGCCGGTGTTGGAACGGCCCTCCGCCATCAGCCCGAGCACCTCGTGCTCGCGGGGCGTCAGCCGCTCCAGCGGGTCGCTGTTGCCGCGTAGCAGGAGCTGTGCCACCACCTCCGGGTCGAGCGCGGTGCCGCCGGAGGCCACCCTGCGCAGCGCGTCGATGAACTCGGCCACGTCCGCCACCCGGTCCTTCAGCAGGTAGCCGACGCCGCCGTTCGTGGCCGAGGCCAGCAGCTGGGCGGCGTAGCGCTCCTCGACGTACTGCGAGAGCACCAGCACCGGCAGGCCGGGCTGCTGGCGGCGCAGCACGAGCGCGGCCCGCAGCCCCTCGTCGGTGTGCGTGGGCGGCATGCGGACGTCGGTGATGACCAGCTCCGGCCGGTGCTCCTCGGCCGCCCGCAGCAGCCCCTCGGCCTCGTCCACGGCCGCCACGACCTCCATGCCTGAGGCGTCGAGCAGCCTGATCAGCCCCTCACGCAGGAGCACCGAATCCTCGGCGAGCACTACTCGCACGGCAGGTCCACCTCGATCGTCGTCGGGCCGCCGAGCGGGCTGGACAGCCGGAGCGTCCCGTCGACGGAGTCGATGCGCTGGGCCAGGCCGCGCAACCCGGTGCCGGCGTCCAGCCGGGCGCCGCCGCAGCCGTCGTCGTACACGAGCACGTGCAGCCGGTCGCGCTCGCTCCGCACGCGTATCTCGGCCTTGGTGGCCGCAGCGTGCTTGGCGATGTTGGTCAGTGCTTCGGACACGATGAAGAAGGCCACCGCCTCGATGGTCGGGGTGGCACGCCGCTCGATGTCGACGTGCAGTTTCACGGGGAAGGGGGCGCGGGCGGCGACGCCGGACAGCGCCGCGTCGAGGCCTTGGTCGTTGAGCACGGCCGGATGCAGGCCCCGGACGAAGTCGCGCAGCTCCTTCAACGCCTGCTTGGCCTCCTCGTGCGCCTGCGCGATGGCCTCCTTGGCCGGCTCGGGCAGGTCGGTCAGGGTGGCCCTGGCCAGGCCCAGGTTCATGGCGAGCGAGACCAGCCGCTGCTGGGCGCCGTCGTGCAGGTCCCGCTCGATCCTGCGGCGTTCGGCGTCGGCCGCGTCGATCACGCCGGCCCGGCTCTCGGTCAGCGTCTCGATCCGCTGCCCCAGCTCGGACCGGCTGGGGCCGAGCAGCGTACGCGCCACCGACAGGTCCAGCGCCGCCATGCCGCGCGCCAGGATCGGCGCGAGCACCATCAGCACCAGCCCGATCACCATGAAGAGCAGCACCACCCGGTTGTCCCTGAGGTCGAACACGAACTCCAGCGGAGGGCCCGACAGCTTCGCCGGCAGGAACGACAACAGCCCCACGATCGCCCCGCCCCACGCCACCGCCACCAGGAACGCGGCCGCCAGCCCCACGATCGGGGACAGCAGATGGTAGCCGATCTGCCGCCACGTGGCCGGGCTGCGCCACTGGCTCGGCGTTTGCACGGGCGGGATGTGCACGCCGAGGAACGCCTCGAACCGGGAGCGCTGCACCCGGGTGAACCACGGCAGCCGGCGCCGCAGCAGGGGAGGCGCCACGATCAGGACGAGCGTCAGCCCACCGAGCACGATGGCGACCGGCAGGCCGATCATCACGTGTCCCGTGTCGAGCCAGGCCCGTGCCGACCACGGACGGGGGACTTTCATGCCTCCACGGTATTGAGCTGTAGGGAACACGCGAAATACGTCTGGTGTGCGGATGGAGGGTGGGGCTAGCTCTACCCCCCCGGCCGAACTAATCCGCACCTTCCGGCATCTCATGAGGCAGGGAGGTCGACAATGATCCAGATGGGGGTCGCCGTCGCACTGGCGGCGGCGATGATGTCCGGCGGGCTGCCGGACGGAATGTTGTTCATGGAGTCACATCCGCCCGCGAAGGAGTGGGAGACCTACAAGGAGACCGACTCCAGGAACCTGCCACTTCAGCTCAACCCGTGCTTCCACCGCTCGCGCCGGGACGGGGGACGCCTGACCACCCGCGCCGTGCTCTACGCGGGGGACGGCTACGAGAGCAAGTACGAGCAGCTGGTCGTCTACAAGGACGTCGAGCACGCCAAGCGGGCCATGAACCTGCTCCGCGCCGACCTCAGGAAATGCGCCGACGTCGGTAAGGGCTGGGAACGCTACCGCTACTTCTCCAGGCCGCTCGACGTGGGCGACGAGGGCCTGCGCGCAGGCGGCCGCTTCTTCGAGAACGGCGAGCACGCGGTGGCGGTACGCCGGGGCGCCGCCGTCTACTTGGTGGGCGAGTCCGCCTGGCCGACCAAGAGCCTGCCGATCCAGCGGTTCCGTGACCTGATAGCCCAGGCGGAAACCATGACGGTCAGAGTCTGCGAGCTCCCCGAGGCCTCCTGCTAGAGGACCTGTTGCCGGAACGCCGAGGGATCGAACACGCCACCGAGCGCGGGCCCCAATCCTTTGCGCGCCACCTGTGCGAACGCCTCCCTGCCGAGGCCGCCCGCCCGTTCCGGCAACGCACCCGCCAGCGGCCGTGCCGCCAGCATCTCCAAATCGGCCACGTTGCTCCGCTCCACGACCCCGGGCTCCTCAGGCCATCGCCCGATGACGAGCCCGACCGGTTCGAGCCCACGATGAGCGAGGGCCTCCAGGGTGAGCGCCGCCTGATTGACGCTCCCGCTCCCTGCCCCCACGACCACGAGCACCTGCCCGCCCAGCGATCGCGCCAGATCCGCGATGGTCCCGCCGTCCTCGTCATACCGCTCCAGCAACCCGCCAGTGCCTTCCACGATCACCAGCCGGTTGCTCTCCGCCAGTTCCCGCACCAGCCGTGCGACATCCGCCAACGACACGGGTGGGAGCCCTCCCACCCGCGCCGCGGCGGCAGGGGAGAGCGGCTCGGAGTAACGGCACAACTCGAACGTGGTGGTCACCCCGGAGAGCCGGATGACGGTGTCGAGGTCCCCTGCGTCGCCGGAAGCGAGGGCGGTCTGAGCGGGCTTGACCACGGCCACGGAAGAGCCCCGTCCTCTGGCCAGCGCCGCTACGGCCGCCGCTACGACCGTCTTGCCGACGCCGGTATCGGTCCCTGTGACGACGAGGATGCTCATAACCCCAGCGTAGGCATGAACCACCTGGCCGGCCCACGATGCGCTCGTCACGGCGAGAACCACGTGAGCGTTCACGACCGGCGCTTGAATGTCGCGCGCCAACGTCGGCGAGGCGGTCAAGCCGGCCTGCCGTAAGAGAAAAGGGTTTTGACCTTTATGGACGGCGCAGTCGCGTGACGAACTTGTACCGGTCGCCGCGATACAACGACTGCGCCCACTCGACCGGATTGCCGTCGGCGTCGAAGGCGTGGCGGGTGAGGAGGAGCATCGGGAGGCCGACGTCCACGCCCAGGGCTTTGGCGTCGTACGGGGTGGCGAGCACGGTCTCGATGATCTCCTCGGCGTCCGTGAGCCGCACGTTGTAGGCGTTGTGCAGCGTCTCGTACAACGACGAGTGCGCCTCCAGCTCCCGCCGCAGCCGCGGGAACCGCCGCGCCGACAGATGGGTGGTGTCGATGGAGACGGGCTCGCCGTTGGCCAGCCGGAGCCGGTGGATGCGCAGCACGCGCCCGCCCGGATTGATGGCCAGCCGCCGCGCCAGGGCCTCGTCCGCGGTGATGTAACCCATCTCGAGGATCTTGGTGTCGGGTTCCAGGCCGGCGGTGCGCAGGTCGCCGATGTAGGAGGTCAGCTGGAGCACCTGCGCCACCTTCGGCTGCGCCACGAACGTGCCCTTGCCCTGGATGCGCAGCAGCCGTCCCTCGACGACCAGCTCGGTGAGCGCCTGCCTGACGGTGGTGCGGGAGGTCTCGAACCGCACGGCCAGCGTGCGCTCGGGCGGCAGCGCCGTGCCTGGCGGCAGGCTCTTGGTGAGCTCCAGCAGGCTGCGTTTGACGTCGTAGTACTTCGGTACGCGGGGGCTGTCGTCTGTCACGCGCTCACCTTCACTTCTGCCACGGCGGTGAGGCGTGTCTGATCACCGCGAGATCATCGGAACTCACATTGGCCCGAACGGTCAACCGCGGGCGACAGCGGCCGACCGGCACCGAGCGCGTACGGTGCCTGGCACGTGCGAATCCGGGCTGCTCAGGCTGATGGTGAAGGATATCCACAGCGGCGCGCACGCTCGCAACCGAGGCCGGTACGGTGGCCGCGTCGAACGGCCCGCCGCAGGTCCCCGCACGTAGGCGACCCGTGTCGCGGCGGTACGACGTGCCCGTGGAGATCACCTTCGGCTTCCCCCGCAACTTCGGCAGTGTGACTGTTCTCACAATATGAGATTTCGTAATAAGGCCGGTCGGGTGAACGATGCCGTATCCGTGTTCACTGCGCGAGCAGGCGGGCGTGCGGCGGCCTACTGGGGAGTATTGCCCGCTCATCGGCACGCTGACTCCAGGGGCCGGTTTGGTTCTGGCGGGGCGGAGCACGCATGATGCATTCGTGCCGACTCTCAGCGACCTCGTCGCCCGCCACACCGCTCTCGACGCGGCGGACCTCGACTGGCTGCACTCGCTGGTCTCCGACTGGCAACTGCTGGCCGACCTGTCGTTCGCCGACCTCATTCTGTGGGCGCCCCTACTGGGGGAGAACGGCTGGATCGCGATCGCCCAGATGCGCCCCACGACCGGGCCCACCGTCTACCACGACGACATCGTCGGTTCCGTGGCGGCCAAGGGCGAGCGCTATCTCATCGACACCGCGTGGAACGAGCGCCGCATCTGCCGCGAGGGCGACCCCGACTGGTCCACAGGCGTCCCGGTCAGGGAGGAGACGATCCCGGTCCGGCGCGCGGTGGAGGGCGGCGAAGGCCGCTTCCTGGCGGTGATCCAGCGCTCCACGAACCTGTCCTCCGCCCGTACGCCCTCCCGTCTGGAGCTGACGTACCTGCAGAGCGCCTCTGACCTGGCGCAGATGGTGGCCGAGGGCCGCTTCCCGTTCTCCGGCGAGGAGCCGATCCTGGTGCGTTCGCCGCGCGTCGGCGACGGCCTGCTGAGGCTCGACCGGGCCGGGCGCGTCACGTACGCCTCTCCGAACGCCCTGTCCGCCTACCGGCGGCTCGGCCTGCACGCCGACCTGGTCGGCGCCGAGCTGGGCCGAATCACCGCCACACTGTGCTACTCGGATGAGCCGATCAACGAAGACCTCATGATCGTGGCCAGCGGGCGCGCGGCCAAGGAGACCGAGGTCGAGTCCGGCGGGACGATCGTGCAGCTCAGGGCCATCCCGCTGATCGTCGGCGGCGGCCGCATCGGCGCGCTGGTGCTCATCAGGGACGTCACCGAGCTGCGGCGCCGCGAGCGCGAGCTGATGACCAAGGACGCCACCATCCGCGAGATCCACCACCGGGTGAAGAACAACCTGCAGACCGTGGCCGCGCTGCTCCGCCTGCAGGCGCGGCGCCTGCAGGTCCCGGAGGGCCGGGAGGCGCTGGAAGAGGCGGTACGCCGGGTCGGGTCGATCGCCATCGTGCACGAGACGCTGTCGCACGCCCCCGAGGAGTTCGTGGACTTCGACGAGATCGCCGACCGGGTGATCGCGATGGCGGGGGAGGTGTCGTCGCCGGAGGTCGCGGTCATGCCCCGGCGCGTCGGCGGGTTCGGCGTGCTGCCGTCGCTGATCGCCACACCGCTGGCCATGGCGCTGACCGAGCTGTTGCAGAACGCGTTGCAGCACGGGCGGCCCAAGCGGCTGGAGGTGGTGGTGGAGCCGGCGCTCGACCGGCTCAACGTCACCGTGTGGGACGACGGGCGAGGTCTGCCCGAGGGCTTCGACCTCGACAGCTCCACCAGCCTCGGCCTGCAGATCGTCCGTACGCTCGTCGAAGGGGAGCTGTCAGGCAGGATCTGCATCCAGCCGCGACTCGAAGGCGGCACGGAGGCCGTGTTGTCGATCCCGCTCCCGACGGGCGTGAGCCCCTGAAACGGCAGGTCAGGCGCTGGCGCGGGCCCGGGCGCGAGCCGAGCGGCGCTTGAACGCGCGGCGCTCGTCCTCGCTCAGACCGCCCCAAACGCCGGCGTCCTGGCCGGACTCCAGCGCCCACTTCAGGCAGGCGTCGACGGCCGAGCACGACCGGCAGACCTGCTTGGCCTCTTCGATCTGCATGAGGGCAGGGCCGGTGTTCCCGATCGGGAAGAACAGCTCGGGGTCCACGTCACGGCAGGCAGCTCGGTGGCGCCAGTCCATGCGTCCACTCCTTTGTAGATGAAGCCTTGTCGGCTCCGTGCGGCCACTACTTTGTGAAGAGTTTCACTAACTCACGCGAACAAGTACCCCAGATCCTTCTTCAGGACCGGGGGCTGCCCGCTGACGCCCTGGTAGAACCTATGGGGTTGTTAAAGGTCCTACGTTCCGACGTCAGTAGTGAGCTTTTCAGCCACGGAGAGTGCACGCAAGGGGGTTGGGGCGAAGTTTTGGCCGTTATGGATGTCGGATGCGTCACACAATGACCGAATGTAACCGGCTAGACCAGAACTTGTAACGCGTTCGGGGTAGACCGGAAAGTTACGGTTTCGCGTTCACCCAGGTAGTCCCCGTCCAGCTGAAAGGCCACGGGACGGTCCGCGGTGAGCGTGAACTCGGGCTCATCGTGCAGCTGAACGAGATGCCGGCCGGACGGAAGGGCATCACTCTCCGTGAGGATGTGCCGGATCACCGGCGTGAGCGAGATCAACCCCATGCGACGCAGCCCCAGCAGGTCGAGCCCCGTCTCGAAGCTCGCCCACGGGGTCGGCCGCACGGGCCTGCTCCTGACATATGTCCACGGTGAGGTGTTCGAAACGATCGCCATGAACACACCCCTGGCGGTCGGGATCCCCGGACCGGTCAGCGTCATCGCGGGATGGTGTTTGTCCGTGGCCAGATAGTGCCGTAGAGCCGTGTTCACATACCGGGTCGGGGTAGCTTTCCGGCCTGTGCCTCTCAGGCCCTCCACGGCCCGTACAACCTCGGCGTCGTACCCCATCCCCGAGCAGAACGTGAAGTACCTGCTCTGCCCCTCCCAGAGGGCCTGACCCAGGCCGACGGTCCTGCGCCGGCCGTCCCTGAGCGCCTCCAGCACCGCGCCCGTGGACTCCACCGGGTCGTTGGGCAGGCCGAGCGCACGGGCGAACACGTTCGCGCTGCCGCCGGGGATGACGATCAGCGCGGGCCGGCCGGTGCTCGGATCGTCGAGGAGCGGGGCGTCGTCGCCGTTGACCGGGTTGAGCAGGCCGTTGACGGTCTCGTTGATCGTCCCGTCGCCGCCCAGCACCGCCACTATGTCGTAGCCCTTGGCCAGGGAGGTGGCGGCCAGCGCAGCCGCGTGCCCCCGGTAGCGGGTCTCCTCGACGGTGAGCTCCACGGCCGCGCCGAGTGCGCGGATCAGCACGTCCCGCGTACGGGCGTTCGTCGTCGTGGCCTTGGGGTTCACCAGCAACATCGCGCGCATATCGCCAGCGTAGCCCGCGACAGCCGCCTTCCTTCATCGGCCGAATGTCCCATTTCTCCCAGATGCGCGGCGGGCGCTCCTGGCGGGCCCACCGGCCTGGGAACCGGCTGCGTGACGGGCCCTCCGGACGGCCCCGACCGGCCCGGGAAGGGGGCCGGTCGGCTGGTAGCGTACGGACGTGAATCGTCGTCCACTGACCCTCCTGCTCGCCGCCGCCATCGTCGCCCTGGAGGGTCTCGTCGCCCTCGGGCTCGGCCTCTTCGTCGCGGTGGAGGCGCTGATCGGAAAGCCTGACGACATGACGTCGGCCGTGGCCGTGGCCGCGTTCGGCGCGCTGGTCGGGGCCGGGCTGCTCTGGGTGGCCTGGGGCGGGCTGTTCAAGATGGAGCGGTGGGGGCGCTCACCTGGCGTGCTGGCCCAGATCTTCATGATGCCCGTCGCCGTCACGCTCATCCAGTCGGACCAACCCCAGCTCGGGATCCCGCTGATCGTGGTCGCCCTGGCCGGGCTGGCGACGCTGCTGGCGCCCCCCACCACCCACGCGCTCTACGGCGACGGTTAGTCACCACCCACGCGCTCTACGGCGATGGTTAGTCCTCGGCGGTCAGACCCTCGCGCAGCTGCGCCAGCGTGCGGGCCAGCAGACGCGAGACGTGCATCTGCGAGATGCCCAGCTCGGTGGCGATCTGCGACTGCGTCATGTTGCCGAAGAAACGCAGCAGCAGGATGCGCTTCTCCCGCGGCGGCAGCCGCTCGAGCAGGGGTTTGAGCGACTCGCGGTATTCGACGCCCTCGAGCGACTCGTCCACGATGCCGAGCGAGTCGGACACGGCAGGGGCGTCGTCGTCGCCGGAGTCCGGCGCGTCGAGCGAGACGGTGGAGTAGGCGTTGGCCGACTCCAGGCCCTCGAGCACCTCCTCCTCGGTCATCTTCAGGTAGGAGGCCAGCTCGGCCACCGTCGGGGCCCGGCCCTCGCGCTGCGACAGATCGCTTATGGCCTTGGTCAGCGAGAGCTTGAGCTCCTGCAGGCGGCGCGGCACGCGGACCGCCCAGCCCTTGTCGCGGAAGTGCCGCTTGATCTCGCCGACGATGGTGGGCGTGGCGTAGGTGGAGAACTCCACGCCGCGGTTGAGGTCGAAGCGGTCGATGGACTTGATCAGACCGATGGTGGCGACCTGAGTGAGGTCGTCGAGCCACTCGCCCCTGTTGCGGAAGCGGCGAGCGAGGTATTCGACCAGAGGAAGGTGGAGCTCGACCAGCTCGTCCCTGATGCGTTGGCGGCGCGGCTCCTCGGGTCCCAGCTCGGCCAGCTCGGCGAAGAGCTGACGGGCGCGCACCCTGTCGGGCACGGCGTGTTCGCTGGTGGCCATGGCTCCAGTCCTTTCCGTCACGCCGGCCCCGCCGTTCTTTGGGCCGCGCCTCGGCGCTTACGCAGGACGATCGCCATGCGATCGGGGGAGCCGGTCACCGCGTCGACATCGTCGGCCAGGGCGGTCAGCACCATCCAGGCGAAGTCGTCACGCTTGGGAGCGGAGCTTCCGACCGTCGCCACCTCGACCCTGACCTGCATCTCGTGCCCGGTCAACTCGAATTCGGCGGTCAGGTCGGTGCCAGGCACCGCTTCGCTCAGCAGCATGGCGCACGCCTCGTCGACCGCGATCCGCAGATCCTCGATCTCGTCCAGCGTGAAGTCCAGCCGCGCCGCCAGTCCGGCGGTGGCCGTACGCAACACAGACAGGTAGGCGCTCGCGGCGGGGAGCCTGATGCTCACCACGTCGCGGATGCCGGCCACGCCTTCCGCGCGCGTCTCGGTTTCCTCGGTCACGTTCCTCCTCGCGAATCCGACGCCAACTGCAACTTACCGCCCCGGAGAGGTGCTTGGACTATTCAGACTCGCCATCGACGGAAAAGGCTCTGTGCGGCCTGGGGCCGCACAGAGCCTTATGTGCCGTTTTAGGCGGCCTTGGTCGCCCAGAAGATCTTGGAGATTTCGTCGATCTTGCCCAGCAGGTCCTCGGCCTTGGCGACGTCGACGGTGCCCTTGGCGCCGGCGGCGCCCGCGAGCTTCGTGGCGTCCCAGAAGATCTGGTGAAGCTGGGGGTACTGCTCGAGGTGCGGCGGCTTGAAGTAGTCGGTCCACAGCACCCACAGGTGGTGCTTGACGAGCTCCGCGCGCTCCTCCTTGATGGTCAGCGCGCGGGCGCGGAAGACCGGGTCCTCGTTGGCCGCGTACTTTTCCATGATCGCCTTGACCGACTCCGCCTCGATGCGGGCCTGAGCGGGGTCGTAGACCCCACAGGGCAGGTCGCAGTGTGCGGAAGCGACATGCTTGGGTCGTAGCAGTCGTGCGAGCATCAGAAAGTCCTTCCTGGATGCTGAATCAGCTTGGTCCACAACCGACCTTACTCGGGTCGGAACGCCCGCGGAGTGGGGGGTCAGCGCGGATGAGAGTGCGTGTCGAAGGGGATTCCATGCGTCCCAGGCTGGTTCCCGGCGACTGGCTTCTTGTGCGCAGGAACGCCGCCGTCCACCCGGGTGACCTCGTGGTGGCCAGGCTTCCCGACGATCCGGACCGGCTGATCGTGAAGAGAGCCCAGTGGCACGGGGCGGACGGATGGTGGCTGGAGAGCGACAACCAGCGGGCCAGCGGGCGGCGCGACAGCTGGGACTTCGGGCCGGTCCACGACATCGTCGGGCGCGTCGTGCTGCGCTACTGGCCCCTGGTGAGAAGGCGGCGACGCTAGGCGCTTACGAGGCGCTTTTATGGCGGGCGCGGAAGGCGGCGACGCTAGGGGCTTACGAGGCGTTCTTGCGGCGGGCGCGGAAGGCGGCGACGTTGGCGCGGCTGGCGCAGCGGGCCGAGCAGTAGCGGCGGGAGCGGTTGGAGGAGGTGTCGAGGAAGGCCAGCCCGCAGCGGGGCTCACGGCAGCGGCCCAGCCGGTCCACGCCCAGTTCGGCCACGACCGCGGCCAGGCCCATCACGGCGGTGGCGGCGGGGTCCTCGGCCAGGTGGAGGTGCCAGTGACCGCCGTCGTGGTCGGTCAGCTGGGGACGTACGGGATACCGCACGAGCAGGGCGTTGAGCAGCTCCACCACGGCCCGCTCGGCACCGGCCGCGTCGAAGACCGCGGCCAGCTCGTCCCGCAGCCGCACCAGGTCGGGCGGAGGGGCGGGATCGTTGGCGAGGCGGACCGCCCACTCGGCGTAAGAGGTCAGGTCCATGCCGGAGTATTACACGAGCGGCGGGATGCCGGAGCACCCCGCCTGCTCGGATCGCTGCCGCTCCTGGTCGTCAGCCCTCGGGGTGCAGGACGCGGTGCAGGAACGTGCGGGTGCGTTCGTGACTGGGATTGCCGATCACCTTGGACGGCTCGCCGTCCTCGACGATCACGCCACCGTCCATGAACACCACCCGGTCGGCCACCTCGCGCGCGAACCCCATCTCGTGGGTGACCACGAGCATGGTCATGCCCTCCTCCGCCAGCTTGCGCATGACGGTGAGCACGTCGCCGACCAGCTCAGGGTCGAGCGCCGAGGTGGGCTCGTCGAACAACATCAGGTCCGGGTTCATGGCCAGCGCCCTGGCGATCGCCACTCGCTGCTGCTGCCCGCCGGACAGCTGGCCGGGGTAGGCGTCGCACTTCTCGGCGACCCCCACCTTGTTCAGGTTCTCCCTGGCGATGATCTCGGCCTCGTTCTTGCCCCTTCCCAGCACCCGCTGCTGGGCGATCATCACGTTCTGCAGCGCGGTGAGGTGCGGGAACAGGTTGAACTGCTGGAACACCATGCCGACGTGGCGCCGCGCCGCGTCGATGTCGGCGTCGGGGTCGGTCAGCTCGGCCCCATTGATGAACACCTGGCCCTTGGTGGGGACCTCCAGCATGTTCACGCACCGCAGCAGCGTGGACTTGCCCGAGCCCGAGGGCCCGATCACGCAGACGACCTGCCCGGGCTCGACCGTGAAGTCGATGCCCTTGAGCACCTCGTTGTCGCCGAAGTACTTGTGCAGATCCCGGATCTCTACGGCGTGCGTCACCGTTTCCTCCCCTGACGCGCTTCGAGGCGGCGGACCACGATGCCGAGCGGGATCGTGATCAGCAGGTAGGTGGCGCCCGCCACGATCAGCGGCGTGCTGTTGGCCTGGTCGATCGTCGTGTCGGAGCCGAACTTGGTCAGCTCGGTGGTCGCCGCGGTGACGCCCAGCGTGAAGACCAGCGAGGAGTCCTTGAACAGCAGGATCAGCTCGTTGGTCAGCGGCGGGATCACGATCCTGATGGCCTGCGGCAGGATGATCGAGATCATCGCCCGGGTCGGCTTCATGCCGAGCGACCTGGCCGCCTCCATCTGTCCCTTGGGCACCGCCTGGATGCCGGCGCGGAACGACTCGGCCATGTAGGCCGCGGCGACCAGGCCGAGGGCCAGCGCCACCGTGCCGTAGACGTCGCCGGGCAGGCTGAAGCCGGGGAACGCGATCGGCAGGCCGAACCCGAGCAGCAGGAAGATGATCAGCGCGGGCAGGCCGCGGAAGATCTCGATGTAGACCAGCGCCACCACCCGGTACGGCGCCACGGACGACAGCCGCATGAGCGCCAGCACCAGGCCCAGCACGAAGCCGATCGCGTAGCCGGCGAGGGTGAAGATCAGCGTGTTCTTCAGCGCGACCGTGAAGAGCGTGGGGAACATCCCCGCGGCGACGGGGCCGTTGAAGAAGTTCTCCGCGATCTTCGGCCAGTCGGCCAGCATCGCCACTGCCACCAGGACGGCGACGAAGACGGCGTACTGGACGCCGAGACTGATCTGGCGTCGTTTCCTGGGGCTGAGCCCGCTGCGCGCGGGCTCAGCCGAGATGGGCGTGTCCGCCATGGTCAGGAGGTGGGTGACGGCGTCGAGGCCGGAGCGGCGCCCATCCACTGCTCGTAGGCCTTCGTCCAGGTGCCGTCCTTGATCGCTGTGGCCAGGGACTCGTTGACGGCCTTGAGCAGCTCGGCGTTGCCCTTCTTCACCGCGAAGCCGTACTGGGCCTGGGTCGGGGTCTGGCCGGACAGCTCGTAGGCCGAGGAGATGTTCGGCTTCTTCATCCACTCGACGACGACGGGCAGGTCCTGCACCACCACGTCGACCTGGCCGGACTGGAGTGCGAGCAGGAGCTTGCCGGAGTCCTTGAACTCCTTGGGCTCGATGCCCTTGGACTTGGACAGGTCGAGGGCCGTGGTGCCGGCCTGCACGCCGACGCTCAGGCCCTTGGCCTTGGCGTCCTCGAGCGTGGGGATGCCCGCGCCCTTCTTGGTGACGAGGCCGAGGACCTCGTCGAAGTACGGCGAGGAGAAGTCGAGGTTCTGCTTGCGCTCATCGGTGATGGTCATGCCGGCGGCGGCGACGTCGCACTTGCCGGCGTTGAGCGCGGCACCACCCTTGATGGAGTCGAAGTCGATGTCGACGATCTCCTGGGTCACGCCCAGCTTCTTGGCCACCAGGTCGATCATGTCGACGTCAAAGCCGACGATCTTGCCGCTGGCGTCCTTCGACTGGAAGGGCGGGTACGGCAGGTTCGTGCACGTGGTCAGCTTGCCGGGGGAGACCAGCTGGACGCCGCCCGCGGCCGTGGCGCTCGCGGTCGTCGTCGCTCCGGAATCCGTGCTCGGTGACTCGCTCCCGCATGCGGACAGGGCGAAAACGGCGGTTAGCGCGAGCGCGCCGATGGCTGAGCCACGGCGGCCCTTAAGGCTGAGGGCCATGTACGGCCTCCTAGATGTGAATCTCGGGTTTTGTGCAGTTTAAGTGGGGTTTTGCACCGGTCCGTCATCAGCTGTTTAACGATGCGTCAACGGAACGGCGACGACGCCGACACCGAACACCATCTCACCATGTGGCACTATGGGGTCACGGGTGACCCCCGAACCCCCTCACGACGATGATCGCCGAGGGGATCCTGGCAGCTACCGAAGCCAGACCGCTCGCGCTCGTCCGCCGAAGGTTTCTTCCGCTTCCAACCGATCACAGGGGTCGCTGTGGCTGCCACGCCCGCTTCCGCATCCGTCGAAACACTCGATCTCGATCCGGCCTTCGCGCTGCACCGCGGCGGCAAGATCGAGGTTCGCTCCACCGTTCCCGTCCGCGACGCGGACGACCTGTCGCTCGCCTACACGCCCGGCGTCGCCCGGGTCTGCACGGCCATCGCCGAGACGCCCGCGCTGGTCAACGACTACACCTGGGTCTCCCGGGTGGTCGCCGTCGTCTCCGACGGCACCGCCGTGCTCGGCCTGGGCGACATCGGCCCGTCGGCCGCCATGCCGGTCATGGAGGGCAAGGCGCTGCTGTTCAAGGAGTTCGCGAACGTCGACGCCGTCCCCATCTGCCTTGACTGCACCGACGTGGACGCCCTCGTCGAGACCGTCGTGCGGCTGGCGCCGTCGTTCGGCGGCATCAACCTCGAGGACATCAGCGCGCCCCGCTGCTTCGAGATCGAGGCCCGCCTGCGCGACCTGCTCGACATCCCCGTCTTCCACGACGACCAGCACGGCACCGCCATCGTGGTGCTCGCCGCGCTGCAGAACGCCGCCCGCCTGACCGGCCGCCCGCTCGGCGATCTGCGCGCGGTCGTGGCCGGCGCCGGCGCCTCCGGCGTCGCGGTCACCCGCATCCTCCTGGAGGCCGGCATCGGCGACATCGCCGTCTCCGACTCCAAGGGCATGATCTACGAGGGCAGGGAGGGCCTCAACCCGTCCAAGGAGGCGCTGGCCCGCGACACCAACCGGGCCGGCCACACCGGCTCCACGGAGGAGGCCCTGGCGGGCGCCGACGTGTTCGTGGGCCTGTCCGGCTCCACCGTGTCCGAGCAGGCCATCGCGTCGATGGCGAAGGACGCGATCGTGTTCGCCCTGTCCAACCCGACCCCCGAGGTTCACCCCGAGGTGGCCGCCAGGCACGCCGCAGTGGTCGCAACCGGCCGCTCCGACTTCCCCAACCAGATCAACAACGTGCTGGCGTTCCCGGGCGTGTTCAGGGGCGCGCTGGACGTGCGAGCCTCGACCATCACCGAGAACATGAAGGTGGCCGCGGCCAACGCGCTGGCCGACGTCGTCGGAGACGACCGCGCGCCCGCGTACGTCATCCCCAGCCCGTTCGACGACCGCGTCGCCCCCGCCGTCACCGCCGCGGTCGCGGCCCAGGCCCGCGCCGACGGCGTCGCCCGCATCTAGGCACGTCAAGGCCGCTTTCCGATTGCTTGGCGTTGCCTTGGGTACGTGAGCTACTCGCCCGAGACCGAGCCGCCGGCCACCCGCCGCACACGCGGAGCCGGCGGCGCAAGCGAAGCGAGTTTGGACGTCCATTGGGAACTGCCATAAATCCTTTACGCAAGGTGCTATAACTGTAGCTCGCTGTAATGATGTGGGCGCCGGCTCCTGCGACAAGGAGAGCGATGGGACGCGAGCCGAATCGACTGCTGCAGCAGCTCATCGCGGAGGCGGGTTTTTCCCACAAGGGATTGGCCAGGCGCCTCAACGATCTGGGAGCCGCACGCGGTACCCCTGGTCTGAAGTACGACCACAGCTCGGTATTGCGCTGGATCGGTGGCCAGCGCCCGAGGGACCCGGTGCCCTGCCTGCTGACGGAGCTCTTCGCGCTCCGGCTCGGCAGGCGGGTCACCTCGGAAGACCTCGGAATGCCGGCGATCATTACACCCCTCGATCTCGGGCAGGAGTTCACGCACACGTGGCAGGAGGGGGTCGCGACTGTGACCGCGCTGTGGCGGGCCGACGTAGAGAGACGGAGGTTTCTGATCGACTCGACGTTCGCAATAGGAGCAGGCTCCATAGGAGCCATGCGCTGGTTGACGTCCCCGTTAGAGGGACATCCGAGCGGCAGGGGGATACGGCGCGTGGGTAGCGCCGAGATCGCCGCCATCCACGAGGTCACCCGGTCCTTCGGTGAGCTCGACAACCGCTTCGGCAGCGGCCGCGTGCGGACGTCCGTGGTCAAATACCTCGACAGTGCCGTCACGCCCCTGCTCAAGGACGGCTCGTACGGCGAGGCGACCGGCCGCCGCCTGGCGTCCGCGGCCGCAGAGCTGACCCGGCTGGCCGGCTGGATGGCGTACGACATGGAGCAGCACGGGCTCGCCCAGCGCTACCTCATCCAGGCACTCCGCCTGGCCAGGGGCGCCGAGGACCACACGCTCGGCGGCGAGATCCTGGCCGGAATGGCCCACCAGGCCATCTACGTGGGCCAGCCGGCCCACGCCCTCGACCTGGCCAGAGCGGCCCAGCTCGCGGCCCGCAGCGCGGGCGTGAACACCCTGCTGGCCTCCGCCCACGTCCTGGAGGCCCACGCCCACGCCGGCCGCGGTGACGCCCGCTCCTGCGGCGCCTCACTGCACGCGGCCGAACGCGCCTTCGACGCCCGCAGACCCGTCGACGAACCCCGGTGGCTGAGCTACTTCGACGAGGCGTACCTGTCGGCGAAGTTCGCCCACTGCTTCCGTGACCTGGGGGAGGGGGAGCGGGCCGTACGGTATGCGCGGCGCTCGCTCGACATGGACTCCCGGTACGTGCGTGGGCGGATGTTCAACCTGTCCCTGCTGGCCGCCGGGCTGGTGCAGTGCGGGGAGCTGGAGGAGGCGTGCTCCATTGCCGGGACGGCCATGGCGATGGCGGAGGAGTTGCAGTCGGTGCGGTCGCGGTCGTACGCGGCGGATCTGCGGAGGCGGCTGCAGCCTCACAAGAACGAGCGGGTGGTGAGGGTGCTGCGGGAGCGGACCCGAGAGCTCACCTCCGCGTGAATCGGTCACCCGAAACGGGAACGGCCCGGAGCTCTTCTCCCCGCTCCGGGCCGTTTCTTACCGGGTGCCCACCGTCTACTGGAGAAGCTCGCCCTTGGGACCAACGATCACCTTGGTCTCCGCGTAGCTGGCCTTGTTGTAGACAGCGGCCACCTCACCGTCGAAGTACGCCGAGCTGATGTAGTCGATCCGGTCGTTGCCGTCCTGGTCGTGGAACACGCTGGTCACGCCGTTGACGTAGCCGGTGCGCTTGTTGTTGTCGTACCGCAGGAGCCAGGGGCCGCCGTCGGCGCCGGGCGTCATGGAGCACTTCAGGACCTGGTGGGTCTCCGCCTTGAACGTGTTGACCTGGTACGTCTTGGTGCCGGTCTTGCCGATGCAGTACTTGGGCGTGAGGCCGGTGTAGGGCTTGTCGCCGTCGGGCTGGTGGGCGCTCGGGTAGCCGAAGACGGTCACCTTCTGGCCCATCGGCTGGTTCCAGGCGAAGCCCTGACCGCCGACGACGTCACCGAGGCGGCCCAGGTTCTTGGCGATGCCCACGGTGAAGACGGTCTTGTAGTAAAGGGTCTTCGTCGACTCCTTGACCCAGTATCCGAGGAAGTAGTGGGTGATCGTGTAATTGCCCAGAGCGTCGATCTTGCGATATCCGAGACCCTTGTACGCCTCGTATTCGGACTTCGTCACATGGTCGACGACGGTCTTGAGCGGCTCCTGGGCTCCGTTGCCGTTCCCGGTCGGGGCCTTGTCATACTCTTCCTTGGAGACTTCCTTGAACGCGCGCTTCTTGTCCGGATAGTCGGGGCCGACGACGTCGCTGGTCGTCGCGAGCTTGGCCCAGCAGTCCGGCGTTTCGCCGCCATGCAGGTCAACGCACTTGGTGTACTTGGCCTGGGTGATCTGGGCGTCCTGCGCCCACTTGTCGCCCAGCCACTTGTCGTACTCGGCCTTGCTCACCTGCTTGGAACCGGCGAGGGAGAAGCCGTTGTGAACCGCGACGAAGGCGTAGTCGCCGTCGTAGTCGTCGTAGGTGTCGAGGTCGTAGGCGGTGAAGGCGTACGCGCCCACGTAGATGCCCCAAGGAGCCATGCCCTGGTAGTAGCCGGGGACGAAGACCCACTTGCGGAAGACGTCCTTGCCCTTCTCGTACACGCAGTGTCCAGCGGTGACGACCAGGTTGCGGTGCCGGGACTGGATCGAGGTGGCCGAGCACCAGCGGTATCTGCCGGCCTGGTCGAGGAAGAAGACCTTGCCGATCGTCTTCGGCAGGTTGACGTTCTTGACCTTGGTGGCGGCCGCCACATTGCCCGTGGGGGCGGTCATGCCGGGCTTGCCGTCGTCGGGGGTGTTGCTCTGAGCGCCCACGAGCTTGGGGACGTTCTTGAAGTCCCAGTAGTACTGCGTGGCCTTGCGCAGAGCGGCTCCGTTGGCGTCGAGCCAGAAGTTGGCGCTGCTGTAGGCGTCGGCGGGCTTCGGTGTCAGGGGGTCAGTGGCCCAGTGCGGTTCCGCGTTGGCGGGAAGGGCGAGGGTGGCGGCGCTCAAGCCGGCAGCGGCGAGGGGGATGAGCAGGCGCTTCAACAGAGGCTCCACAACGGTTGTCAAGAAAGAGTGTAAAGACCCTATCGACCCATTAGTCACTCTGGTAAGAGGTCTTCTCACTTTTTTCACCACATAGGCCGAAGGGCCCGGCAGAAGCCGAGCCCTTCGGGTAAAGCAGTGGTCTGAGGTTTGGACCCCCAGCTCCAGCCAATCTGGGACTTAGCCCAGCTTGCCGGACCACAGGTTGGCAGCAGCCTTGTAGACAGCAGCCGTCTCGCCGTCGAAGTACGCCGAGAAGATCGTGTCGTAGCGGTTGTTGCCGTCCAGGTCGCCGAACGCAGCGGTGGTGACACCGTTGACGTAGCCGAGACGCTTGGTGTTGCTGTACTTGAGCAGCCACGCCGAGCCGTTGTAACCCGGGGTGACGGCGCACTTCAGCGAGACGAGCTCCTCAGCCTTGATGGCCGCGATCACGTTCGCCTTGGCGGACGTCTTGTTGTAGCACCACTTCGGCGTCACGCCCGAGTAGGGCTTGTCGCCGTCGCCGTGCTCGCCACCCGGGTACCCGAAGGTGCGGACGTACTTGCCGGTCGGCTGGTTCCAGGCGAAGCCCTGACCGCCCACGTTGTCGCCGAGGCGACCGACGTCCTTGCTGAAGCCGTCGAGGACGTAGAAGACCGTCTTGTAGTACTTCACCGTGGTGGTGCGCTTGACGAAGTACTTCAGGTAGTAGTGGGTGATGGTGTACGTACCATCGGCCTCCTTGATCCGGTAGCCCGGACCCTTGTAGCCGAGGTACTCCGACTCCGTCACGTTCTCCTTGACGGTCTCGGCCACCTGAGAGCCGTTGCCGGTCTTACCCGCAGCGGCAGTCCACTCGTCCTTGCTGACTTCCTTCTTGACCTCGATGGCGCCCGGGTAGGTGGGACCAACCAGGTCGTCGTAGTCGGACGTCTTGGCGTAGCAGTCAGCCGTCTCGCCGCCGTTGAAGTCCTTGCACTTGTCGTACTCGGACTTGGAGATCTCGACCTCGAAGGCGTCCTTGATGCCCTCGTACTTGTCCCAGTCCGCCTTCGAAACGACCTTCTTCTGGCCGTTCGTCAGGCGGATGCCGTTGTAAACGGTGACGAACGCGTAGTCGCGGTCGTAGTCCTCGTAGTTGGAGAAGTCGTAGTGGGTGAAGGCCTGCTTACCCACGTAGATGCCCCAGTTGGCCTTGCCCTGGAAGTAACCGGGGACAAAGACCCACTTGTTGAGGACGTGCCCGTTCCCACCAGGCTGGTACACGCAGTGACCGGCCGTGGAGACCAGGTTGCGGTACTTGGCCTGGATGGAGGTGGCGGAGCACCAGTACAGCTTGCCGTCAGTGCCCTCGAAGAAAACCTTGCCGATGGACTTCGGCACGTTCACGTTCTGGACCTTGGCGGCGGTCTTCTTCTCCTCGCCAATCGGGGCGGTCGACCCCGGCTTGGTGTCGGCGGTATAGCCGCCCGTCTGAACGAGCTTGTTGACTTCCTTGTAGTCGTAGCGGTAGACGGTCGCGGCCTTGAGGGCAGCGCCGTTCGCCTTGAGCCAGAAGTCGACGGTCTCGGCGACCTTGTTGCTCGGGGCCAGCGGGTCGGTGTCGACGACGCCCGAGGCGGAAGCCGTGCCGGCCAGACCAGCAGCCAGCAGACCGGTGGCCAGAATGGCGCCACCGGCGGGGAGGAGGATGCGCTTCAAGATGAACTCCTTGCGCTGTCGTGGAACGCCTCTTGCGTCCCATGCGTCAGTAAAGGGATAGCCAGGAACATACAGTGTCGATCTTGAACTCGGGTAGTCGCTTTGAGAGGAAAAGATGCGACAAGCCGGGCGTAACCGTTCTGTGATGTTTAAGTTGCCGATGCGCAAGGGTGAGAAGGGTTCGTCTCGCGACCATTTGCCCTGATCAACATAAGGAAGTTGTCAATGTGGTCGCCGGGGCTGTGGTGCTCTCCTGATCCGGCCCAAGAGGGATGTGTGACACAGATCACACTGGATTGAGGGCACCGTATGGGCGCGCCATGCGTCCAAGCGCCTTCACTTCTGGGACCGGATAGCAAAAGGGCCCGGCGGCGCCGAGCCCTTTTGCTTCTTGCAGTGTGACACGAACGGTCTAGGACCGATCGCTGATCGTCACTAGACGATCTTGCCGGACCACGAGGCCGCGGCTGCCTTGTAGACCACGTTGGTCTCACCGTCGAAGTAAGGCGAGGAGACGTAGTCCACGCGGCCGTTGCCGTCCTGGTCGTTGAAGGTGCTGATGACACCGTTCACGTAGCCGAGACGCTTGGCGTTGCTGTACTTGTACAGGAACGGGCCACCGTCGGCGCCCTCGGTCATGGCGCACTTGAGGGCGACGTGCTCCTCGATCTTCTTGGCGGCGGAGCCCACCAGCTTCGAGGTGGTCTTGCCGTAGCACCACTTCGGCGTCACGCCCGTGTAGGCCTTGTTGCCGTCGGGGTGCCTCGCGGCCGGGTAGCCGAACACGCGGACGTACTTGCCGGTGGGCTGGTTCCAGGCAAAGCCCTGCCCGCCGACGTTGTCGCCGAGACGGCCGGCGTCCTTGACGTAGCCCTCGATGATGAAGAACGTCGTCCGGTAGTACTTGACCTCGGTGGTCCGCTTCACCCAGTAGCGAAGGAAGTAATGGGTAATCGTGTAGTTACCCTTTGCGTCCTTGATCTGGTAGCCGGGGCCCTTGTAGGCCTTGTACTCCGACTCCGTCACATGCTCCGTGACCGGCTCGCCGAACTTGGAGCCGTTGCCCGGCTCGGCGACCTTGGAGGCCTCGTACTGCTCCTTGGTGACTTCCTTCTTGGTCTCGATGGCGCCCGTGTAGTTCGGGCCCACCAAGTCGTCGTAGTCAGTCGTCTTGGCCCAGCAGTCCGGGGTCTCGCCGCCGTTGTAGTCCTTGCACTTCTGGTACTCGGCCTGAGTGATGGGCTCGTCCTTGGCATCCTTGATGCCCGGGTACTTGTCCCACTCCTCCTTGGTGACCTTCTTCGGCGTGCCGTTGCCGATGGAGACACCGTTGTACACGGTAACGAACGCGTAGTCGCGGTCGTAGTCCTCGTACGTGTCGAAGTCGTAGTGGGTGAAGGCCTGCTTACCCACGTAGATGCCCCAGTTGGCCTTGCCCTGGTAGTAGCCGGGGACGAAGACCCACTTGGACACAACCTCGGTGTTGTTGGCCGTGTCGTAGACGCAGTGACCGGCCGTGGCCACGAGGTTGCGGTACTTGGACTGGATCGAAGTGGCCGAGCACCACTTCTTCTCGCCCTTGCTGTTGACGAAGAACACCTTGCCGATGGTCTTCGGCATGTTGACGTTCTGGACCTTGGAGGTCGTCTTCTTCTCTTCGCCGATCGGAGCGGTCGAGCCCGGCTTGGTGTCCGAGCTGTAGCCGCCCTTGCTCTGCAGCTTGGCCACGTCGGACTTGGTCCAGACGTCGGACTCGGTCGCGGCCTTAAGGGCAGCACCGTTGTTCTCCGCCCAGAACTGGGCGATGGCCTTCGCGTTGGCCGCGCTCGTCGCCATCGGGTCGGAGGCGGTCGTCTGGTCGGCCTGGGCCGCACCGGCCAGGCCGGCGGCGAGAAGGCCGGTAGCCATGATGGCGCCACCGGCGGGGATGAGGATGCGCTTCAAGGGAACTGCTCCTTGCTCTGTCGTGGGTCGCAACATGCGTCCCATGCGTCAGTAAAGGGATAGCAAGGAACATAGCGTGGTGATCTCCGCAGGTGGAACCCGGTTTGGACGATCTGGTAGGCGCCGTTACCCGCGTTACTGTGCTGTTATCTGTCAGAGGCCTAGCCGTGTTGTTATCGGAAGGAGATGTTTTTGCAGGGTACGCGGGGGGCGTGGTGGATGGGACCAAAGTTCCGTTAGTGCGATGTTGCACACAGTAGCCGCTTGATTGTGTCCCAGATCCAGGAACCAGATTGAGCGCTGCTCCGTCTAACATGCTCTGGCGTTCACAGGTGATCTTCAGGTATGGCCCAAGAATGTTCGCATTCATCCTGTATGTCCGCTTTGTGTCCATGTTGGGACCGTATGTGGAGAGGCCCGGAAGCTCCGGAACGGAGATGCGGCGCGTCTCCCGAGGAGAGAACTGCCCGTGGTCGTCGCTGTGGTGGATATTCGGTAGATCCGTTTTCCTGGCCGCTTGTACTGTGACGCGACCAAGCGTTTGTCAGGGGAGGGGATCATGCGCGTGCACTATCCGCGTACCCCTCATCTCCCCTGGTCGCCTGGCGCGACGCCGGACGATGTGCGAGCAGGTGACCTGTCCGGGATGCGCGGGCGGGAGGTCGTGGTCACCGAGAAGCTCGATGGGGAGAACACCACCCTGTACGCCGACGGCCTGCACGCTCGATCGCTGGATTCGGGGCACCATCCTTCGCGGGCGTGGGTGAAGCAGC
>NZ_VCKY01000074.1 GCF_005889735.1 Nonomuraea turkmeniaca
CCCCCAACCCGCCGCCCCACCCTGGACGCATGATCCAGCTCAGCGGACTGACCAAACGCTACGGCGACGTGCTCGCCGTGGACGATCTCACCTTCACGGTACGGCCGGGCCTGGTCACCGGCTTCCTGGGCCCGAACGGCGCAGGCAAGACCACGACCATGCGCATGATCCTCGGCCTGGACCTGCCCACCTCCGGCACCGCCACCATCAGCGGCCGCCGCCACCAGGACCTCCCGCACCCGCTGCGCGCGGTCGGCGCCCTGCTGGAGGCCCAGGCCGTGCACCCGCGCCGCACCGCACGCAAGCACCTGCTCTACCTGGCACAGACGAACGACCTCCCGCCGGCCCGCGTCGACGAGGTGCTCGACCTGGTCGGGCTGACGGACGCGGCGAACAGGAAGGCCGGCGGCTTCTCGCTGGGCATGAGCCAGCGGCTGGGCATCGCCGCCGCCCTGCTCGGGGACCCGCCGGTGGTGCTGCTCGACGAGCCGGTCAACGGCCTGGACCCGGAAGGCGTGTTGTGGATGCGCACGCTCCTCCGCGGCCTGGCCGCCGAGGGCCGTACGGTGCTGGCCTCCAGCCACCTGATGAGCGAAATGGCGCTGACGGCCGACCGCCTCGTGGTGATCGGCAAGGGCCGGCTCATCGCCGAGGCGGCCGTCGGGGAATTCACCGAGAACGGCGCCGCGGTGCTCGTACGCACGCCCGAGGCCTCCTCCTTCGCCCGGCGTCTGGAGCTGACCGGCGCGCACGTGGCGGCGGGCCAGGACGGCGCGCTGATCGTGACCGGCATGACGGCGCCCGACATCGGGCGGCTGGCGGCGGCCGAGGGGGTGCCGCTGTTCGAGCTCACCCCGCGGCGCACGTCGCTGGAGGAGGCGTTCATGGAGCTGACCCGGGACAGCGTCGAGTACGGAGCGGGGGCGACCCGATGATCGACGCGGGAGTGCTCAGGGCGGAGTGGACCAAGTTCAGCAGCATCAGGGCCACCATGGTGCTGTCACTGGCGACCGTCGCGGCGTCGGGGACGTTCGGGTGGCTGTTCAGCAACGCCGCGGCCAATCAGTACGCCTCGGCCACACCACAGGAACGCCTGGAGTTCCAGCCTCTCGACATGGGCATGCGCGGGTTGTTCATCGCGCAACTGCTGGTGGCGGCGCTGGGCGTGCTGGTCGCCTCCTCCGAGTACGGCTCCGGCACGATGCGGGCCAGCGTCGCCGCCGTGGGCAGGAGGGGCCGCCTGGTGACCGCCAAGGTGGGGCTGACCGCGCTGACCGCGCTGCCGGTGAGCGGGGCGGCGGTGTGGCTGATGTACGTGGCGAGCCAGACGACCCTGGCCGCGGGCGGCGCGCCGTACACCATGCCCGGCGACCCGGCCGCCCTGCGGCTGCTGCTGCTCGGGCCGCTGGTGTTCACGCTGCTGGCGCTGTTCGGGCTGGCGCTCGGCTTCCTGCTGCGCGGCACGGCCGCCGCCGTGAACGTCAGCACCGCCTTCCTCCTGCTGCCGATATTCTCCACGGTCTCCCCCGGACCGGTGCGGGACTTCGTCGCCACCTACTGGCCGAACATGGCCGCCTTCCAGACCGTCTCCGGAACGTCCGAGCTCCCGGTCTGGGTGGGATCCGGCATCCTCGTCGCCTTCGTGGCGGTCATGCTGGTCGTCGCGTTCGTCCAGTTCAAGAACCGCGACGCCTGACTACTCTGGACCGGGGAGGTGCTGTGGGCGAGAGACTGCTGGTGGTCGACGACGAGCCCACCGTCAAGGAGCTGCTCTCGGCGACGTTACGGTTCGCGGGCTTCACGGTGAGCTCGGCGGAGACCGGCGCCCAGGCGCTGGAGTCGGCCCGGCGTGACCCGCCCGACCTGGTCCTGCTCGATGTCATGCTGCCCGACCTCGACGGTTTCGAGGTGATCCGCCGGCTGCGGAGCCTCCCGCGGGCAGGCGGCAGGCCGGGTCCCGTACCCGTGTTGTTCCTGACCGCGCGCGACGCGACAGCCGACAAGATCAACGGGCTCCGGCTGGGCGGCGACGACTACGTGACCAAACCGTTCGACCTGGAGGAGCTGCTCGCCCGCATCCGGGCCATCCTGCGGCGCACCGGCGCGGTCCCCGACGACCACACGATCGTCGTCGGCGACCTGGAAGTCGACCCCGACGGCCACCAGGTGACCAGAGCGGGCCGTCCGGTGCGCCTGTCGCCGACGGAGTTCCGCCTCCTCCACTACCTGGCGCTCAACGCCGGCCACGTGCTGCCCAAACCACAGATTCTCGAACACGTTTGGCGCTACGACTTCGCCGGCGACACCAGCATCGTGGACACGTACGTGAGCTACCTGCGCCGCAAGCTCGACTCCGACGGCGCGCCCAGGCTGATCCAGACCGTGCACGGGGTCGGCTACGTGCTTCGCAAGCCGAGACGACAGTGATCGGCAGACTGTCCCTCCGCGTGAGGCTGCTGGCCATCACGGTGGGCCTGCTCCTGATCGGCCTGGTGGCGGTGAGCTCGGTCATGCTGCGCCAACTCGAGACCCAGCTCATGACCCGCGTCGACGCGCAGCTCACGGCGATCGGCAAACTGGTGTCCGCGATCCCTCCGGAGCGCCTCACGACCCTGATCGAGCGGCAGGGGAGCCGGGTGCCGCTGGGCTTGGGAGAGCTCGGCCTGATCGAGAAGGGGTACGTCGCCTACCTGGCCGCCGACGGCACGGTCCTCCGGGAGCTGGGCGACCCGGCCGGCCCCGACCTGCCCGAGCTCGACGCCGCGACAGTGGCCGCCCACGCGGGCCGGCCGTTCACCCTGCACGAGCCGGACGGCGAGGAATGGCGGGCCATGGCACTGCCGCGCACCGGCGCAGAATGGACCGGCGTGGTCGCCGCCGTGTCGCTGGAGACGATGCACTCCACCGTCAACAGGGTCCGCGCCGCGTGCCTGATCGCGGGCTCGGTGCTGCTCGCCGTGCTCACGCTGCTGGGCGGCATCGCCATCAGGGCAGGGCTGGCGCCGCTGCGCCGCGTGGAGGAAACGGCCGCAGCCATCGCCGACGGCGACCTGTCCAGGCGCGTGCCCGAGCCCGCCCCGCCGAACACCGAGGTCGGCCGACTGGCGCGCTCACTCAACAAGATGCTCGCCCAGATCGAGCAGGGCGTCGCGGCCAGCGCCGAGTCCGAGGCCCGCATGCGCCGCTTCGTCGCCGACGTCAGCCACGAGCTCCGTACCCCGCTGTTCGGCATCAAGGGCTTCTCGGAGCTGTACCGCATGGGCGGCACGGAGGCCGGACCGGCGCTGGCCCGTATCGAAAGCGAGTCGGGCCGCCTGGCGCGCCTGGTGGAAGACCTGCTGCTCCTGGCGGGCCTCGACGACACCGACGGCCCTGCCCTGGACCTCACCCCGATGGACCTTCGCACGCTCGCCGCCGACGCCCGACACGACTTCTCCGCCCTCGACCCGTCCCGCCCGATCGCCTTCACCGGGCCGTCCGGCGGGCCGGCGGCGAGCGCCCCGGTGCTGGGCGACGAGGCTCGCCTCCGGCAGGTGGTCAGCAACCTGGTCGGCAATGCCGTCACCCACACACCACCGGGCACCCCGGTGCGGATCGGCGTGGGCACGTCCGGCTCGGAGGCCGTGCTGGTGATCGCAGACGAGGGCCCGGGACTCAGCGCCGGGGAAGCGGCAAGAGTCTTCGACCGGTTCTACCGGGCGGACAGCTCACGGACCCGCACGACGGGAGGCGCGGGGCTGGGCCTCGCCATCGTCCGCTCCATCGTCACCGCCCACGGGGGACGGGTGGAGGTCCGCTCCTCCCCAGGTGAAGGCGCCGCCTTCCACATCCACCTCCCGGCTCAGTGATTCCAGCGGAACGCCCACGCAAGCCATTTGAGCTGCGGCAATCTGCATCAGAGTGACGCAGCCAACTCTGTTGGCCGCCGTGATTCCGGGTCGCCCATGACAGGTGTCAGGTTCGGCGGACGTGTTGCCTCTCGATCAACTCTGCTCTCAGGCACGGGATGAGAGCCTGGGCTCGGCCTCGTCATGTCGCTACCCGACGCCATGTCCTGAAGCGCCGACCAGCCATCGGCCATGATCTTGCTCACCGCATGCATGCGACGTTGGCGATCAACTGATCTACAGCCGTGAGGTTCAGAGCTTGATGACCTCGACGCCTGGCATTTCGTCGTAGTCCGCATCCTGTGTGACGACGGGAACGTTGTGCGCGATGGCCGTCGCGGCGATCCAGCTATCGCTAATGGGTGCCTTCCGCCCGGCGGCACGTAGTCGAGAAACCAGCAAAGCCCATGCGTCGGAGACCGGCTCGTCGATGGCGATGGGCTCGAAACGTTCGGCGAGCTGATACGTGGAGAGCCGTCGGGCCGATGTGTCAGGATCGCGAGCCTGAAGCACACCGAGCCTCAGCTCACCGAGGGTCACCACAGAGACACCCCACTCATAGTCGGCGAACCGGCCGGCATCGAAGCGCTCCGCCTCTAGCCCAATGAAGATCGAGGTGTCAGCCAACGCGCGTTTGCGCTCTACCACGGGAGATCGTCCGTCGTCTCGGTGAGCGTCTCCCGCAGTTCGCCCGCAAGGCCTGTGGTGTCCGCACCGAGACGGGTCAGTTCGGTACCAATTTCGACAGCGGAGATCCATCGGCGGCGGCGAGAGAACGGGATGATCTTCGCGACCGGGCGATTGTCTCGCAGAACCTCGATCTCCTCGCCGGATTCAACACGCCGCAGAACATCGGCAGTGTTGTTTCGCAATTCTCGGGCAGGAATAGCTGTCATACCACGAGCGTAGGCTATGCGCTACAAGCGTAGCAATGCCTTCGTGACCTCGTTTGAGGAAAGGGAGACGCTGAAGAACCTTCGTGATCATGAAGTCGAGACTCGAGGTTCAACTCCTCAAGCGTTCCCTCGAGACCGATCATGGATGGCCGGGGAGCGCGTACGCGATCGGCCGACAAATCGGCGAAGCGGCTCTTGAGCCGGGGGTTTGGGGGGCCGCGCCCCCCAAAGTCACAGCCTGAGCTTCCTTGCGCGTAGCGCTTCTTGGCGAAGACCGTGCTTGCCCCCAGACAACCTACTTCCGCTTCTTGACTTCCTCCGTGAGCTGCGGCACGACCTGGTGGAGGTCGCCCACCACGCCATAGTCCGCCAGCTCGAAGATCGGGGCCTCCGGGTCCTTGTTGATCGCGACGATCGTCTTCGCGGTCTGCATGCCGGCCCGGTGCTGAATGGCCCCCGAGATGCCCGCCGCGATGTACAGCTGCGGCGACACCGTCTTACCCGTCTGGCCCACCTGGAACTGGTGCGGGTACCAGCCCGCGTCCGTGGCGGCGCGCGAGGCGCCCACGGCCGCGCCCAGGGCGTCCGCCAGGTTCTCGATGATGGAGAAGTTCTCGGCCGAGCCGACGCCGCGGCCGCCGGAGACCACGATCGCGGCCTCGGTCAGCTCGGGGCGGGCGCCCTTCTCCTGCTTGACGCGCTCCACGACGCGGGCCGCCTTGGCCGCGTCGGACAGCGCCACCGAGATCTCCTCCTCCGTCCCGGCCCCGGCGGCGGGTGCGGGGGCCGTGGAGTTGGGGCGTACGGCGACGATCGGGGTGCCCTTGCGGACCTTCGACTGCACGTTGATGCCGCCGCCGAAGATGGACTGGTCGGCCACGAAGCCTTCGCCGAGGCCCACGGCGTCGGTGATGACGCCGGAGTCGGTCTTGATCGCGAGGCGGCCGGCGATCTCCTTGCCCTCCGGCGTGGCGGCGACGAGCACGGCCGACGGCGACTTGCCGGCCACCAGCTGGGCGAGCAGCTCGGCCTTCGGCGCGACCACGTACTCGACGATGTCGCTCGACGGAGCGACATAGATCTTCTCGGCGCCGTACTCGGCCAGCTTGGCCTTGGCGTCCGGCGTGATGCCGGGGCCGGCCCAGACGGCGGCGGGGGTCCCGAGGGAGCGAGCCAGCGTGAGCAGCTCCAGCGTGACCTTCTTGACCTCGCCGTCAACCTGCTCGACGAGAACGAGAATCTCCGACATTTCAGTAAACCCCCGTTCTCAGATGAACTTCTTGGACGCGAGGAACTCGGCGGCCTTGTCGCCACCGTCGCCCTCGTCCTTGACGATCGTGCCGGCCGCGCGCGGCGGGGCCGCGGCGAAGTCGACGACCTCGGACCAGGCAGCGGCCAGACCGACCTGGGCGGCGTCGATGGAGGCGTCGCCGATGGCGAGCGTCTCGACCGGCTTCTTCTTGGCCGCCATGATGCCCTTGAACGACGGGTAGCGCGGCTCGTTGATCTTCTCGACCACGGACACGACGGCGGGCAGCGAGGCCGCGACCTTGTCGAAGCCGTAGTCGGTGAGGCGCTGGATCGTGATCGAGGTGCCCTCGATCTCGACCTTGTTGGCCAGCGTGAGCTGCGGCGCGCCGAGGCGCTCGGCCAGCATGGCGGCGAGCACGCCGGTGCGCGCGTCGGTGGACTCCGAGCCCAGGATGACCAGGTCGAACCCGATCTTCTTGAGCACCTGGGCCATCGCGTACGAGGTCGACAGCGCGTCCGAGCCGTGCAGGGCATCGTCGCTCAGGTGCACGGCCTTGTCGGCACCCATGGCCAGGGCCTTGCGGATGGTCTCGGTGGCCCTGCCTGGGCCCATGGTGAGCACGGTGACCTCGCCACCGTGGGCCTCCTTGAGCTTCAGCGCCTCCTCGACCGCGTACTCGTCAAGCTCGTTGACCACGCCGTCGGCGGCGTCGCGGTCGAGCGTCTTGTCATCGGACCGCAGCTTGCGCTCGGTCGCCGTGTCGGGGACCTGCTTCACGCAGACGACGATGTTCATGGCCGGTGGCCGACCTCCCGTTTCGCGTGCGCCACCGCGTCGCTGCGGTGGGCGCCGGATGCAATGCTGTCCAGACTGCCAGGTGTCCTCCGGGCCCCCGGCAGAGGGTGGCTTGTCGCGGTCATGTTACCCATGAGTAGCTTACGCGCAAACCGCCGCGGGTGCGGACGAACAATAGCCACCATACCGAGCTTAATTCTGTTGGCGACCATCAGGCCCGGCCCCGAACGTCACGCCGACAGCAGGAACACGATCCCCACCACCAGCGCCGTGCCCGCGAACAGCGCCAGCGTGAACGTGCTGAACATCGCCGCCAGCCCGAAACAGAGCCCGGCCACCCCCGCAACGCTCACCATATCCACGATCATGCGACTGCGCCGGTACGGGCCCCGCGAGAACACCGCCACCCCCGCGTCCGCCACCACGGCCAGCGCGTACGCCGCCAGCAGGAAGAGCGCGACCTCGGGCAGCGGCTCCCGAGCGGCCGCCGCCAGCAACGACACGAACAGCCCCGAGCCGATCAGCCACCGCCGGCGCACCTTCTCCCGATGCCGGGCCCTCGACTCCTCCACCGACCGCCGATGCCGGTCCTTGCCCGGCCGCCACTCCATCGTCATCGCATGGTCGGCCGCGCCGGGGGAACGGCGCCGCGGAGGGGACGGCACGTGGGCGACGCCCAGCTTGGCGCAGATCCCCGCGGCCGTCGGCCGCGCGCCCGGATCCACGGACAGGCACTCCCGTAACAGCGGCGCCAGCCACTCCGGCACGCCTTCCAGATCGGGCGGATGGTGCACGACCCGGTACGCCACCGCGGACGCCGGACCCCGCCCGTACGGCTGCCGCCCGGTCGCCGCGTACGCCAGCGTCGCCCCGAACGAGAACACGTCGGCCTCCAGGCCCGCCTGCTTGCCCTCCAGCACCTCGGGAGCGAGGTAGCCGGGCGTGCCCACCACCGCGCCCGAGGCGGTGACCGACAGCGAGTCGAGCGCGCTGGCGATGCCGAAGTCGATGACGACGGGATCACCTTCGGCCATCATCACGTTCGCCGGCTTGAGGTCGCGGTGGATCACCCCGGCCTCGTGCATGGCCAGCAACGCTCCGGCCAGCCCGGAGGCCAGCCTGCGCAGGTCGTCCACGGGCGCCGGCAGGGCGCTGAGCGGGCGGCCCTGCACGTAGCGGGTCACGAGGTAGGGCCTGGCGCCCTCCAGCGAGGCGTCGAGCACCTCCGCCACGTGCGGCCCGCTGACCCTGCGCATGGTCTCCACCTCACGCGCCAGCCGGGCGAGCGCTCCGCTGTCGGCCGCGACGTGCGGGTGCAGCAGCTTCACCGCGACCGTACGGCCCTCGGCGTCGAGCGCGAGGTGCACCTCGCCGAACCCGCCCGCCCCGAGCCGGGAGAGTAGCTCATAGGGGCCGAGACGCTCGCTCATACCTTTACTCTCCCCCTGACGGCTCGCCGGGACACTCGGGCGCCGTCCTCCTGACGCGCCGTCCCCGGACGGGGATACCTTCCGGCAGGCCGCGGGGACGCCTCAGGACCAGTTGGTCAGGAAGCCCAGCCCGAGCCCGTCGAGCAGGCTCCCGATCAATCCGGTGATCAGTCCGACCGTGCTCTGCCTGGCCTCGCTGGCCAGCTCGTTGATGACCGACTCCGGCGCCCGCCACGGCGACCACACCGGCTCCTGGCCCAGCGCGAACATCACCGCGAACAACGCCGCCGTCCCCACCAGCACGACCGCGACCAGGGCGGCGCCCGGCGTACGCAGGACGCCGGTGAGCGACCGGGTGACGGCCTTGCGCGGCGCGCCACCGCCCGGCAGCACGAACAGACCGGCGGCGAACGCGCCGGCCGCGTAGGCGGCCGCCTCGTTGACGCCCATCTGGCCCACCCAGTGGAGCACTCCCCAGACGCACACGCCGAACAGCAGCGCCAGCGGCACGTGCACGACCGTCACGAGCGCCGACTTCACCAGCGCCCAGGGGGTGCCGACCACCACGAGCAGCGGGTCCGCCCCGCTGTTCCCGCGCATCTGCCGCCGCTTGACCAGGTCACCGAACAGGTATTCGCCGAGCCGCAGCACCAGCGCCAGCACGACCGCCACCGCGCCCACCATGACCGGCATCATGACGGTCAGCGCGATCAGCGTCACCAGCAACAACAGCCCCGTGAACTGGCTGCCGAACAGATATTTCTTACGCTCGGCCGGCGGAGTGTACTGGGGCGGCGGGGTGTACCGAGGCGCCGGTGGCGGCGGGGCCGTACGCGGCTGCGGCGCCGGGTAGCCGGCCACCCGCTGGTCGGCATGCGGCGGCCGGGCGGCCATCGGCGCCGGCACGTACGGCGGTGGTTTCTGCTCGCGGCGCTTCTCCTCACGCCGCTTCTCCTCGCGCCGCGGCGGCGCCGGGGACGGCGGGGCGGGCTTGGCGTACCGGACCGGAGGCAGCAGGTCGGAGTACGAGTCCATGACGCGCGTGCCGCTGCCCATGCGCTTGGTCCCGGTAGGCCCGTCAAAGGAGGCTGTCTCGTTGAACGTGGTCACCGACGGGTCGAGCGCCCTGGCCATCCGCAGCAGCTCGTGGGCGCTGGGCCGGGCCGCCGGGTCGACCTGCAGGGCCCGGCTGAGCCAGCCGCGCAACCACGCGGGCGCCTTGTCGATCTGCGCCCGCCCCTCCATGATGTTGAAGCAGACCGCCTCGAACGTCCCCGTGCCGAAGGGCGGCGCGCCGGTCGCGGCGAAGAACACCGTCGACGCCAGGGCGTGCACGTCGGCCGCCTGGGTGATGTCCGAGTCGCGGATGATCTCCGGCGCCAGGTAACCGGGCGTGCCGACGAACATGCCCGTCTGCGTCAGCCGGGTGGCGTTCACCAGGTGGGCGATGCCGAAGTCGATGACCAGCGGCTCGCCGTCGACCAGCATGACGTTGGACGGCTTGAAGTCGCGATGGATCACGTCGGCCGCGTGAATGGCCACCAGCGCCTGGCAGAGACCCTGGGCCAGCCTGATGATCTGCCGCGCCTCCAGAGCGCCGTCGGTCAGGACGGTGTCCTCCAGCGTGCGGCCGGGGGCGAAGCGGGTGACGACATAGGGCTGGCCGCCCACGAGCTCGGCGTCGATGACCTCGGCGACGAACGGGCTGCGTACCCGCCGCATGGTCTCGACCTCGCGGGTCAGCCGGTCGCGCGCCTTGAGGTCGGCGGCCACGTGCTGATGGAGCACCTTGATGGCGACCTCGCGGCCCTCGCCGTCGAGACCGAGGTGGACGACCCCCATGCCGCCTTCGCCGATCTTCCTGACGAGCCGGTACGGGCCGAGGCGTTCTGGTGCTTCGGTGTTCATCGCCGCTTTCCCCGTGTCATCCCCCGTCCTTCAGATCCTTGAGCAGCTCCGCCACTGGATAGACGTCCAACGGAGTCCATATGGCCCCCCTTGCCTTGTCCCCGAACGTGCCGTAAGCGAGGATCAGCGAGAGCGCGGCACCCACCGCGAGAACTCCCGACATCACCATCGCCGCTGTTCTCGAGGGTACGAGCGATGAGAGCGTTCTGCGCATTTGTTTGCCGGGACCCTCCACTCCGGGCCCGGCGCAAACGGTCCACAACGCGACCGCCGCCCCCCAGGCCAGGGCGTTGGCCGGGTCCATCCTGGCCACCACCGTGAGCAGCAGCGTCACCGGCAGCCCGAGGATGAGCGCGTAGAGCACCAGGGCGAGCGTGATGCCCACCGACTTGGCCAGCGCCTTGGGGTAGGCGAACACCCGGATCACGTCGAGCGCGGCGGCGCCGGCGGCCCGCCGGGCGGTCAGCTGGGGCTGCGCCAGGTCGGCCGCGCGCAGCAGCACCGCGATCGGGATCGCCACGGCGGCCACCACCACGGGCGCCAGCAGCGCCGCCACGGTCATGAGGAGGAGCAACATCGCGCTCGCCACGCCGTAGGCCCTGGAACGCTGCAGTGCGTTGCCAGGCGCCGCCGCCGGGATGTACGGCTCCCGCTTGGTCCTCGGGTCCGGCGGATACTGCTGCGGCTGCGCCGGGATGTAAGGAGGCGGCTGGATCGGCGTCGGGCTCGGCCTGCCGTAGTCGGGCACATCAGGGCCGCGGCCCACCCGGCCCATGTCGGGGGTGGGCGTGACCGGGCCGGGGCCCGCGTTGAGCCTGCCGTAGTCAGGGGAGTCGGGGCGTACGCGCCTGGTCGGCACGTCGGCCTCGCCCGGCACGGCCGGATGGTTGTTGGCCCGGTGCTGCGGCCACGGCTGGCTGGGCGGCGGCACCGCCGCGCCCTCGCGCTGGATCTGCCGCAGCTCCTCGGGCGTCACCCGGCGCGTCGGCCACGGGTCGGCCTGATTGGGCAGCAGCGAGACGTACGGCTGCTCCTGCGGCGGCCCGGCGGGCTGGTCCTGGCCTTCGAGCAGCCGCCTGGGCGTGACCGGCGGCGTCGAGATGTCGTAGGCCGGCTTGTCCGTCACGCGAGGGGCCGACTTGTCCGTCACGCGAGGGGCCGACTTGTCCGTCGTGCGCGGCGGCTGCGCCTCCGGGTGCGGCACGGTGGAGATCTCGTCGGGCGTGCCGCCCGGCGGCGCCTTGGGCATCAGCCTGGCGGTCTGCTCGGCCAGGTCCGCCGCCTTGGGGCGCTTGTGCGGCAGGCGCTGGAAGGCCGCCTTGAGCAGCGGCTGCAACGTCGCCGGGGCGGCGCTGACGTCGGCCTTGCCCGCGGTGATGTTGTAGAAGACCATCTCCAGCGTGCCCTTGCCGAAGGGCGGCTGGCCGGTCGCGGCGAACAGCAGCGTGCCCGCCCACGCGTGGATGTCGACCTCGGGCCCCGCCTCCTGCCCCTCGATGATCTCGGGCGCGAGGTAGCCGGGCGTGCCGATGAACATGCCGGTCTGCGTCAGCCTGGTCGCGTCGACCGCCTGGGCGATGCCGAAGTCGATCAGGACGGGCTCACCGTCCAGGATCATGACGTTGCCGGGCTTGAGGTCTCGGTGGATCACGCCTACCGAGTGCACGACGGCCAGCGCCGCCGCCACCCCGTGCGCGACCCTGATCAGCGCGGGCAGGTCGAGCGGGCCGTCATCCTTGACGATCTCGTCGAGCGGGCGGCCCGACACGAAACGCGTGACGATGTAGGGACGATGACCGGTGACGTCGGCGTCGACGACCTCGGCGATGTATTTGCTCCGGACCCGGCGCATGGTCTCGACCTCGCGCGAAAGCCGCCGCCTGGCGACCTCGTCGCCGGCGACCTCTCCGCGCAGGACCTTGACCGCCACCTGCCGCCCCTGCGGGTCGACAGCGAGGTGGACAACGCCCATCCCGCCTTCACCGAGCCGCCTGAGCAGCCGGTAAGGGCCTAGTCGGTCATCGTTCATGGCATGAAGCACCATACCGGCTTAATCCTCGCCCACGAGATGAACCATGAGGCCACATTCCCACTCGTACAACGTCCGCAATGGCCTCATCGGTTTCCCATCCAACGGTCTCGAATCGGCTTCAGTTTGCCAGGGGAATTACTTCGGCTCGCTTCAGCCCGGTCAGCGTGGCGCCGGAGACGGCGAGCTTCGACCTGCGCACGCCGCTGCCGATCACCACCCTCGGGTGCTCGGCGAGGTGCGCGTCCACCAGGATCGGCCAGTCGTCGGGCAGGCCGAGCGGCGTGATGCCGCCGTACTCCATCCCGGTCAGCTCGACCGCGTCGTCCATCGGCGCGAAGCTGGCCTTGCGGGCGTCGAGATGCCTGCGTACGACGCCGTTCACGTCGACGCGCATGGTCGCCAGCACCATGCAGGCGGCGTAGCGCGTCTCGCCGCCCCGTTTGGCCGCCACGACCACGCAGTTGGCCGATTCGTCGAGCCGTACTCCGTACCGCTCGCAGAACGCCGCGGTGTCGGCCAGATCAGGGTCGATCTCGGCCACCTCGACGCCCTCCATGCCGGCCACGGCGTGGGCCACGGGATCGGCCAGGAGGTCGGCCCTTTCGGTCGCGGGGACCCAGTGCAACGTCATCCCATCTCCTCGAGCCCGTCTCCAAAGATCGCTTCTCCCAGGACCCTATGCGGTCCAGGGAGCAGCGTGCTGTCACGGCGACTGCAACACGCGCTGGTGCAGCTGGGTGACGGCGCCGCGGGCGGACTCCATGGCCCCCGCCTGCCACGCGATCAGGTGGGTGAGCCAGTCGCCCGCGAAGTAAACCCTCCCCGCGGGGCGTTGCAGAAGAGTGAAGGACGAATCAAAGGCGGGCCAGCGTACCCAGCCGCCCTGGATGTGCGGCTGGCGTTCCCAGGCGATGGAGACGCTGGACAGGAGGTTCTGGCGGTACTTGTCGCCGTGGATCTTCTTGCCCTGGGTGAGCGCCCTGCGCCTTCTGTCCTCCGGGGTGAGGGCGCCGTAGAGCTCGGCGTTCCGCTCGGTGTTGTAGTAGCCGACGATGACGCCGCGTTCCGAGTGGTAGTCGTGGGATGGATACCAGATGTGGGTGATGTCCAGGTCGGTCTCGGTCACGCCGCCGTAGACGCGGTCCTCCAGCTCCCACCAGCGTGTGCCGTACTCCAGGCCGATCTTGCCGGCGGCGATCGGGACCGGGGTCCTGAGCGCGGCGGTGACCTGGGGGCCGAGGTTGTGCGGGATCTTGGCGAGGACGTGCGGCGGGAGGGTGGCGATGCAGTAGTCGGCCTTGACGGTGCCGCCGTCGTGGACGACCTCCACGCCGTCGGCCAGAGTGGTGATCTTGGTGACCTTGGCGCCCGTGGTGATCCGGTCCTCGCCTACCGCCTCGGTGAGCCTGGCGACGATCGTGTCCATGCCGCCGACGGGCTGGAACATGGGGGTGGCCTGGTCGTAGCCGAAGTCGTTGGTGATCGCGCGGCCGGTGCCGGCGGCGAGGACCTGGCGGAGGGTGCCGGGGCGGTCGAGGGGGGCGCCGAGGTCGATTGCCGGATATTTCACGAAACCGCGGCGGTGGGAGCCCTCGTACTCGAGCTTGGGGCCGAGGTCGCCGAACCTTCTGAGGAAGTCGAGCAGGCGTTCCTGGTCATCCTGGGTGATGGTCTTGTCGAGGGCGCCGAGGTTCGTGGCCTTGGCAAGTAATTCGGCGACATAGCCGTACATGTCGGCTCGCGCGGTGCGGGCCCGTACCGTCTGGCCGTTGGTGTGCACGTAGGCGGAGGCGTTGTTGTTCACGAACGTCTCGATGGGGATGCCCAGCTCGCGGCAGTAGTCGAGGGTCACCATCCAGGGGGCGATGCGGCCGGGACCGGCGTTGAAGTAGACGCCCTCGCCGAACGTCACCTCCTGGGCCGGGCCGTTCAGCTCCGTCAGCCGGTCGCCGCCGCGCAGCGTCAGGTTCCTGCCGCCCGCCTTCTCCCTGGCCTCGAGGAGGGTGCAGTCGTAGCCGGCCTTGCCGAGCTCGTACGCGGCGATCAAGCCGGCGACGCCCGCGCCGAGGATCACCACCTTGGCCGCGGCCTTCCCGCGCAGGGCGAAGTCGCCGGGCCTGGGGGCGGCGAACTGCTTGTCCTGCCCGGACGGCGCCAGGCCCAGGGCGCCCATGGCGGCGTACATGGCGCCCGCGCCACCCACCGCCCCGATCCCGACGAGCAGTCCCCGCCGGGTCAGCACCGCGGAGCTCGCGCCTTCCACGCCCCTCCCCTCCCTCAGCCGTAGGGGCCGCTGCCGCAGGCGACCTGGCCACCGATGGTGGCGAAGATCCCGAACAGCGCCATGATCTGGGTGAAGTCGTCAGTGGTGAACTCGATGTGCCGCGAGCCGGCGGTCTTCACGCCGGGAATCAGCGCGACGGCCGCGGCGATGGCGGTGGAGTTCCACTCCACCCCGAGCGTGTACGGCGCCGCCACCCGGTAGGGCGTGAAGTCGCTCAACCGACCGAGGGCGCGAGCCGTGGCCTCACGGATCTGAGCCTGGGCGACGGCCGGCGGCAGCAACTCGGCCGAGAACTTGTCGATCCCCTTCTTCACCGCGACCGTCTCGACGTCGCCGAGCAGCTCGCGCGCCTCCTCACCGACCGCCTCGTCCCCGGTGACCAGCACCACCGGCACGCCGTGGAACCCGGCGCACGCCGCGACCAGCCGGGTCTCGCCGCACAGCTCGCCGTTGAGGTAGACGTTCTGGATCTCCTTGCCCATCCAGGTGTGGTTGAGTACGCCGTCCTGCACCCCCGCGCGGGCGTGGTAGCCGACGAAACCGGCGGCCTGGAACGAGCCGTCGAGGCCCTGGGCCATCCGCTGCGCCTTGCCCGGCCCCCGGATGAGCGTGGCCCGCTCGTCCAGCAGGTCGATCCTGAGGTTCTTGGTCGATCCGTGAGCGTCGTTGACCAGCACATTCGCGGCCCCGGCCTGGTACGCGCCCGCGACGGCGGCGTTGGCGTCAGCGGTCATCAGCTCGCAACCGCGCTCGTAGCCGCGTTTGCCGGCGTGCATCTCCTCGGGGTCGGTCAGCCCCGTCACGCCCTCCATGTCCACCGACAGGTAAACCTTCACGAACCCAACTCCTCACCTAGCCCCAGACCTGCACGGCCGACCCACCATGCTTCCACGGCCCTCGCCGAGGGCCGGCTGCCGGGGCGGGTGGGGGTCAGAGGCCCCATGTTTCCACCCGGCGGGCCTCGGCCTCGGTCATGAAGCCGACGTGGGCCGTCATGAACGCGGCCGCCTGATCACGCCACTGCGGCGGGATCTCGTCGACGGCCAGCGGGTAGCAGTGGTCGAGCCAGCTCGTCGACTCCTCCGTGGCCTCGAAGTAGTCGAGCGCCCGCGCGAAAACGGTGTTCTCGATGCCGGGAACCCGCGCCAGCCCGTACTCGATCATCTCCTGACCGCCGTACGGCGGCTTCCCGAGCCACTTGCGCACGACGGGCCGGTCGGCGGTGAGGGGCGTGTCGAGCGGCCGCCGCTCGACGGCGGCCTGGATGAGCTCCTTGTACAGGCATTTGCCGCACGTACGGCAGGGGCCGGAAGTGCCGCGCAAGCACCAGCGCACCTGCCCCTTGAGGTCGGAGCTCATGGCCACCCGCATGGTGATCGCCTCGCTGACGCCACCGACGGGCAGCGCGATGGGCACCCCGGCCGCGGCGAACAACCTCCCCCATCGGCTGTGCGGCGCCCACATGGGGTTGTCGGGCGTGTACCGGAGCAGATAGCGGTCACCACCCAGCCAGCGTGAGCCGAGCTCGTACCCGAAGGCCAGCCCGCCGAGGTCCAGCCGGTCGGCGAGGAGCAGCGCCCCCGCCGCCACCGCGTGATGCTCCGGGTAGCCCGGCCTCGGCTCGGCGAGCGTGAACTCCAGGTCGGACGTGACCGTGCTCACCGCCCGGCCGGTCGTCGCGGCGAGCTCCGCCAGCACGTCGGCCCGGTAATGCGGCCACCGGTTGGGCACCCGCCGATGCGCCACCCGCTGGAAGTGCACGAAAGGCGCCTCGGGGTAGATCGTGGCCGCGGCCACGGAGTCCGCGCCGCCGCTGTAGGAGATCGCGAGCGTGCGCCCCGCCTGTCTGGCCTGCGCGCCCACTGGCCCGGCCTCGACGCCCCAGCCGTCGTGGAGGACGGCGGCGAGCTCGGCCGAGATGGCCCGGTCGAAGACGATCCGCCGCCGGGTCCACGGCGCCACGACGGTCCAGGCCGCGACCGCGAACAGGTCGGGATGGGCGTCGCCGGGGACACCGCCGATGGAGCAGGAGTTGGTGGCCAGCTTGACGGGATAGTCGTCGGAGGCCCGTCCGGTGATCTCGTCCTCAGGGTCCAGCCGGAAGCTCAGGTCCCCGCCGGTCGAGGTCACAGCCCACGTCACACGCAAGGCCACTCCCCCGCCTCGGCGGCGCGGCGGCCACGGAGCTCGTCGATGGCCTGCCAGACGAGGACCTCGTTCTGGAGCACCCCGTCCAGCGCCTTCGCCGTCTCCTGGGCGAGCCGGTAGGTGTCGTCGGCCTTCGCCTTGTCGGCCGCCATCGGTGGCTTGGCGTTCCTGAGCCGCTCCACCTCATCCTGGAGGCCGGCCACTTCCCGCCGCAGCGTCTGGACTTCCCAGAGCGCGTCCTTGATGTCCCGACGGTGGTCGGCGATGGAGATGTAGCGAGAGTCGAACCAGGTGCGCACGGCCTTGCGGAGCCGGGCAGCGACGAGGACGCGCATCATGAAACGCCACCATAGTGGCAAACCCGGAGCCACATGGACGGCCTGAACGAACGGGCCTACTGGCCGGTGAACTTGGGCTTGGACTTCTCGGCGAACGCCCGCATGCCGATCTTGGCGTCGTCCGTGGCGAAGAGCGCCGAGAACTGCAGCCGCTCGATCTCCAGCCCCGTGTCGAGATCCACCTCCAGGCCCTGGTCCACCGCCTGCTTGGCGGCGCGTAGCGCGATCGCGGGACCACCCACGAACGTGGCGGCCCATTCGAGCGCGGCCGTGTAGACCTGCTCGTCCGGCACCACCCGGTCCACCAGTCCCATCTCCCGCGCCTCGGCGGCGGGAACGTGGCGGCCGGTGAAGATCAGATCCTTGGCGCGGGCGGGGCCGATGAGGCGGGGCAGGCGCTGGGTGCCGCCCGCGCCGGGGATGATGCCCAGCAGGATCTCCGGCTGCCCCAGCTTGGCCGACTCCCCGGCGACCCGGAAGTCGGCGCACAGGGCGAGCTCGCAGCCGCCGCCCAGGGCGTAGCCGGTGATGGCGGCGATGACCGGCTTGCCGATCTGGGCGACCGCCGTGAAGCACGCCTGGAGCGTGCGGGAATGGGGGGCCATGTCCGCGTAGGACATGTCGGCCATTTCCTTGATGTCGGCGCCGGCGGCGAAGACCCTCGCACCGCCGTACAGAATCACCGCCTGCACCTGCGGGTCGGCGTCCACGAGGCGCGCGGCTTCGGCGATCTCCAGTTGGACCTGGCCGTTGAGCGCGTTCATCTTCGGACGGTCCAGACGGATCGTGGCGATCTGATCGGCTACCTCGACGCTCACAAACTCACCCATGGTCTGCAACCTATCGCGCGGCGGACTTCACCTCATCAACCGTCTTCTTGCTCCGCGACACGCGTACGAGCGCCGCCGACAGGCGAGCCAGCTCCTCACCCGAGTGGGCCAGCTCGGCCAGCGGGCGGGCCTGGCGGGGCAGCCCCAGCTTGCCCGCGCCGTCCAGCACCCGTTTGTCGAGGTGCGGCATGACCTGGGGCCACACGGCCTGGACCTCGCGCAGGAAGATGTCCGCCCCCGTCGGCCCGATGCCGGGGAACTCCATCAGCAGCGAGGCGATCTTCCTGTCGTCGCCCTCGGCCTCGTCACGCAGCCGCCGCAGATCGCCCTTCCAGCGGTCGAGCAGCAGCTCGGCGCCGTCCCCGAGCATGGTGGCGGTACGTTCGTCGTACCGGCGGTAGTGGCCGCGGCCCAGCGCGTCCACCCGGTCCTGCCAGCTCGCGTCCCGCATGCCTTTGGGCGTGCCGTACCCGGCCTTGAACAGCTCCTTGGCGGCCGCGACCGCGACGCCGGACGAGATCCGCGCGCTGAGCAGGGTGGCCAGGACGAGCAGCTGGTACAGCGGCCTCGGCTGGTCCGACAGCTTGATCCCGGCCTCGCCCGCGAACGTGGTGCCATAGCGGTCAAGCAGCACGTCGAGGACCGCTTTGTCGGTCTTGCTCATGCCGATCCCGCTACCCGGCGGCGGACCCGGCATGCCGCGTTTGGGCATATCGCTGCCGGGGAGGCGGAGGTTCTCGATGGTGAAGGAGCTTCCCGTGCTGACTTTGACTCACAACGCCGTCGTCGCGATCCGCGACGTGATGGCCGGTGTTGACGTGCCCGCCGATGCCGGCCTGCGCATCTCCGCGAAGGCCGACGAGGCTGGTGCGCTCGAACTCGCCCTGGCCAGCCAGCCGCAGGCCGGCGACCAGGTCATCGAGGCGGAGGACGTACGGGTCTTCGTGGCCGAGGACACCGTGGCGATACTGGACGACAAGTCGCTCGACGCCCAGCCGGGCACCCCCGGGCAGCCGACGTTCCGGCTGGACCGGCGGGCCTAGCCGAGGTCGGACTCCGTCGCCTGCGGGCGGACGTCACCGAGCCCGAACAGGCCCACCAGCGTGCCGTCCGCCTGTGTGACCACGACATGATCCACCTTCGCCCGGTCCATCCGCTGAATCAGCGACTCGAGCTGCTCGCTCGGGCGCACCGTGGTCACCCCGGCGCGCATGGCCTGCTCGGCGGTGCCGCTCATGTCGGCGCCCTTGAGCTCGCTCGACCCGACGACGCCCTGGACCACGTCGTCCTCGTCGATCACCACCGCGAGCCCCGCGGGGTCGCCGAGGATACGCTCGCTGAGCTCCTCCAGCGGGTCGTCGAGGCCGGCGGTGACGGGGTCGCGGCGCACGTTCTGCGACACCAGATGGGCCTCCCCCTCGTACGGCAGGCCGGCCGCCAGCCAGTCCATCTTTCCGGCTCCGTAGTCGTGCACCTCGCCGAATCCCAGCCGTTCGAGCCGGTGGGCGGCGCGCGGGCTCAGATCGCACAGCGCGTCATGGCAGTAGACGACGACCGGCCGCGCCCGGTCCAGCGTCGAGGAGGCGTCGTCGAGGGCGCCGATCGGCAGGTTCACGGCCCTGGGCAGGTGCGCCCACGCGTACTCCTCCTCCGGCAGCACCTCGACCAGCTGGGCCTGCCGGGCGGCGACGAGGTCCTGTACGGCTCCGCGATCGATGATGTGCGTCATGCGGTTTCACGTACCCCCAGATATCGCTCGCATGGGCCCCTCCTCCGTGTCACGATGACGGCGCGATCTCTTCAGGGGGTGCCCGATGTGTAACGATCCGCTGCTACCTGACTCCGTCGCCCGCGCGCTGGCCGACTGCCGTGCCCTGCGTGACGCCCACGGGCCCTGCTGGGGTGAGCCGCCCCTGTCGTACGTCGACCAGGCGTGGGCCACGGTCTTCCTCGACTCTCGCTACGATTACTGGGGCACGGCCCTGAGCCAGCTGGCCGAGCGTTACCCCGATGTTCCCCCCGACGAGCTCGAGGACCACATGGAAGAGGTGGACCTGGCCCGGCTGCTCCGCGACGCGCTCGGCGGCGACGTGCCGGACAACCTGCCCGCGCTGCGCCTCACCGCCTCGGGGGCCACGCTGGAGGCGGACACACGGGTGGTGCTGGACGACCGCCCCTTCCGCACGGCGTTGCTGCTGGACTCCAGCGCCGGCGAGCAGGTCGAGGTCGTCGTGGACGGCACGGCGTACGTGGTGCCGCCGCGCGGCGCCAAGGTCGTCGAGCTGGAACGGGAGGTCACCGTCGGCGGCCGGCCGGTGGACCTGTCGCCGCTGGTCAGGCGGGCGGCCACGGCCACGATCCGGGTGCGGGCCGGGTTCCCGTGCCGGTGGAGCGTGACGACCGCGAACGGGCAGGGCTGGTATCCGGAGGGCGCCCCGCCCAAGCTGGACGCCCACGGCAGGCCGTACTTCCATGGCGACGACCTCGTGGTCACCGTGCCCGCCGAGCCGATCACGGTGACGGTGACCAGGGGCATGGAGTACACCTCCGCCGAAGCCGAGGTGACCCCCGGCGCGGGCAGGGAGACGCTCGTCGAGCTGGCGCCCGAACGGCTGTACGACGCCGCAGCCCGCGGCTGGTACGGCGGCGACCTGCACGTCCACCTCAACTGGATGGGCGAGGAGCCCGCCGCGCCCGCGCTGGCCGCGGCCGCGCAGCACGGCGAGGACCTACACGTGCTCAACCTGGTGGCGGGCAACGTCGCGAGCGAGCGGGTCTACGACGTGGAGGCACTGGAGCACTGGGTGGGCGAGGACCTGCCGTGGTCGGACGACAGGCATCTGGCCAGGCTCGGGGTGGAGTACCGGAACGACCTGGTCGGGCACTTCAGCGCGTTCGGCCTGCGCGGCCTGCCCAAGCGGTACCACACCGGCTTCCTCGACACGGTGGACTGGCCGCCGAACGCGACCGCGCTCGAGGAGCTGCGCGCGCTCGGCGCGGTCACCGGGTACGGGCACCCGTTCCACACGCCGTTCGACGACGACGATCCGCCCGATGTGGTGCTCTCGCGCGGGCGCAACTGCTCGGCCAGAGAGATCGTCGCCGACGCCGCCCTGGGCCTGATCGACACCCTGGACGTGCTCAACCACTCCTCGATCGCCGCCACGGCCGCCGTCTACCGCCGCCTCATCGGCGCGGGCAACCGGCTCACGGTCACCGCGGGCACCGACGCCGTGCTCTCCTTCTGCCGCCGCGGCACCGCCTCCGGCCCTCCGGGGTGGGAGCGGGTGTACGCCAACGTCGCCGGGCCGCTCACCGCCGAGTCCTTCGCCGAGGCGATCCTGCTCGGCCGCACGTTCGCCACGACCGGGCCGTGGCTGGAGCTCACCGTGAACGGGCACGGGCCCGGCGACACGCTGCAGCTGGCGCCCGGGCAGCGGGTGGAGATCGTGGCGGCCTCGATCGGGCCCGAGGTCGAGCACCTGGAGATCCACACCGCGCACGGCCTGCTGGCGCAGGGACGGCCCGGGCACCTCGTCACCTCGATGGAGGTGAGCGAGCCGACGTACGTGGTGGCCGTGGCCACGGGCGGGCCGCACCCGCGTGCCTTCCACCGGCGCGGCGCGTACGCGCACAGCAGCCCGGTGTACCTGGACGTGGCGGGTGAGCACGTGGCCAGGGAGGCGGACGTGCGGTGGTGCCTGGCGTGGCTGGACCGGCTGGAGGCGGTGGTGCGCGAGTTCGGCACGTTCGAGACCGACGAGCAACTCGGGGACCACGTGGAGCTGTACGAGCGCGCGAGAGCCGTCTACCAGGGGCGGCTCCCCTAGCTCCCAGGGCCGGGCGCCTTTCAGGGCCGGGCGCCTCTCAGGGCCGGGCGCCTCTCAGGGCCGGGCGCCTCTCAGGGCCGGGCGCCTCTCAGGGCCGGGCGCCTCTCAGGGCCGGGCGCCTCTCAGGGCCCGGCTCCGGGGACCGGTCGCCTAGCCTCCCAGGGCCAGACTCACGCAGCAGCGGTTGTCGCCGGGTTCGAGCCTGGCCTCTACCTTGGGCGGCGCGACGCTCTCCACCAGGCCCGTGATCAGGGCGTGGTTCATGTGGCAGACCAGCTCCCGCTGCGCCTCTGCGAGGGCGTGGAAGGGGCAGTTGGCCATGATGACGCGGGCGCCCTCGCGCCGCGGCTCGTAACCGTGCTCGCTCAGCGCCCCCACCGCGAGCTCCAGCGCCGCCTGCGGGGTGGCCGGCCGGCCCTCTGCGGCCAGCATCCCTCCGCCCATCGCGGCGCCGTGCTCGGCCGCCACCCGCCGGAGCACCTCGAGGACGGGCGCGCCGGTCCTGGCCGACTCGGCGATCGCGTCGGCCATGAGCCGCCCGGCGAGCAGGTAGTCGCGGCTGGGCAACGAGACGGCGAACTCGCGGGCCGCACGGCGGTACAACTTCGAGCTACGTCCCGCGCCCGGCCCGGTCCTGCCGGTGAGCCGGGCGTAGACGGCCTCGAGCAGGCCTTCTGACTCGAGCTTGTCGAGGTGGAACTTGGCCTTGTGGCGGGCGATCCCGATCGCCTCAGCGGCCTGGTCGCGGCTCACGGGTGCGGGCTGCGCGCACACGAACAGGTACAGCTCCTGGCGCACGGGGTCGGCGAGGGCGCCTATGCCCGTGATGTTCTGGTCGACTCCGCGCACCGGCCGGCCTTTCTAACGGAGAAAGCCATTGACGTTACAAGGGTTGACTCTCTAACGTACAAAATAGCATCCGTTAGGAGCCCACCATGAGCACTGATCTCTCGACTCGCCTGAAGAATCCCTCTTATCAGGCGTTCGCACTGCTGCGTACTGGATTCACGATCGCGCCGATCCTGTTCGGGCTCGACAAGTTCACCAACATCCTGACCGACTGGACGGCGTACCTCGCGCCGTGGATCGACAACCTCGTCCCCGGCGACGCCGCGATGGCCATGAGGATCGTCGGCGTGATCGAGATCCTGGCCGGCCTGCTGGTCGCGTTCGCGCCCAGGATCGGGGCGTACGTCGTCGCCCTCTGGCTCGCCGGGATCATCGTCAACCTGCTGACGTACTCCGGGTTCTACGACATCGCACTGCGCGACTTCGGCCTCATGATCGGGGCGCTGGCGCTGGCCAGGCTCGCGCAGGCGTACGCCAAGGACGGGAGCGGCTAGTCCTGGCACGGCCGCGTGGCTCGCGCGGGGGGAGTCCGTGCCGGTGGCGCCAGGACGGCCTCAGGTCCAGCCGTCCTGGCGCACTACTCCTCCGCCGATCCGGCCGGCACCCGCTCCAGACCCCAGCGGAACCGGCCGGTCGAGATATACGCCGCGATGGCGTCGCCCGGGCGCGGGCGACGTCACGGGCCGATGGACTGGATGTGGGCGGTGGCGGTGGCCACGGCCACGGGCTCGCCGTCCGGGCCCAAGAGCTCGCCGGACATGAAACACACCTGCCTGCCGCGCCGCACCACTCGGCCCCGGCCCACGAGCCGGCCAGGACGGGCCGGGCGCAGGAACTGGACGTGGAGGTCGAGGGTCGGCGCGAACTGGCCCGCGGGCAACGTCGCGACCAGCGCCGGGCCGAGGGTGTCGTCGAGCATCGCGGCCAGGAAGCCGCCTTGGATCACGCCCACCGGGTTGGTGAACCGGTCGCTCGCCTCGAAGGCCACCTCGATGGTCCCCTGGTCCGGGTCCACGTGCAGGAGCTCCCAGCCCAGCGTCTCCGCCGCGGCAGACGGCGCCGCCCGGCCGCGATCATGTCCCAGAACACCCCTTGGCGCGGCCTCGTCTCCATGCGGGCGATTGAACCCGACGCCACCGACAGTTTCCCGGCCACGAGAGCGCGGGAACGGTCGCGGCAGACCCGGCTGCTCGACGCCCCCTCGACCAGATCACGGACACCGCTCATCACGAGAGCGCGTCGCACGATTCGTCAGGAGGTGCCGGAGAGGCGTTCGACGCCGCGGAGCAGGGCCGAATGATCGAGGCCGCCGTCGCCGTTGGCGTTCGCCGCCGCCACGAGCTGGGCCACCAGCGCCCCCAAGGGCAGGACGACGCCGGCCTCGCGGGCCGCGGAGGTCACGATGCCCATGTCCTTGTGGTGCAGGGCGATGCGGAAGCCGGGCTCGAAGGAGTGGTTCAGCATGTTCGCCTGTTTCTGCGCCAGCACCGCCGAGCCGGCCAGGCCGCCGCCGAGCACCTCCAGCGCCGCCTCCAGGTCCACGCCGTACGCCCGCAGGAACACCACGGCCTCGGCCAGCGCCTCGATGTTGGCGGCCACGATGAGTTGATTGGCTGCCTTGACCGTCTGGCCGGCGCCGCTCGGTCCCACATGGACCACGGTCTTGCCGACCGCGTCGAAGATCGGCTCGGCGGCCTCGAAGGCGTCGCCATCGCCCCCCACCATGATGGACAGGGCGGCGTTCCTGGCTCCGGCCTCCCCACCCGAGACCGGCGCGTCCAGGTAGCGCAGGCCGCGGCGGCCCGCCTCCTCGGCCAGTTCGCGGGTGACGTCGGGGCGGATCGAGGAGAAGTCGATGATCAGCGTGCCGGGGGCGGCGTGCGCGAACACGCCGTCGTCGCCGGTCAGCACGTCCCGTACGTCAGGAGAGTCGGGGACCATGAGCGCGACGACCTCGGCGCCGGTCACGGCGTCGGCGATCGAGGCGGCCACCCGGCCCCCGGCCTCGGCCAGCGCTTTGGCCTTCGCCGGCGAGCGGTTGTAACCGGCCACACTGTGCCCGGCCCTGACCAGGTGCACGGCCATGGGGCTGCCCATGATGCCGAGGCCGATGAAGGCGATGCTGCTCACGGTCGTCCTCCCGGGCGTTGGGTGGGGCTCACGTTCATCCTCCCGCCGCATTGCATGCGGCTCACTCATCTCCTGCGGCGCGTTGCTCGCGTGGTAGCCAGTCGAAGGCGCCGGGGCCTTCTGAGCGATATTCGAGTCCGACATATCCGTCGTATCCGGCTGCGTGCAGTTGGTCGATCCATTCCAGGATCGGGAGCGTGCCCGTCCCCGGCGCGCCCCTGCCCGGGGCGTCGGCGATCTGCACATGAGCGATGCGCCCGGCGTGCCGCTCGATGGCGGCAGGCACGTCGTCGCCATTGACCGCCAGGTGGTAGAGATCGGCCAGCAACGCCACGTCCGGCAGGTCACCGAGCCGGTCGAGCACGGCCACGGCGTCGGCGGCGGACCGCAGCGGGTAGTGCGGCGCCCCGCTGACCGGCTCGAGCAGCACGGTGCCGTCGACGCCCCGCGCACAGGCCGCCAGCATCTCCACGGCCAGCTCGTCCTGCTCCTTCGCCGCGAAGCCATCGACGCGGTTGCCGTACAGGGCGTTGAACGCCCGGCACCCCAGCCGCTCCCCGATGGCGGCCACCACGGGGATGTTGTCGAGCAGCTCACCCGAGCGCCCCGGCCACGACACCACGCCGCGGTCACCGCCCGGCATGTCACCGGCGAAGAAGTTGAGCCCGGTCAGCCTTACTCCAGCGTCCTCGACGGCGCGCACGAACGCGTCCACGTCCCGGTCGGCGGGCACCGCGACCGGCCACGGCCACCAGAACTCCACCGCCCCGAACCCGTCGGCCGCCGCCTCGGCCGGGCGCTCGAGCAGGGGCAGGTCCGTGTAGAGGATCGAGCAGTTGACGGTCCACCTGGTCACGCGCAAACCCCTACAGATCGTCTTGACGTCAGGCCAGCATCTTAGCGAGGCCGACACGACACGCCCTCAGGAGAAGCGGCTCCGTGAAGCACGGTCGGGACTATGATGTTGGAAATTGAAGCGGCTCCGGTGTGCGGCTGCTGCTGGGCAAAGTGTTCCGGAGGTGCGCATGCTGGTGTCGCGGTGGGCCCAGGAGACGTTCGGGCAGCGTGCGCCGGTGATCAGACAGGGGATCGCCGAGGCGTTGTCGGTCGCGCTGGACAACGCCCGCGACGCGCAGACGGCGGCGCAGACCGACCACACGCATCCGTTCGGGTTCACGCTCATGTCACGCAAGTTCGAGGCGCTGGCCGAGGCGTTCGAGGACATGGGCGACGTGCGGATCGTCAAGCCCGCAGGGTCGGCGCACGAGCTGGTGGTGCTGGACGGCAAGCTGCTGTTCCCGTTCCGCTACGCCAAGGACCGTTCGGTGAGCGTGATGAGCGCGCGGATCGGCGAGGGCCGGCCGTCGGCGCTGGTCCAGGCGCTCTTCAACCGGTTCGGGCCCGAGCCGGTGATGCGGCAGCTCGCGCTGGCCGACGTGGCGCCGCACGCGGTGCCGGTGGCCGAGGCGCTCGGCGACCTGCCCGGGGACACCAGCCTGGTGCTGATCGCGTACGCCTGCAACGCGCACGCCGGGCTGCTGGACGCCTGGTGGGGCGAGGCCGAGCTGCTGGACCGCACCGGGAGCCTGCGCTGGCACCACTGCGAGGAGATCCCGCTGGCCAGGGACGCCGGCGCTGAGCAGACCGCGCTGCCCGGGGCCGCGTTCGACCAGGGCGCCCTGCCGACGCCGGCGCTCAACCCCCGGGTGGCGCACACGATCAGGGCAGAAGCCGCGAGCGGTGAATAGTCTCCGACCTGGGGCCCCGACCCCGCAGGCCGTCGCCGACGCGTTCGACGCCACCCGCCTCACGCAAGCCCGTCACCTCGCCGCGCTGACCAAGAAGGAGGTCGCCGAGCACCTCGGTGTCTCCCCGGCCGCGGTCGGCCAGTACGAGGCAGGCGTCACCCGGCCGCGCCCCGATCTGATCCCGCTGCTGGCCGAGGTGCTCGGGGTGCCGACGGCGTTCTTCCTGTCGGGGCGGCCCCACGGCAAGCTCGACGGCTCCATGGCGCATTTCCGCAGCCTGCGCTCCACCCGCGCCTACCAGCGGGCCAAGGCCGTCGCCTTCGTCGAGCAGGTGTGGGAGCTGACCTACGCGCTGGAGAAACGCATCCAGCTGCCCGCCGTGGACCTGCCCGGGTTCGCGGGCGGCGAGATGCACTCGGCGCTGCCCCGCGACCCGGCCGGCGCGGCCCGTGCGCTGCGTGCCCACTGGGGGCTGGGCACCGGCCCGATCAGCCACCTCGTACGCCGCATGGAAGCGCACGGCATCGTCGTCGCCTTCCCCCGCCACGACCCGGACGCCGTCACCGTCGACGCCTTCTCCACCTCCAGCCTGCCCAGGCCGATCGTCGTGCTGACCCCCAACAGGTTCGACGACATCTACCGCCACCGCTTCACCGCCGCACACGAGCTGGGCCACCTCGTCCTCCACGGCGACACCGCCGCCGGGGACACCCACCAGGAGCGCGAGGCCGACGCGTTCGCCGCCGAGTTCCTGACCCCGCGCGAGAGCATCCTGCCCCAGCTGCCGCTCCGCGCCGACCTGCGCAAGCTCGCGGAGCTGCGGCGGACGTGGGGCGTGTCGGTCGACTCCCTGCTCTACCGGTGCAGAGAGACCGGGCTGATCTCCGATTCGGCCGCGAGCCGCGCCTACCAGCGTCTGGCCGCGCTACGGGACCAGCCGGGCTTCACCAACGAGCCCGTCTCCGGCTACCCGGGCGAGCAGCCCGTCCTGCTGGCCCACGCCTTCGACCTGGCCACCCGGGAGACCGGGCTGACCGCCGCCACCCTGGCCCAGGAGCTGGCCTGGCCCATCGCCCGCGTACGTGAGCTCATCGGCCTGCCCGACCAGCGCCCGTCGCTGAGGCTCGTCCTGTAGCTAGCAGAGGTCGCTCTTGCCCCGGCGGCGGCGAGTCCTCGCATGGCAGGGTGTCAAGGAGTGAAAAATGTCTTCGCAAAGATCTCGCCAGCGAAGGAAAATGTTGAGACGCTGAATCGCGCCACAGCGCCCCCAGCCCTGAGGAGTGGTTCATGCGCAGACTACTGGCGATCGCCATGCTCGCCGTCTTGCCCTTAACGAACGCCACCGCCGCCCGTGCCCAGGAGCCCGCCGACCGGCAGCAGGCCTTCGCCGCCGCCGCCGAGGAGTTCCAGGTGCCGGAGAGCGTGCTGCTCGGCGTCTCCTACCTGGAGTCCCGCTGGGATGCCCACGCCGGGCAACCGTCCAGCGACGCCGGATTCGGCCCCATGCACTTGACCGACGCGGCCGCGTACACCGCGTCCAACCATCACAGCGAGGGCGAGGAGGACGCTCGTGGCGACGAGAGCAGGCCGCTGCCCGCGCCACCTGAGCCGCAGCCCGCGCCCGCCGACATCCCCGCCGCACTGCGCACCATGGAGCGGGCGGCCGAGCTGACCGGCGAGAGCCACGAGCGGCTGCGTACGGACGACGCCGCCAACATCCGAGGCGGCGCCGCGCTGCTGGCCGACTACCAGAAGGCGCTCGGCGCGCCGCTGAGCGACGACCCGGGCGAATGGTACGGCGCCGTGGCCAGGTACTCGGGCGCCGAGGAGGCCGCCGCCGCCAAGTTCTTCGCCGACGAGGTCTTCAGCACGATCAAGGACGGCGCCGAGCGGACCACCGACGACGGCGAGCGGGTCCGGCTGGCTGCCGTGCCCGGCCTCGAGAAGATCGAGAAGTGGCTGGAGAAGCTCGGCCTGCGCCCGACTCGCCCTGACGGCGTCGAGTGTCCCGCCTCGGTCTCCTGTGAGTGGATTCCGGCGGCTTACCAGCAGTTGCCCAACAACGGATACGGGCACTACGACCTGGCGAACCGGCCGTTCAGCCAGAAGATCGACTACATCATCATTCACGACATGGAGGGATATTTCCTGCCGTCCATCCGCCTCAACCAGGACCCGAACTACCGCGCGAGCTGGCAGTACTCCATCCGCTCCACCGACGGCCACATCGCCCAGCACATCAAGAGCAAGGACGTCGCCTGGCAGGCCGGCAACTGGTACATCAACGCCAAGTCCATCGGCATCGAGCACGAGGGTTTCCTGGCCGAGGGCAGCACCTGGTACACCGAGGCGATGTACCGCTCCTCCGCCCGCCTGGTCCGGTACCTGGCACTCCGGCACGGCGTGCCGCTGGACCGCGCCCACATCCTGGGCCACGACAACGTGCCCGGCACGCTGCCGACGACGGTCCGGCAGATGCACGAGGACCCGGGGCCCTTCTGGGACTGGGCGCACTACTTCCAGCTGATGGGGGCGCCGCTGCACCAGTTCGGCGGGCCGCAGGCCGGATCGATCATGATCAGGCCGGACTTCGCCACGAACAAGCCCTACTTCTACGGTTGCGACCGCAAGAACCCGTCAGCGGCCTGCCCGCCGCTGCCCGCCGGCACCGTCTGGCTGCGGACCGAGCCGCGTGCCGACGCGCCGCTGGTCAAGGACATCGGCAAGCACCCCACCGGCGAGTCCCTCTACAGCGTGTACGACCACAGTGCCCGCGCCAGCACCGGCCAGCGCTTCGCGGTGGCCGACCGCCAGGGCGACTGGACGGCGATCTGGTACCTCGGCCAGAAGGCGTGGTTCCACAACCCGGCCGCCGCGCCGACCGCCATCCCGTCCATGGGCCTGGTCGTCACCCCGAAGCCGGGCAAGGCGACCGTCCCGGTGTACGGCAGGGCGTACCCGGAGCAGGAGGCGTACCCGGAGGGCATCCCCTACCAGGCGGTGACCCCGCTGCAGTACACGTTCTCGGCGGGCGAGAAGTACACGCTCGCGGGACTGGCGGCCACCGAGTACTACCGGGCGGTCACCTTCAACCTGGAGGACCACAAGGTGGTGCGCGGCAAGACCAAGTACCTGCAGATCCAGTTCGGCCACCGCGTGATGTTCGTCAAGGCTGACGACGTGCAGGTGAGTTTCTCCGGGTGAACTCCTTGACGGCGCGCCTGGTGCTCGCGAGCGCCTCCTGAGAGGAGTCGTACGTGCGCTGGGCGACGCCGACGAACACGCAGTCGACGACGAGGAGCTGGCTGATCCGGCTGGCCAGGGCGCCGGGGCGGAACTCCGTCTCGCGCCCGGCGGAGATCAGCACGTGTTCGGCCAGCTCCGCGATGGACGAGCGCGGGTTGTTGGTGATCGCGACCGTGGTCGCGCCCGCCTCCTTCGCCCGCGACAGCGGCTCGATCACGTCGGGGGTCTCCCCCGACGTGCTGATCCCGATGGCCACGTCGCCCTCTCTGAGCAGGACGGCGCTGGTCAGCGCCAGGTGCGCGTCCTGGAAGGCGTGGCTGGACAGGCCGATGCGCAGCAGCTTCTGCGCCACGTCCTCGGCCACCAGCCCGGAGGCGCCGACTCCGTACGCGTCGATCCGCCGGGCCGCGACGATGGCGTCCACGACCAGGCCGAGCCGCTCCGAGGTCAGCTGGGCCACCGTGTCGTTGATCGCCTCGGACTCGGCCCGCGCGACCTTCTGGATCACCTCCGACAGCGGGTCGTCCGGGGCCAGGTCGCCGGGCACCAGCCGGTCCGGCTGCGCGGCGGCGGCCGCCAGGGCCAGGCGCAACTGCGGATAGCCGGCGAACCCGAGCAGCCGGGCCGTCCGCACGATCGTGGCCTCGCTGGTGCCCGAGGCGGCGGAGAGCTCCGTGATGGTGCTCCTGGCCACCGTGGCCGGGTCTTCCAGGATGAGCCGGGCGACGGTCTGGGCGGCCGGCGTCAAGGACGGCAGCACACCGCGAACCGTGGCCACCAGAGTGTCGGCCCGCAGGCCGTTGCCGCTGTCGTCCACGGTCCCGATTATCCCCCCTGGGGCGAATGGCCGAGCCGGGCCCGAAATGCTGCGACAGGGCGTGATTAACGCAACGTGCCGTTCGTCATGCCCACCGGCTCCTCGGGCACGGCGATCAGCCCCAACTCAGCGGGGGTCGCGAGGAGCGGGTGGTACGGGACGACCCGGACGGTGTACCCGAAGGCACCCGTGCGGTCGAGCGGCACCGTGCCCGTGTAGTGCGCCTTCCCGTCGTCGTCCACCGACCCCACGGTCAGCTTCGCGTACGAGGGATGCATCAGCTCGTCGTGCGGCCCGACCTTGCCATAGGCCGCCTCGACCAGCACGTCGCCGGGCTCCAGGTCACCGAGCGCGATCGTGGCGTGCAGCTCGACGGTGGCACCGACCTCAGGCGTGTCCCCCACGCCCAGCGCCTCCGCGTGCTCCACCCGGATGCCGGGCCACGCCCTGGTGACCCGGACCCGCCAGGCGGCGAACGCCTTCGCCGGCGCGTACGAATCCGCCGACAGCTCCCTGGCGGCCTTCGCGGCCGGGGTGTACAGGTCCACGACGTAGTCCCTGAGCATGCGCCCGGCGAGCACCTTGGGCCCGAGCGAGGCCAGCGTGTGCTTGACCATCTCCATCCAGCGCCGCGGCAGCCCGTCGGTGGGGCGGTCGTAGAACCGGTCGGACACCTCGTGCTCGATCTGGTCGTACAGGGCGGCGGCTTCGAGCTCGTCACGCCGCTCCGCATCGCCCACGCCGTCGGCGGTGGGGATGGCCCAGCCGTTGGTGCCGTCGTACCACTCGTCCCACCAGCCGTCGCGGATCGACAGGTTGAGCCCGCCGTTCAGCGCGGACTTCATGCCGGAGGTGCCGGACGCCTCCAAGGGCCGCAGCGGGTTGTTCAGCCACACGTCGCAGCCCTGGACCATGAGCTGGCCCAGCGTCATGTCGTAGTCGGGCAGGAACACGATCCGGTGCCTGACGCGCGGCTGGTCGGCGAACTTGACGATCTGCTGGATCAGCTTCTTGCCGCCCTCGTCGGCCGGGTGGGCCTTGCCGGCGATCACGATCTGGACCGGCTTCTCCGGGTCGAGCAGGAGCTCGGCCAGCCGTTGCGGGTCGCGCAGCATGAGCGTGAGCCGCTTGTACGACGGAACGCGCCGGGCGAAGCCGATCGTCAGCACCTCGGGGTCGAGCGCGTCGTCGATCCACCCCAGCTCGGCGTCGGAGGCGCCGCGCTCGCGCCAGGCCTTGCGCAGGCGTACCCGGGCGCCCTCGACCAGGCGGCGCCGCAGCGTGCCCCTGATCTTCCAGATGTCGCTGTCGGAGATCTTCTGGATGCCCTCCCAGCCGCGGGCCCGCTCGATCAGCGAGGGCAGCTCGCGGCCGGCCAGCTCCATGAACTCCCGGCCGACCCAGGTCGGCGCGTGCACACCATTGGTGATCGACCCGATCGGGACCTCGTCCACGTCGAATCCCGGCCAGAGATTCTTGAACATCTCCCGGCTGACATGGCCGTGCAGCCGGGACACGCCGTTGACCCGCTGGGCCAGCCGCATGCCCATGACGGCCATGTTGAACCGGCCGGGGTCGGCCTCGGCGCCCAGCGCCAGGATGCGCTCGACGGGCACGGTCGGCCAGGCGGCCGTGCCGCCGAAGTGGCGCTCGATCATGTCCACGGGGAACCGGTCGATGCCCGCGGGCACGGGCGTGTGCGTGGTGAACACCGTCCCCGCCCGCACGGCCTCCAGCGCCTCGTCGAAGGAGAGGCGGGCCTCGGTCAGCTCACGGATGCGCTCCAGGCCGAGGAAGCCGGCGTGGCCCTCGTTGGTGTGGAAGACCTCGGGCTCGGCATGCCCGGTGATGCGGCAGTACGCCCTGATGGCGCGCACACCGCCGACGCCCAGCAGCAGCTCCTGCATGAGCCGGTGGTCGGTGCCGCCGCCGTAGAGGCGGTCGGTGATGTCGCGGGCGGCGTTGTCGTTGTCGGCCACGTCGGAGTCGAGCAGCAGCAGCGGCACCCGGCCCACCTGCGCCACCCACACCTGCGCGTGCAGCACGCGCTCGTCGGGAAGGGAGAGGCGGATCTTGACGGCGGTGCCGTCGGCCTCCTTGAGCAGGCTCAGTGGCAGGCCGCCCGCGTCGAGCGACGGGTAGTGCTCCATCTGCCAGCCCTCGGGCGAGAGCGACTGCGTGAAGTAGCCGTGCCGGTAGAGCAGGCCGACCGCGAGGATCGGCACGCCCAGGTCACTGGCGGCCTTGAGGTGGTCGCCGGCCAGGATGCCGAGACCGCCGGAATACTGGGGCAGCGCGGCCGCGATGCCGTACTCCGGTGAGAAATACGCGATGGTCCGCGCGCCGTCCGGCAGCGTCTGGTACCAGCGCGGCGAGGTCATGTATTCACGCAGGTCATCTGCGGCGTCGGCGAGACGGCGCAGGAAGCGGCGGTCGGCGGCCAGCTCGGTCAGCCTGGCCGGCGTGACGGCCCCGAGGAGGGCCACGGGATCGTGCCCGACCTGCTCCCAGAGATCCGCGTCGACCTCAGCGAAGAGATCCAGTGTCTCCGGGTGCCATGACCAGCGGAGGTTGTGCACGAGCTCGCCGAGGGCGGCCAGCTCCGCAGGCAGGACGGTGCGGACGGTGAACCGGCGGATTGCTCTCACGATGTGCACCCTACGGGCTAGGAGGGACCAGTCAGTCCTTCACCCCCACGAAGGCCGTTCAAACCCCTTCCGGGAACGAGCATGAAGAGGGAGCATTGGGGCAACTTTCCCTATTGTTGGGCTCTCCCGCACCACACTCGGGAGGTCTATCCGCTGCTGTCCACAATTTACGTGCAAGGATCGATCCTGCCGAGGAAAGCCTCCGGCGGCACCGGGTGCGCCGCCGCAAACCCTTGAAATGCGATGATCGGACGAATTCCCATCACGGACATCTCCCCCGTCGTCGACTGCGGGCAGTGGCCCGCCAAGGCGGTCGCCGGCGAGACCTTCAAGGTCTCGGCGACCGTGTTCAGAGAGGGCCACGACGCCGTGGCCGCGGGCGTGGTGCTGACCGCGCCCGACGGGCAGCGTGGTCGCCTGAGACCGATGCGCGAGCTCGCGCCCGGCACCGATCGCTGGGGCGTGGACGTGACTCTGCCCGCGGAGGGCGACTGGCTGTTCCGCGTGGAGGCGTGGAGCGACCCCATCCACACGTGGCTGCACGACGCGGAGATCAAGATTCCGCGCGGCATGGACGTCGATCTCATGTGCGAGGAAGGCGCCAGGCTCTTCGAGCGGGCCGCCAAGGCCGTACGCATGCAGGACTGCCCCAACGGATCCCCCAAGAACGGACAGAGCGGCACGAAAGGCCACAAGACACAGAACGGCAACGGCGAGAGCGCCTGCGGGCACCGGGCGGCGCTGCTCTCGATCTCCGCCACGTTGCGGGACGAGAACCTGGATCCCAGGGCCCGGTTGTCGATCGCGCAGTTGCCGGAGACCGCCGCGCTGCTGGAGGCGCACCCCTACCGCGATCTCGTGACCCGGTCCAAGTCCCACAAGATCAGGGTGGACCGGCGCCGGGCGCTCTACGGCTCGTGGTACGAGTTCTTCCCCCGGTCGGAGGGGGCGATCGTCAGCGACAACGGCATCTCCAAGTCCGGAAATTTCCAGACAGCAGCAAAGAGGCTCCCTGCGGTCGCCAAGATGGGGTTCGACGTCGTTTACCTGCCGCCCGTCCACCCCATCGGCTCCACATTCCGCAAAGGGCGGAACAACACGCTGAGCCCGGAGCCCGACGAGCCGGGCTCGCCCTGGGCGATCGGGTCGGAGGACGGCGGCCACGACGCGATCCACCCGGACCTCGGCACGATCGAGGACTTCGACGAGTTCGTGGCGCACACGCGCGAGCTGGGCATGGAGGTCGCACTGGACCTCGCGCTGCAGTGCTCGCCCGACCACCCGTGGGTCAAGGAGCACCCCGAGTGGTTCACGATCAGGGCCGACGGCACGATCGCGTACGCGGAGAACCCGCCGAAGAAATACCAGGACATCTATCCGATCAACTTCGACAAGGACCCCGAGGGCATCTACGCCGAGGTCAGACGAGTGGTGCGGCACTGGATGAGCCACGGGGTGCGGATCTTCCGGGTGGACAATCCGCACACCAAGCCGGTGGGGTTCTGGGAGCGGCTGCTGGCCGACATCCACACGACGGACCCGGATGTGATCTTCCTGTCGGAGGCGTTCACCCGGCCGGCGATGTTGCGCACGCTGGCCAAGATCGGTTTTCACCAGTCGTACACGTACTACACCTGGAAGAACTCCAAGTACGACGTGGAGACGTACCTCGGGGAGCTCGCCCACGAGACCTCCGCCTACCTGCGGCCGAACCTGTTCGTCAACACGCCGGACATCCTGCACGAATACCTGCAGCACGGCGGGATCCCGGCGTTCAAGATCAGGGCGGTGCTGGCGGCGCTCACGTCGCCGACCTGGGGCGTCTATTCCGGGTACGAACTCGGCGAAAACATCCCGGTTCGCCCAGGCAGTGAGGAATATCTAGATAGCGAGAAATATCAGTACAAGCCCCGCGATTGGATTACCGCTGAGCGGGAAGGGCGGAGCCTGGCTCCCTTCATCACGCACCTGAATTTGTTCCGAAGAGCGCATCCGGCACTGCAGGAATTGCGTAATCTACGGTTCCACAGGGTCGACCAACCGGACATCGTCTGCTTCTCGAAGCGGCTTCCGGGCGCCTATGACACGGCCACACGAAGGCACGGGCTGGGCGACGTCGTTCTGGCGGTGGTCAACCTGGATCCGCACCACACCCACGAGGCAACTGTTGATCTTGACCTGCCCGCGCTCGGCCTCGACTGGAGCGCCGAGTTCGTCGTCGACGACGAGCTATCAGGCGAGTCGTACCGCTGGAGGCAGAACAACTATGTACGCCTCGACCCCCACATCCAGCCTGCCCACATTCTCACCGTCCGAGCCGCGCCACGGTAGAACAGAATTCAGCGGGGAGTCCTCAACGTGTGTGAAAGCGCCTCCCTCATGAGCACTCGGCGAGGGCGCTCATGAGCTCCACACCCATTCCCAACACCTTTGACGAGGAAAAGCCTCGCGATCCGTACTGGTACAAGCGGGCCGTCTTCTACGAGGTGCTCATCAGGGGCTTCGCCGACTCCAACGGCGACGGCACCGGCGACATCCGTGGCCTCATCAACAAGCTCGACTACCTGCAGTGGCTGGGCGTCGACTGCCTCTGGCTGCTGCCGTTGTTCGAGTCACCGCTGCGGGACGGCGGCTACGACATCGCCGACTTCATGAAGATCCTCCCCGAGTTCGGGGACCTGGGCGACTTCGTGCGGCTCGTCGAGGAGGCGCACAAACGCGGCATGCGCGTCATCGCCGACCTGGTCATGAACCACACCAGCGACGCGCACCCGTGGTTCCAGGCTTCCCGGCACGATCCGGAGGGGCCGTTCGGCGACTTCTACGTGTGGTCCGACACCGATGAGAGGTACCAGGACGCCCGGATCATCTTCATCGACACCGAGACGTCCAACTGGACCTACGACCCGGTGCGCGGCCAGTACTACTGGCACCGCTTCTTCCACCACCAGCCGGACCTCAACTACGAGAACCCGGACGTGCAGGAGGCCATGCTGGAGGTGCTGCGGTTCTGGCTGGACCTGGGCATCGACGGGTTCCGGCTGGACGCGGTCCCCTACCTCTTCGAGGAGGAGGGCACCAACTGCGAGAACCTGCCGAGGACGCACGAATACCTCAAGCGCATCCGTACCGAGGTGGACCGGCTCTTCCCGGACCGCGTGCTGCTCGCCGAGGCCAACCAGTGGCCGTCGGACGTGGTGGAGTACTTCGGCGACCCGGTAGGCGGCGGGGACGAGTGCCACATGGCCTTCCACTTCCCGCTGATGCCTCGCATCTTCATGGCGGTACGCCGGGAGTCCCGTTACCCCATTTCCGAAATCTTGGCTCAAACGCCGAAGATTCCTGAGCACTGCCAGTGGGGGATCTTCCTCCGTAACCACGATGAGTTGACGCTCGAGATGGTCACGGACGAGGAACGCGACTACATGTACACCGAGTACGCCAAGGACCCCCGCATGCGGGCGAACGTCGGCATCCGCCGCCGCCTGGCGCCCCTGCTGGAGAACGACCGCAACCAGATCGAGCTGTTCACCGCGCTGCTCCTGTCACTGCCCGGCTCCCCGGTGCTCTACTACGGCGACGAGATCGGCATGGGCGACAACATCTGGCTCGGTGACCGCGACGGCGTGCGCACGCCCATGCAGTGGGACCCGGACCGCAACGCCGGCTTCTCCGACACCGATCCGGGACGGCTCTACCTACCGGTGATCATGGACCCGATCTATGGCTACCAGGCCATCAACGTCGAGGCCCAGCAGAAGAACGCCGGCTCGCTGCTGCACTGGACCAGGCGCATGATCGAGATCCGCAAGCGGCACCCGGTGTTCGGCCTCGGCGAGTACATCGAGCTCAATTCCTCCAACCCGAGCGTGCTCGCGTTCGTCAGGGAGCTGGGTGACGACCGGATGCTCTGCGTGAACAACCTGTCACGCTTCCCGCAACCGGTCGAGCTAGACCTGAGGAGATTCGTCGGCGTCTCCCCCGTGGAAACCATGGGAGGCGTGCCATTTCCGGCAATTGGCGAACTTCCGTATCTTTTGACGCTACCTGGGCATGGGTTCTACTGGTTCACACTCCCGCCGGCCATAACCCAGGAGGAGTAGGACGTGCTTGCTGAGCTCCTTGCCGCATGGATCAGTCGCCAGCGATGGTTCGGCGGCAAGGGGCGCCCGATCGACCAGCTCTCGATCGACTCGGACGTCGAGCTGACGCCCGGACTCAGACACTTGATCGTCGCCGTCTGGCAGGACGACTCGCGCGACCGCTACCAGTTGCTGCTGGGCGAGCGCACGGAGCTGCCCGACCGGCTGAACCACGCCCTGATCGCCACGATCGACGACATCTACCTGTACGACGCCGCACACGACCCCGACCGCACCGGCTGGCTGCTCGAGGGCATGGCCCACGACGAGACCCGCAGCGGTCTGCGCATGCGCCACGTTCCCGGTGTCGAGATCGACACCTCGCCCCGCAGCCTCGTGCTCGGGGCCGAGCAGTCCAACACCTCTCTCGTGTACGGCGACGCCTACATCTGCAAGCTCTTCCGCCGCCTCATCCCCGGGATCAACCCGGAGCTGGAGATCATCACCACCCTGGCGGCCAGGAACGCGCCGCACATCGCGCAGCCGTACGGGTGGATCGAGACCGATCTCGACGGCACGGACACCACGCTGGCGTTCATGCAGGAGTTCCTGTCCAACGCGAACGACGGCTGGGACCTGGCGCTGGCCAGCGTGCGCGACCTGTACGCCTCCATGCCCGAGGTCTCGGCCGCCGAGGCGGGCGGCGACTTCGCGGCCGAGTCGGAGCGGCTGGGCATCGCCACCGCCCGCGTGCACCGCGAGCTGGCCGCCTCCTTCCCCACGGATGTCGTGGAGTCGCACGAGGTCAAGCGCATGGCGGAGGCCTTCAGACGCCGGCTGGGCCGGGCCGTGGCCGAGGTGCCCGAGCTGCGGCAGCATGTGGGCGCCCTTGAGGACGCCTACCACCAGGTGGAGCAGCTCACCAACGAGGTGTTCGTGCAGCGGGTTCACGGCGACTACCACCTGGGCCAGGTCATGCGGACACCGACCGACTGGGTGGTGCTGGACTTCGAGGGCGAGCCCGGTCAACCGCTGGCCGAGCGCAGGGCGCTGTCGTCGCCGCTGCGCGACGTGGCGGGGATGCTGCGCTCGTTCGACTACGCGGCCAGGCACCTGCTGGCCGGCCATCCCGAGGCCGCCGAGCTGGAGCCCAGGGCCCAGGAGTGGGCGGACCGCAACCGGGGCACCTTCCTGGACGGGTACGTGGCCGGCGGCGGCCGGATCAACCGCGGTGACGCGGCGCTGCTGCGGGCGTTCGAGCTGGCGAAGGCGGTGTACGAGGTGGTCTACGAGGCCAGGAACCGGCCCACGTGGCTGCCCATCCCGCTGGCCGCCTTCCGGCCGCGTTAGGCGAGCTCCTCGATCAGGACCGACAGTCCCTCATGGCCGAGGCCCTTGGCCACCCGTTGGTCGATGACGGTCTTCATGGGCAGCAGAAGGTCGGGTTTGACACCCTGCTCGCGGAAGGTGCGGACGAGGTTCTCCAAGCCCGCCTTGTTGATCTCCAGGTTGGACACCTCCGTGCGGTGGTCGCCTGTCTCGATCTTCTCGGCCCAGGCCGACCCGAGGGCGGCCATCGCGTTGAGCCACGGGATCAGCAACGTCGTGGTGAACTCGGTCAACGGGTATTTCGCCGACGTCACCAGGGCCGCGGCCTCCAGGAAACCGGCTATCTGGCCGTACATGCCGGTCAGCATGGCCAGGTCGAGCAGCGGCGCCATGCCCGGGTCCGCCCCCACGTACCTGGGCTCGGCCATGACGGCGAGGGCCTGCTCGTGGCGGTCGAAGGCGTCCTTGGAGCCGCTGTAGAGGATGAGGGCGCCGGGGCCCGCGATCATTTGGGGGACGGCCATGATGCCGCCGTCCAGATAGTCGGCGCCGCGCGCCCATGAGGCGGCCTCCCGCGCCTCGGCCGGCCGGCCCGTGGTGAGGTTCACGACGGTCTTCCCTGCCAGGGAGACCTCCTTGAGGGCCTCGTAGACGGACGGGTAGTCGAGCAGGCAGACGATCACCAGCGGGCTCGCCTCGACGGCCTCCGCCGGGGTGGCGGCGCGGGCCGCGCCCTTGGCGATCAACGGGTCGGCCTTGGCCGGCGTGCGGTTCCACACGGTGACGTGGTGGCCGGCGGCCAGCAGGGCCCGGGCGAGCGCGGAACCCATGAGGCCGAGGCCGAGAACGGTGATGTTGTCAGGCATGCGAAAAGTGTCAGAGCGCGACGTTATGGTCTGATTCGGAATCCGTTACGGGGGGTGGAATGCGGTTCGGGGTGCTGGGACCGCTCACGGTGTGGACGGCGGACGGGGAGCCGGTCCGGGTGGTCGAGACCAAGGTCCGGGCGCTCCTCGCCGACCTGCTGATCCACGCCGGCCGCACGGTCTCCGCCGACCGGCTGATCGAGGACCTGTGGGGCGACCGCCCGCCCGGCAACGCGCCCGCCGCGCTGCGGGTGAAAGCGTCGCAGCTGCGCGGTGTGCTCGGGGATCGCGAGCTGGTGGCGTACCGGGCGCCTGGATACGTGCTGCGCGTGGAGCCGGACGCGGTGGACGCCGGCCGTTTCGAGGCGCTGCTGGCGAACGCACGACGCGCCGATGACCCCCGGGGCCGGGCCGCGTTGCTCCGGGAGGCGCTGGAGCTGTGGCGTGGGGGCGCCTACGCGGAGTTCGCCGACGAGCCGTTCGCGCAGGCCGCCGTGGCGCGGCTGGAGGAGCGGCGGCTGGCGGCCGTGGAGGAGCTGGCGGAGGCGCGACTGGAGCTGGGCGAGCCCGCGCTCGTCGCCGCCGACCTGGGCGAGCTGGTGGCCGCACACCCGCTGCGCGAGCGGCTACGGGCCGTGCACGTGCGGGCGCTCTACCTTGCGGGGCGGCAGAGCGAGGCGCTGGCGGCGTACGAGGATCTAAGGCGCCGGCTGGCCGACGAGCTGGGGCTCGATCCCGGGCCGGAGCTGGCGGCGCTGCGTCAGGCGATCCTGCGCCAGGACCCGGCGCTGGACGTGGCCGCTGTGCGGCCGCGGACCAACCTGCCCGCGCGCCTGAGCGGTCTGGTGGGGCGGGAGGCGGCGGTGGCAGAGGTTCGTGCGCTGCTCCTGGCCAACCGGCTCGTCACGCTCACGGGGCCGGGAGGCGTCGGCAAGACGCGCCTGGCTTTGGCGGCCGCCTCCCAAGGGGCGGGGCTCGGCGGGGCCGCGTGGCTGGTGGAGCTGGCGGCGGTGCGGCCGCACGCGGGGGTCGTCGAGGTGGCGGAGGCGGTCGGCGGCGTTCTGGGGTTGCGGGACGACGTGCCGGGGCCCATGGTCGATCGGCTGGCGGCCGCCCTGGAAGGCAAGGGGACACTGCTCGTCCTCGACAACTGCGAGCACGTCGTCGAGCAGGTCGCCACGCTGACGGCCCGCCTGCTGCGTGCCGCGCCCGAGCTGCGGATCATGGCCACCAGCCAGGAGTCGCTGCGCATCGAGGGCGAGAGGTTGTGGAGCGTGCCGCCGCTGGCGCCGGAGGCGGCGGTGGAGTTGTTCGCGGCGCGGGCGGGGATCGAGCCGGACGCGGACGTGGCGGAGATCTGCGCCAGGCTGGACGGGCTCCCCCTGGCCCTGGAGCTGGCCGCGACCAGGATGCGGGCGCTGACCCCGCGCCAGCTCGCCGACCGCCTGGACGACCGGTTCCGAGTGCTCGCCTCGGGCGCGCGCGACGCCCCGGCCAGGCAGCAGACGTTGCGGGCGATGATCGACTGGAGCTGGGAGCTGCTCTCCCCGGACGAGCGGGTGGTGTTGCGGCGGCTGGCCGTGCACGCCGACGGGTGCACGCTGGAGGCGGCCGAGGAGGTGTGCGCCGAACCGGGCGTGGACGTGCTGGACCTGCTTGCCAGGCTGGTGGACCGGTCGCTGGTGGTGCGGGCCGGCGGGACCCGGTTCCGGCTGCTGGAGTCGGTCGCGGCCTACTGCCAGGAACGCCTGCGGGAGGCGGCCGAGGCCGACCTGATCGCGCTGCGGCACGTCCGCTACTACACGGCCCTGGCCGAGCGGGCGGAGCCGTACCTGCGAGGGCATGAGCAGCAGCGCACGCTCGCGCTGCTCGACGCCGAGGGCGCCAACCTGAGGGTGGCGCTGGAGACGGCGGTCCGGCTCGGCGCGGCCGGCGAGGCGGTGCGGCTGGTGAACGCGATGGCCTGGTACTGGGTGCTGCGCGGCAGGCTCGGCGAGGGCCGGCGGGCGCTGGAGAGCGCCCTGGCCGTAGGCGATGCGGCGGAGACCCGGGTGTGGCTGGCCGGGATGCGGATGCTGGCGGGGCAGCCCGACGCACCGGACACCGCGTTGTTCGAGGCCATCGAGGATCCCCTTGTCAGGGCCAGGGCGAAGTGGTTCACCGGGTTCGCGCTGTACGGGTACGACGATCTGTCGGCGAGCATGAGCCTGGTGCGCCAGGCGTTGGAGGTCTTCAGGGAGCTGGGCGACACGTGGGGCACCGCCGCGGCGCTGAACGTGCTCGCCCGGCACGCCGCCATGCGGGGCGACCTGGAGGCGCTGCGGCGGGACGGCGAGCAGGGGCTGGCGCTGTTCAGGAAGGTCGGCGACCGGTGGGGCGAGATGCGGGCCGCGGAGAACCTCGGCACGCTCGCCGAGATCACCGGCGACTACGGTCAGGCCGCCGCACTGCGCAGGGAGGGCCTGCGGATGGCCGAGGAGCTGGGCCTGTGGAGCTCGGTGCCGGACGCGCTGTCGCGGCTGGGCAGGATCGCCCTGCTGACCGGCGACTACGAGAGTGCCGACGACTACCACGAGCGGGCCAGGCGGCTGGCGGCGGCGCAGTCGAACCGGCCCGCCGAGGAGTTCGCCGAGCTGGGGCTCGCGCTGGTGGCCAGGCGGCGGGGCCGGCTGGAGGAAGCCGAGCGGCGGCTGCGTAAGTGGCTGGACTGGGTCAGGGACGTGGCGGGCGCGGCCGGAGCCGCGTTGATCCTGGCCGAGCTGGGGTTCGCCGCCGAGCAGCGCGGCGATGCGGCGGCCGCGCTGGAGCTTCAGTCGCAGGGCCTCGCCGTGGCCCGCAAGATCGGCGACCCGCGGGCCACGGCGCTGGCGTTGGAGGGCCTGGCAGGCGCACGGGCACTCGCCGGACGGCACGAGGAGGCGGGGGTCCTGCTGGGTCAGGCGGCGGCCCTCAGGTCGTCCGTGGGCGCCCCGCTGCCGGCCGGTGAGCGGGGCGACTGTCTCTTATACAAATCTTCGAGCCCACGAGACCCTAAGACCACGCGTATTCC
>NZ_VCKY01000075.1 GCF_005889735.1 Nonomuraea turkmeniaca
TTTTAGGGTCTCGTGGGCTCGGAGATGTGGATAAGAGACAGGCCCAGCCTGGTCCGGTGGCGCGCTCGGTCCGGCGCCCCGGCCAGGCCCGCCGCCCGGTCCCGCCGTCCCTGCTCGGTCCGGTGGCACTGAGTCAGGCGTCCGGCGGCCCTGAGCCATCGGTCGGCCCGGTGGCCGGTGGTGGCATCGGCAGACCCGGTCCGAAGAGCGACCGTAGGTCCCCACCCACCCGTGCCGACGGGCCGGTGCTGATCCGGTGGACCGGCCAGGGGCGGTCCTGAGCGTCGGCGCCGCTCGATGGGCGGGCACCGGTCGTTGGCTCGGCGTGGCGCGTGGGCACGGGGTCGATGGGTCGGCGTGGCGTGCGGTCATGCGTCGTCAGCGCGGCTCGATGGGCGTGCGGGGGGCCGTCGGTGGGTGGGGCGCGCGGGCATGGGCTGTCGGCGATCGACGAGCAGCCGTGGGCCGTTGCCTGGCTCGGCGAGCAGCCGTGGGCCGTTGCCCGGCTCGGCGAGTGGGCGTGAGCCACCGCCCAACCCGACGACGGGTCAGGAGGCGTCGGCCGGTCTGACACCTGGAAGCCGGATGGCCCGGACGCTAAGTTGATAACTCGCGGATCCGACATATCAGGAGAAGCTCCATGACGGGTGAACCCCCTCCGGCCGGTCAGGCGCTCCCGCCCCGGATCGACACCAACGTCCCGCACGCGGCACGCATGTGGAACTACTGGCTCGGCGGCAAGGACCACTACGAGGTCGACCGGGAGGCAGGCGACCAGTTCAGCAGCGCGTTCCCGGACATCGTCGAGATCGCCAGACTGTCGCGGCACCTGCTCGCTCGCATCGTCCGCTATCTGGTCATCGAGGGCGGAGTCCGGCAATTTCTGGACATCGGCACCGGGCTGCCCACCGTCGACAACACCCACGACGTCGCGCAGCGGGCGGATCCAACCTGCCGGATCGTGTACGTGGACAACGACCCCCTGGTCCTGGCCCACGCCCGCGCCCTCCTGGCCGGCACCCCCGAGGGCGCGACCGACTACGTCGACGCGGACCTGCGCGGCGATCCCATGAAGATCATCACCGCTGCCGCCAAGACACTGGACCTCACCCAGCCCGTCGCGCTCATGCTGATGGGCATCGCGGGCTACGTGACCGACGAGGAAGGCGCCCACGCGATCGTCAGGCGGCTGATGGACGCCCTGCCGCCCGGCAGCTACCTGGCCATGTGGGACGGCGTCAACGTGGTCACCGGCGAGGCGCTCGACCGGGCTCAGGAGGAGCACAACGAGGGCCCGGGCGTGCCGTACAACCTGCGCACGCGCGAGGAGTTCACCGCCTTCTTCGACGGCCTGGACCTCGTCGAGCCGGGCGTCGTGTCCCTCACTCTGTGGCGGCCGGACCCCGATCCCCTCGCTGACTTGGCCGAGGTCGACGCCCTGTGCGGCGTGGCGCGCAAGTCGTGAGGCCTACAGCCGCTCGATGATCCGATCGAGGAGGGCGGGGGTCTCTGCGGGGGGCGGGGCGAGCACGCCGAGCTCGTCCAGCAGATGGCGGTAGTGGCGGACGTCGCTCTCCTTGGTCAGGTACTGGGCGCCGGTGAGGTGTTCGAGATAGACGACGTCGTTCAGCTGCGCCTGCGCGAACCTGAGCATGGTGACGGGACCGACGCCGCCGATGGCGCTGCCCGAGGCGAACGGGAAGACCTGCAGGGTGATGTGCGGCTGCTCGGCCACCCGCGCGAGGTGCTCCAGCTGCGCCCGCATGGTGGCCTCGCTGCCGACCCGGCGCCGTAGCGCGCCTTCGTCCATCACCGCCCAGAGCTTGCGCGGCGTAGGCGGGGTCAGGATCTCCTGGCGGCGCATCCGTAGCGCGACCCGGCGCTCGACCTGCTCGGGGGAGTCCTGCTCGTGACCCTGCGCGATCACGGCTCGGGCGTAGTCCCGGGTCTGCAGCAGGCCGGGGACGAACTGCACCTCGTGCGTACGGATCAGTGCGGCGTCGTGCTCGAGCCCGAGGTACGGCTCGAACCAGTCGGGGATCGCGTCACGGTAGTCGTGCCACCAGCTCGGTGCGTTGGCCTGATGGACCAACGCGAGCAGGCTCGCGCGCTCGGCGTCGTCGGTCACCCCGTACAGGGTGAGCAGGTCAGCCACGTCGCGCTTCTTGAAGCCGGTACGTCCGGACTCCATGCGACTGATCTTGGAATGCGAGCCCCGGATGGCGTATCCGGCCTCCTCGCGGGTGATGCCACAGGATTCGCGGAGCCGGCGCAGTTGTGCGCCGATGAGGAGCCTCAGCGCGGTCGGCCCGGATTGGAGCGAGTCGCTATCGAACATTTCGGTCATGTCGCCCATATCGCGAGCACTCCGTATCTATGCTCCTAAATCAGCAGTTCGCCACATTGCCAGCCCGTGGACAATCCTGCCATGTCGACAGCCGCGTGTGCCGTATTTCGTGAAATGAGAAATGTACTGCCCTTTCTCTACATTCACGCAGATTGGGCCGTCGCCAGGATGATGCCGGAGCCGTGGCCGGGCAGGTCGACGGCGACCAGGCGCTCGTGCCCGAGCAGCGTCCGCCGTACCGCCTCCTGACGGCCCGCGAACTCCGCATCCCACACCGTGCCGGGCGCGGGCACCATGTCGTCCACGACCAGCACGCCTCTCGGGTTGAGCGCGGCGATCGTGAGCTCCAGCCCCATCTGCTTGCCCGCCTCCGCGTCCGCGAAGACCAGATCGTACGTCCCCAGCCCCGGCAACAACTCCAGCGCGTCCCCCGTACGGAAGTCCACGAACGAGGGCCAGTCGCCACCCAGCCCGGCACGCCCGGGATCGCGCTCGATCGTGGTCACCGTCGCGTCGGTCCGCGGGAGCAGGCCGCTCACCAGCCAGCCGAGCCCCACCCCGGCACCGGTGCCGATCTCCAGCACGCGGCCCCCTTCCCGCACCCCCGCCGCCAAGGTGGCGAGCAGGCGGCCGACGGCGGGTTCGCAGGAGTAGACGAACCCTGCCGCGCGTGCCCGTTCCACGGCCGCGCGGACCGGCTCCGGCATCTCGTCCTTCATGGTCGATTTCTATCCCGCCACTGCCCCGGACGTCACCGGAGTTTCCCGCGGGGTTTGAACACCGACAACGCCGTCGCGGTCAGCAGCATGGCGATCTGCGTGCCCAGCGCCGCGACCTGCCCCCACTGGCGGGCGGCGCCGGCCTGCCTGGCGCCTTCGGTGGCGGCGGCCATTCCCTCGGGATCGAACAGGAACATGCCCACGCAGATCACGGCCACGAGCAGGACCAGCTTGACGACCACCCAGTAATAGCGAAACAGCCCCCAATGGCTCGCCAGGCCGAGCGTGATGCCGGTGGCCAAGGCGGTGAGGCTCAGCGGTATGCCGCCCGCGAACACCAGCGTGGGCATCAGCCGATAGGCCGCGTGCGCGAGCTCCAGATCCTCGGTCAGGGCCGCCGCCGTATTCAGCGCCACCAGGCCCCACACCTCGCCGACCAGCGCGACGGAGACGACGATGTGGATAACCAACACGGTCTTGCGGATACGCGGCGCCATGGTCTCACCTCACCTCTGGATTCGGGAACTCCTGGCCATCGTCATGGCTTTGTCCGCGCGCGGCGTCCCCCTGAGGACGGCACTCCGGCTACACCGATCGGCGTACGGGGATGCTCAAAGTTTCGGGTGATCATTTCTTATAGCGCGGTGAAAGGTTGTTCCATCGATACCGCCGCCGACCAAATCGACTTCATTTGCCGGGTGGTGCGCGGGACATGAATGCCGCGGGTCGGCGAGTTGCGTGAAAACCGACTGCCAAGAAAACGAGGTGCCTCCTTGACCTATGGGAGGGAGTTCTAAGTTGCGATTCCGTCAGGGTGCCGCGATTGTTATTGGCGGCACCTCACAGCCCTGCACAAACGACTGTGGCGCCGGGTTTTCCGCGCCATCCATGGAGGCAAGTAAGCATGATCCGTCGTATTCTGGCCGGCGCGGCAATCGCGGCCGTCGCGCTCGGCCTCTCCGCCACCGCCGCGTCCGCCGACCAGCACAACCCGCACAACTCGGGTCACGCGGTGCTGAGCCAGTTTCAGATCATCGACGACGCGCTGAACAACGTGCTCAACCACTCGCTCAACGATTCGATCAGGGACATCGAGATCACCGGCGTCCAGCTCGCGGAGCTCCAGGAGATCAACCTCGATGTGCTGAGCAACTACCAGCCCAAGCTCGGCAACTACAACAAGGACAGCTCGGCTAATGCGGGCGGACTCCGCTCCTGACGCTCCTGGCGTGGCGTAGGCAGGAGGGCGATGCGCGGCCGCCCATGGTGGCGGCCGTCTGGCCAGATCGTCTTCTTGGTGCCAAGGCGACGCACAAACGACCACGGCGCTGAATTCTTCCGCGCCCCATCCATGGAGGAAAACAAACATGATCCGTCGTATTCTGGCCGGCGCGGCAATCGCGGCCGTCGCGCTCGGCGTCTCCGCCACCGCCGCGTCCGCCGACCAGCCCAACCCGCACAACTCGGGAATGGCCTTGCTGAGCCAGTTCCAGATCGTGGACGACGTGCTGAACGACGTGGGCAACCACTCGCTCAACGATTCGGTCAGGGACATCGAGCTCACCATCTTCCAGGGGCTGGAGGTCCAGGAGCTCGACCTCGGTCTCCTGAGCAACCACCAGTCCGAGCTCGGTGACGGCAACGTGGACAGCTCGGCTACGGCGGGCGGACTCCGCTCCTGACGCTCCTGGCGTGATGTCGGCAGAGAACCCTCCTGGTGCCGAGGTGACACCGGCAGAGCTCGTCGTGGGTGCTCGCGAGGCCACGGACGGCTCTGTAAGGACACCGGAACGTTCGAGCGCCGTGCGGTCCCAGGTCGCTCCTGGGCCGCACGGCTCACCCTCAGACCTCGAGGCCGGCACGGCCGACGCCCGGCCGCACCACCCCCAGGAAGTCCTCCCGCTCCAGCCGGTCCACGCGTACGAACGCCCCCGTGTACGGCGCGTGCACCATTTTCTCCCCGTCGACCGCGATGCCGACGTGCTCCGGCCCGGCACGCTGCGGCTCGTTGTCGTAGAAGACCAGATCCCCCGGCTCCACCAACTCCTTCTGCACCTGGATCCCGGAACGCCATTGCTCCTGTGTCGTGGATCCGATGAGCGCCCCCGCCCGCGCGTAGGCGTACTCGGCGAGTCCCGAGCAGTCGAATCCCTTCGTTTTCGCGCCCTTCCCTATCCCGTATCCGGGCCCGTGCACCCCGCCACCGCCCCACGAGTACGGAACGCCGATCATTTCCAGCGCCGCGCGCAGCGCGATGATCCCGGTCGCCGACCTGCCGTTGAACGTGCAGGCGATGGCGCATGCCGCCGCGATCAGTGTTCGTGTCCATCTTCCTTTCATCAGGTATTCAGCGCCCCCGAATCGATGCCCGCGTGGGTGGTGTTGGGGTGACTTTTCACCCTCTCTGCAGGGATGAAACGCCTTCGGGCAAACCACTGCGAGTCCGGATATATCCGGCCGGTCGGCGGCGGATCTCCTATTCGCCTCGAGCCGTATATTCGGCGCCGATTTCCAGGAGCTGGAAGGAAAAATGCGCGGCTTTCCTGTCTGGCGACTTCATCGGAAAGGCGCGGCGAGGGCGCGGCTCGGGAGATCCCCGGTAAACCCGCCGGACCACGCGGGCAGGCCCGGCCCGCACGGGGTTACGGCATCAGCGGCCCGGCGGCCGGAGGGGCGTTCTGCCCGACTCTTCAGGATTTCTCACTAATTCGGTCATATTCTCGTGAAAATTACATTGTGAAACGTACGTCGTGTAGCCTTGGTTCTGGCTAATCCACAACCCCCGAGGCATGGCGTGTTGGGGGGTGCGAGGAGCGTGGGTGCTCTCGAAGAGCGGCTGCTCTACCAGGACGAGCAACTCAAGATCATGGTGCGCCGGAGCTTGACGGCGCCCGAGGCCCCGGCCGTTGCGCTGATCGGCGAGATCGACGCCTCCAACAGCCGCGCGCTGGCCGGAGCCCTGGCGAGCTGCCGCCAAGGCTCGTACGTCGTCGTCGACACGGGGGAGCTGACCTTCATCGACGTCTCGGGGCTGCGTGTGCTCGTCATGCCCACGCTTCCCCCGTCGCAGCGGTGGATCCGGCTGCACAACGTCACGCCGTACCAGCGGCGGCTCCTGCGCATGATGGGGTGGTACTACGAGCCCCGCGCCCATCACCTGCCCGTTTAGCCCGCCACCTCACCTGCTCGGGGCGAAAGCGACCGCGGCCGAGGTGCCCAGCCCCTTCGGACCGCCGAGCCGCCACCGCGCCGGCCGCTTGTGCCGGAGCAGCGTTTTCTCGTCGTAGCGTGCGCAGTTGCGGTGCCAGTGGAGTATGCCGGTCACCCAGCGCCACAGCTCGTCCACGAACGCGCCGAGCTCCCGCCGGCCCTCGGCGTCGAGCCCGAACTCGTCGCACACGATCGGCAGCTCGTGCTCGACGATGTGCTCGAACTGCCGCATCCGCGAGGTCAGCAGGTCGTTGACGATGGCGAGCGCCATGGCGTAGTCGCAGTCGAAGAAGCTCTGCACCACCAGGATGCAGTTGTGCACCTCGCCGTCGAACTCGATCTCCTTCTGGTAGGAGAAGACGTCGTTGACGAGCGCGCCGCAGTCCATCATCGCGTTCTCCAGCGCCCGCATCGGCCCGCTCGCGTAGAGCTCGTCAGGGATGCCCTTGGTGTGCCGCAGCCGGCACAGGCCCATCGTGAAGTCCGAACCGAAGGTCAGCCTGCGCATCTCCAGGTAGTCCACGGGGTCGGGAACGTGATGGACCAGCTCGCCGGCCAGCTCCCACAACCATGAGGCGCACATCTTCTCCACGTCCGCGCGGAGCTTGCCGCGCGCCGCGACCGGCATCGGCCCCGCCGTACGCCGCCACACGTCGGCCAGCGCACGCTCCAGCGCGCTCGCGGGAGGCGGCGCGGGAGAGCCGTCGAGCGGCATGTACGCCGACAGCCTGTCCACCGCGATCTTGGCGGCGCCCAGGTTGCCCGACCTGCCGAAGACGGCGGGGAAGTAGTCGTCGCCGTAGGTGCCCCAGCTCAGCCAGAACGACGCGAGGTCCAGCCCTTCCTGGGTGGCGTCGGGATGCAGGCCCGCCGCGCAGAGGGGGAGGTCGAAGTCGATCAGCTTCTCCTCGTCCCACACCGCCGAGCCGACCACCCACGGCTGGGCTTCGAGCAGGCCCATCTCCCGGCACCATGCCACGGTGTTGCGCCGGGCCGCGTCGAGGTGCGGCGACAGCCTGAGCGGGAAGGGCACGTAGAGGTCGGGGATCTGAGAAGGCCCCACCCGCTGGTACGGGACGCGCGTGAAGCTCCGCACCCGCTTGGCCCCCAGCAGGTCCACGAGCGACGACATGCCCAGCGGCCGGCCGGACTTGACCCGCTGGTTCATGTACCGGCTGGAGCGCAGGTGCCACTCGTGCCCGCCCGACTGCCAGTCCTGCAGCCCCTTGACGTACGCCAGCACGCCGGCCGCCGTGAGCGGGTCGATCGCGTGCTCGGCGAACAGCGGCCCCAGCTCGCCGAGCGCGGTGTGCTCGAACTGCTGCATCCGCGAGGTCAGCAGGTCGTTGACGGCGTCGGCGGCCTCCTGCGTGGTGCAGCCCAGGAACGTCTCCAGCACCAGCACCCCGTTGCTCAGCTCGCCCTCGTCCCCGACCTCCCGCTGGTAGGAGAACAGGTCGTTACGCAGATGCACGGCGTCGGCGAAGGCGTCCTTGAGCACCCGCATCGGCCGGGTGGCCGCGATCCTGGCCGGCACCTCGGCCCCCACGGCATGCTCGACGAGCCCGGCCGACCACGGCGCCCCGCCGACCTTGCGGCGCATCTCGATGTACTCGACGGGGTTGGCGATCCGGCCCCTGTTGATGTTGGCCAGCTCCCAGAGCGACTCGTCGAGCAGGTTTCTGGTGCTCTCGGCGAAGCGCTCACGCCAGTCCTGCGACATGCCGGGCACCGTGCGGGCCCACAGGTCGGCCAGGCCCGCCTCGACCGGGTTCGCCGGCGATGGCATGGTCAGGTCGGCGCCCATCGGCATGAAACCGGCGAGCCTGGCGAGGTACGCCCTGCCGCCCTCCAGGTCGCCCGTACGTTTGAACACCTCCAGGAAGTGGTCGTCGAAGAAGAAGACCCACACGTACCAATCGGTTATCAGGCACAACTCGTCGGCGTCGCAGTCGGGATGGGTGTAGGCGCACATCAGCGGATAGTCGTGGGCGTCCAGATCGGCCTGCTCCCAGACACCCGAGCCTTCGAGCATGCCCATGTCGCGCGCCCACCGTGTGGAGTGCACGCGGGCCACGTCCAGATGCGGGTTGAGCCGCGCCGGGTACGGCATGTAGAAGTCCGGCAGTTCGAACGGCTGGCTCATGGTCACTCCTCACGTGGATCGGTCAGCGGGCCGGCGAGCCGCGCACGAGGCGGTCGCCGGCCCTGGATGCCGGGGCTAGCCGTTCCTGCCGACCTCCACGTCCTCCAGCACGCCGAGCGCGTCGGGCACCAGGACGGCGCACGAGTAGTAGGCGCTCACCAGGTAGGAGACGACGGCCTGCTCGTTGATGCTCATGAAGCGCACCGACAGGCTGGGCTGGTATTCATCGGGGATGCCGGTCTGGTGCAGGCCGACGACGCCCTGGTTCTCCTGACCGGTCCGCATGAGCAGGATCGACGTCGTGCTCGTGCCGGAGATCGGGATCTTGTTGCACGGGAAGATCGGGACGCCCCGCCAGGATGGCACCCGGTGCCCGTTGACCTCGCCGGCCTGCGGGTAGACGCCGCGCTTGCTGCACTCCCTGCCGAAGGCGGCGATGGCCAGCGGGTGGGCCACGAAGAACGCCGGGTCCTTCCACACGGTGGCCAGCAGATCGTCGAGGTCGTCGGGCGTGGGCGGCCCCGAACGGGTGCGGATGCGCTGGCCGAAGTCGGCGTTGTGGAGCAGGCCGAACTCCCTGTTGTTGACGAGCTCGTGCTCCTGGCGCTCCCGCAGGGCCTCCACCGTGAGGCGGAGCTGCTGGTCGAGCTGGCTCATCGGCTGGTTGTACAGGTCGGACACCCGGCTGTGCACGCGCAGGACCGTCTGGGCCACGCTCAGCTCATATTCACGTGGGCTCAGCTCGTAGTCCACGAACGTGCCGGGCAACGTGGGCTCGCCGGTATGACCCGAGGACATGTCGATGGCGGCCTCGCCGTAGTCGTTGTGCGCGTGTTCCACATTGGAGCGCCAGTGCTCGATGTGCTCGCGCAGCGCGGGCGACTGCTCGGCGATCTGCTCGAAGTCCTGCCGGGCGAGTGTGAGCACGGTGGTGGGCGTCTTGGCCCGCCAGGTGTACTCGAACGCGCCGCCGTCGATCAAGGACTGCTCGCCGAGGTAGTCGCCGTCGGCCAAGGTGGCGAGGTTCTGCTCGTCGCCGTACGCACCGCGCCCGATCTTGCGTACCCGCCCATGGGCGATCAGGACGAGCTGGTCCGCCGTGCCGCCTTCAGCGACGATCTTCTCGTCGACCTCGTATTCGCGCTGGACGAACCGGCCGGCCAGTGCTTCGAGCACCTCCATGTCGTCGAAGCCGCGCAACATGGGCAGTTCGGTGAGCTCGGCCGGGATGACGCGTACCTCGGATCCGGTGTTGCTGAAGGTGATCCGCCCATCGCCCAGGGTGTACGTCAAGCGCCGGTTGACCCGGAACACGCCGCCGGAGCACTGGACCCAGGGCAACAACGTCAGCAGCCACCGAGAGGTGATCTCCTGCATCTGCGGCGGCGTCTTGGTCGTGGTCGCGAGCTGCTTGGCGGCCTCGGTGCTGAGGCTGAGCTGTCCGTCGCCGTTCGCGGTCGATGGGATGGTTTCGGTCATCGTGCACCTGCCTGTCTCGTGCATGGCCTAGCCGGGATTGCGAGTTGATCGGAGTTCGGGCGGGAGGGAGAACGTCAGAGTCTCTTCGGTCAAGGTGACCTGCTCCACATCGGCGTAGCCGTGCGCCGCAAGCCAGCCGAGTAACTCCTGGACCAGCCGCTCGGGGGCGGAGGCGCCGGAGCTCACACCCACGGTGCGCACGCCGTCCAGCCACCGCTCGTCCGCGTCGGCGGCCCGGTCGACCAGGTAGGCCGCGTCCGCGCCGGCGCTCAGCGCGACCTCGACCAGCCGTCGGGAGTTGGAGGAGTTGGCCGAGCCGACCACGATGACCAGCTCGCACTCCGGGGCGATCCTGGTGATCGCCTCCTGACGGTTCTGGCTGGCGTAGCAGATGTCGTCGCTGGGCGGGTCGGACAGGTGCGGGAAGCGCCCACGTAGGTCGGCGACGGCCCGCATGGTCTCGTTCACGGCCAGCGTGGTCTGCGACAGCCAGCTCACCGGTCCGGAGCCGGTCGCCGTCACCTCGCCGGGGCGGGCCGGGTCCACGACGTGAATGCGGCCGGGGGCCTCGCCGAGCGTGCCCTCGACCTCCTCGTGCTCGGCATGGCCGATGAGCACGATCTCGTGGCCCGCCTGCGCCAGGCGCGCGGCCTCCTTGTGGACCTTGGTGACCAGCGGGCAGGTCGCGTCGATCGTACGCAGCCCGCGCCGCCGTGCCTCCTCCTTGACCGCCGGCGAGACGCCGTGGGCGGAGAAGACCACCAGAGCGCCGTCGGGGACCTCGTCGAGCTCCTCGACGAAGACCGCGCCGCGCCCGGTGAGCTCGCCGACCACGTAGGTGTTGTGAACGATTTGCTTGCGCACGTAAACGGGCGGACCGAAACGCCGCAGCGCTTCCTCGACCGTGACGATCGCGCGTTCGACGCCCGCGCAGTAGCCGCGCGGGGCCGCGAGAAGTACCCGGCTCATCTGGGAATCTCCCTACCTGATGCGGTGCGCGAGCCGATCGGCCAGCACGGCCAGCGCGCTCGCGGCCTCCGGCTTGATCGGCGCCTCAACCAGGGCCGTCACGGCCTCGCGCACCCGTTGTTCGATCATTTCCTCGACCTCGGCGACCGCCCCGGTGTCGACCAGGATCTGACGCAGCTCGGCGGCCCGTTCCTCGCTCAGCTCAGGATCGCCGTGCCAGCGCCTGAGGTGGTCGCGTTGCACCTGCGAGCCACGCCGCAGGGCATGCGCGATCAGCACCGTGTGCTTGCCCTCACGCAGGTCGTCGAGCGCCGACTTGCCGGTCTCCGACGACGAGCCGAACGTGCCCAGCACGTCGTCGCGCAGCTGGAAGGCCTCGCCCAGCGGCACCCCGAACCGGGAGTAGGAGTCCAGCAACTCGGAGGCGCCGCCGGCCAGGGCGCCGCCGATCTGCAGCGGCCGCTCCACGGTGTACTTGGCGGTCTTGAAGCGGATCACCGTCAGCGCCTCGTCCACGCTGGCGCCGGCGCGGAGCTGGGCGAGCATGTCGAGGTATTGGCCGCTGATCACTTCGGTCCGCATGGCGTCGAAGATGTGGTGCGCCGCCCGCAACCGTGCTGGAGCCACCCCGCACGACGACAACATCGCATCGGACCAGGCCAGGCTCAGCGTGCCGAGCAGGATGCCGCCCGCCTGGCCGAACGCCGCCGCGCCCGGGCCGTCGTACAGCCCGGCCAGGCTCTTGTGCACGGTCGCCCGGCCGCGGCGCAACTCGCTGCCGTCCATGATGTCGTCGTGGATGAGCAGGCCGGCGTGGCACAACTCGAGTGCCGCGGCGGCCCTGATGATCTCGTCGCAGTCGTCGCCGCCGGCGCCGCGCCAGCCCCAGTAACACAGCTGGGGGCGAATGCGTTTGCCGCCGCCGAGGACGAAACCGTTCAGCACGCCGTACGCGGCCTCGACGTCGGGGTCGGACACGAGCGCGCGCCAGGTTTCGAGAAAACCGCTCAGGTGCTGATCAATGCGTGAACCCAGGGAGTGCTGAGTGAAGCTCACCGGCATTCGCGCGGCTCCTTCTGTCAGTCCGTCACTACCAATAGTTACTCACCCAATACTGAGCGTGTAAAGCGCCTTTGGTTACTCCGGTTTTGGTTTGCCACGGCCGTTCCGGGAGCGGGGGATGCCATGACGACCCGGGCGGCGCCACCGGGGGGCGCCGTTTGATGTCCGATGTGGGGGTATGCGATCGGGCATGAAGGCAGTCACCTGGCACGGCAAGCGCGACGTACGGGTCGAGAACATGCCCGATCCGTCGATCAAGGAGCCCAACGACGCGGTCATCAAGGTGACCAGCACCGGGATCTGCGGCTCCGACCTGCACCTGTACGAGGTGCTCGGGCCCTTCATGGCCGAAGGCGACATCCTCGGTCACGAGCCCATGGGCATCGTCGAGGAGGTCGGCCCGTCGATCTCCAACATCAAGCCCGGCGACCGCGTGGTCATCCCGTTCAACATCTCCTGCGGCCACTGCCACATGTGCGGCATGGAGTTGTACGCGCAGTGCGAGACCACCCAGGTACGCGAGCAGGGCACCGGCGCCGCCCTCTTCGGCTACACCAAGCTGTACGGCCAGGTGCCCGGCGGCCAGGCCGAATACCTACGGGTGCCCGAGGCCCAGTTCGGCCCGATCAGGGTGCCGACGGGACCGCCGGACGAGCGCTTCCTCTACCTGTCGGACGTGTTGCCGACCGCCTGGCAGGCCGTCGAGTACGCCGAGATCCCGGACGGCGGCAGCGTCACCGTCTTCGGCCTGGGCCCCATCGGCCAGATGAGCGCCCGCATCGCCCGCCACCTCGGCCGCCGCGTGATCGGCGTGGACGGCGTCATGGCCCGGCTGGAGATGGCCCGCCGCCACGGCATCGAGGTCATCGACGCCAGCGAGGTGCACAACGTCCCCGAGGAGATCCGCTTCCGGACGTCGGGACGCGGCACGGACTCCGTCATCGACGCGGTCGGCATGGAGGCCCACGGCTCGCCTGCCGCCAAGCTCGCCCAGACGCTCGCCGGCATGCTGCCCAGCGCCGTGGCCGCGCCGCTGATGTCCAACGCGGGCGTGGACCGCCTGGCGGCGCTCAACCAGGCCATCGACTCCGTCCGCCGGGGCGGCGTGATCTCCGTCATCGGCGTCTACGGCGGAATGACGGATCCGCTGCCGATGTTGCGCATGTTCGACAAGGGCATCACGTTGCGGATGGGCCAGACCCACGTCCGGCGGTGGATCAGCCGGCTGATGCCGCTGGTGACCGACGAGGCCGACCCGCTCGGCGTGATGGACCTGACCACACACCGGATGCCGCTCGAGCAGGCGCCGAGGGCTTACGAGATGTTCCAGAAGAAGTCCGACGGAGCCATAAAGATTCTCCTGCAGCCGTAAGGCCAAGGTCATAGGGGTTTCGCGGGCCCCAGAGCGGGCAGCGGAGCGGTCATGAGAGTCGTTGTGGTCGGGGCTACCGGGAACGTCGGGACCAGTGTGGTGCGTGCGCTCGCCGCGGACGACGGCGTGAGCTCGATCGTGGGTGTCGCGCGCCGCCTGCCGGGGTGGCGGATCGACCGCACCGACTGGCGGCAGGCCGACGTGGCCTCCGCCGACCTGACGCGCATCTTCGACGGCGCGGACGCTGTGGTGCACCTGGCGTGGTTGTTCCAGCCGACCAGGGACCCGGCGACGACCTGGCGGGCGAACGTGCTCGGCAGCATGCGGGTCTTCCGCGCCGCGGCGGAGGCGGGGGTGTCCGCGCTGATCCACGCCTCGTCCGTGGGGGCGTACTCGCCGGGGCCCAAGGACCGCCCTGTGGACGAGAGCTGGCCCACGCACGGCTGGCCGGGTGCCGCGTACGGGCGGGAGAAGGCGTACGTGGAGCGGGTGCTCGACGTCTTCGAGCACGACCACCCCAGCATCCGGGTGGTGCGGATGCGGCCGGGGTTCGTCTTCCAGCGGGCGGCCGCGACCGAGCAGCGCAGGTTGTTCGGCGGGCCGTTCGTGCCGCGGCGGCTGATCCGGCCGGGGCGCATCCCGTTCGTGCCGGACATCCCCGGCCTGCGGCTGCAGGTGGTGCATGCCGAGGACGTGGCCGAGGCCTACCGGCTGGCCACCATGCGGCCGGTGAAAGGCCCGTTCAACATCGCCGCCGAGCCCGTGCTGGACCCGCACGATCTGGCGAAGCTGCTTAACACCCGTACGGTGTCGGTGCCGCAGAGCCTGGCCAGGGCGGCCATGGCCGCGGGGTGGCACATGAGGCTGCTGCCCGCCGCGCCTGGCCTGTTCGACATGGCCCTGCGGCTTCCCGTCATGAAGGTGGAACGTGCCAAGGAGGTGCTGGGCTGGACGCCGCGGCGCTCCTCGTGGGAGGCCGTGCGGGAGCTGATCGACGGCCTGCACGACGGGGCGGGCATGGACACCGCCCCGCTGGCACCGGACGGAGGCCCGGGCGCCAGGCTCAAGGAGCTCGCCACGGGCGTCGGCGGACGCTCGTAAGAGCAGCCGGGAAAAAGGTAGCCCCGTAAAGGTAGCGGAGTGTTTATTTCCGCTTCCTTGGGAAGGGGTGGACTACTCGGAGGTCCTGAGGCGCGGCCTGGGTGTCAGAACGACACGGAAGGAACGCCATGGACCCCTCCGCACGGGCCACTTTCCAACAGGTCCTTCACCTCGATTCCGCTTCCGGGAGCGTCGCGCCCTCGGGTTCTGCGCGTCGGCAAAGCCAGGCCAGCTTGGAGGAGCCTGCCATGCGCACCCTATTGATCCTGCCCTTCACGCTCCACGACGTCACGAAGCTGCGCCGTGCGGTGGCCGAGCTCGCCGAGAAGTGCGGACTGCACGGCCCGAGGCTGGACGACTTCGTTCTGGCCGTGCACGAGAGCGTCGTCAACGCCGTGGAGCATGCGGGCGGGCACGGGTATTTCAAGTTGTGGACGGTGAACGGCGTCATCCGCTCTGAGACGACGGATCGGGGGTCGGGCATCCCCGACGACTACGTGGACGGTCATAGCCGGCCGTCCGACCTCGGCTACACCGGGAGAGGGATCTATCTGATCCGCCGGTTGACCGACACGGCGGACTTCCACACCGGTCCGCTCGGCACCACGGTGCGGCTCACCATGCGGCTGCCGCGGGGGCCCGACTTCAGCACGCGCCAGCAAATGAGGCGCATCAGGGTCTCGGCCGGCGGTCACCCGCCGGGCGGCTTCACCGCCTGACTGGCCTGCTCCAGCGCCAGGTAGGCTCGCAACGTGAGCGGCGAGCGGCTTTCCCCCGAGATCATTTCCCCGGTCCGGCGCATCGGCCGGCGGGAGTTCGATTTCGAGCGCCAGGTCGCCATCATGGCCATCGTCAACCGGACCCCCAACTCCTTTCACGACCACGGCCGGACGTACGCGCTGGACAGCGCCGTGGCGGCCGCGAAGAAGGCCGTGGACGACGGCGCCGACTGGGTGGACATCGGCGGGTTCGCCTTCAGCGCCGCGCAGGCACAGATCGGCGCGGCGGAGGAGATCGAGCGCGTCGCCCCGGTGATCGCCGAGGTCAGGGCCGCGACGGACGCCGTGATCTCAGTGGACACCCACCGGCCCGAGGTGGCCCGGGCGGCCATCGAGGCCGGCGCCGACGTCATCAACGACACCAACGGCCTGCGCGAGCCCGGCATCGCCGAGGTCGCCGCGGCGGCAGGCGTGAGCGTGGTCGTCACCCACAGCCTCGGCGGTCCGGGACAGCGGGTCTTCCGGCCGAGCTACGCCGACGTCGTCTCCGACGTGGCCGGCTACCTGCGGGAGCGGGTCGCGTTCGCGCTCGAGGCGGGCATCGCCCCCGAAAAGATCATCATCGATCCCGGGCACGATCTCAACAAGAACACCTTCCATTCCTTGGAGCTCACGCGCCGGCTGGAGGAGATCACCGCGATCGGATACCCGACGCTGGTGGCGCTGTCCAACAAGGACTTCATCGGGGAGACGCTCGACCGTCCCCAGGGGGAGCGGAAGGAAGGCACGATCGCCGTCAACGTCGTCTCCATCGTCAAGGGCGCCCGCATTCTGCGCGTGCACGACGTGCCCGCGGCGGTGAACTCCGTACGCATGACCGAGGCCGTGCTCGGCTGGCGCGGCCCTCTCGCACCCAGTCACAACCTGGCATGAGGGAGATGATGTGACACAGCGCAAGCCGCCCGGCGTACCGTTCGAGAGCTGGGTCGACCGGCAGATCCGCGAGGCGATGGAGCGCGGCGAGTTCGACGACCTGCCGGGCGCGGGCAAGCCCTTGCCGGGGCTGGACCGGCCGCACGACGACATGTGGTGGATCAAGCAGAAAGTGGAGAGCGAAGGGCTCACGATGCCGCTGCCGCCGACGCTGGCGTTGCGCAAGGCGGCGGAGGAGGCGCTCGCCCAGGCGCGCGGCGCCCGGTCGGAGACCGAGGCGCGGCAGATCATCGAGGACGTCAACCACAAGATCCGCGAGGCGATCAGGACGGGGCTGTCCGGGCCGCCACTCAACCTCATGCCCTTCGATGTCGAGCAGATCGTGTCGGAGTGGCGGCGCGCACAATGAAAGGGGCCGGGTCGATCGGACCCGGCCCCTTCCGAAAGCCGAGGGACCCGGGTCAGGCGGGTCCCTCCGAGGGACCTGGGTCAGGCAGGCCCCTCCGGCCGGGCTGAGCGAGCTCGAGGCTGCTCAGCCCGGCCAGGTCTTCAGTTGATCGGCGGGTAGGCGTTCGCCAGCAGCTCACGGAACTGCGCGGAGAACCACTGACCCGACAGCGGCGCGTCGGGCAGCGCACCCGACATGTTGAACTTGTTGAGCTCGTTGCCGGTGTACGTGGGGTCGCACATGCGGTCGAACTTCTTGCCCTCGTCGTTCTCGATTTCCCTGCTGGCGCCGTCGGACTCGCCCGGAGGCTTGATCCAGACGTAGGCGTCGAACCCGGCGGGGACGTTGGTGGTGGGCCGTGCGCCCATGCCCGCGCCCTTCTGGTTGCACCAGTTGCCGGCGTGGATGCGGCGGTCGGCGCGCGACTGGTCGACGAATGGGTTGAGCTCCGTCGAGGTGCTCGGCGCCGTCGGGCGGGCGCTGCCGCCCCAGCCGTTGCGCGAGGTGTCGATCAGCATGCCGAGCCCGGAGCGGAAGCCCTTGGCGATCAGCCGCCTGCGCAGCTCCGTCGCGAAGGTCTGCTCGTCGATGTAGTAGTTCCAGTCCACCCAGTTGGATGCCCGGACCGACTGATTGCCCACCTGGGTGTTGATGGTGAAGTGCGGCTCGGAGGTGATGGAGTAGTTGGCGGTGTTGACGATGAAGCCGTCCACGCTGTCCACCCCGGCGGTGGTGCCGGAGATGGTGTTGTAGAAGAGGTCGACGGCGGGCTGGAAGTTCGAGTCCCAGCCGAGCCACGCGTGGTGGGCGGCGTCGACGTAGGAGTAGACGTTGGTGATGGGCTCGAGCTGGTTCAGCGCGTACCTGACGCCGTCGACGTAGCCGCCGGGGCCGTTGGCCTCGCGGCACTTCTCGAAGGAGTTGATGTTGGTGACCAGGTTGGGCAGCGAGTCGGGCTCGATGATCGCCACGATGCGCAGGTTGGCGTACTTGGAGTCGCGGAAGATGGCCGCGATCGGGTCGATGTACTGGGTCTTGTAGCGGTTGAACCCGTCCTGGGCGATGAGCAGCTCGCCGCTGGAGGCCAGCGCCGAGCAGTCGCGGTTGGGCAGGTTGTAGACGACGACCTGGATCGTCAGCGGCGCGGAGCCGTTGGCGGCGTCCTGCCTGACCGCCTCGTCCAGGTGGGCGCGCAGGCCCATGGCCGTTGCGGAGCCGGCGATGGCGGCGGTGCGGTCCATCCACACGGCGGTGGAGACGTTGGCCACGGCGGAGCCGCCCGGCTCCTGGGCCGCCTTGCCCGACCAGTTGGGGTTCACGTAACCGGTGGCGCCGGCGTACGGGTTCTCGACGTGGGGCGGGTTGATGACGCCGTCGTCGTCGGCCTCGGTGGCGGTGACGGTCCGCGAGGTCAGCCCGGTGGAGGCGACCGAGATGGGACGGCTGCCGTTGGTGTTGTCGCTGTCCTGCGCGGCGGCCAGGGTCACCGTTTGCGGGCTGTTCCAGGTGGTCGGGCTGAACGTGAGGCTGGCGCCGGAGGAGACGGTGATGCTGGTGTCGCCGGTGCCGGCCGTCGAGGTGACGGTCACGTTCGAGGAGGGCTGGGTGGCCAGCTGCACCGCGTACGTGGCGGTGGAGCCCTCGGGCACGGTCACCGCGGTCGGCGTCACGATGATCGACTGCTCCTGCACGGAGTCATCGTCCACCTCGGTGGCGTTGACCGTGGCCCCGGTGACGCCGTTGCCGGAGACGCTGAAGGCCGCCGTGCCCGCGGTCGTGTCGGAGTCCTGGGCCGCGGCCAGGGTCACCGTCTGGGCGGTGTTCCAGTTGGACGGGGTGAACGTCAGCGGGTTGCCGGAGCTCACGGACAGGTCCGCGTCACCGCTGGTCCGCGTGGTGTTGACGGTCACGTTGGCGGCCGGAGCCGAGGAGAGCCTGGCGGTGAACGTCGCGTTTCCGCCCTCGTTGACCGCGACCGAGCTGGCCGACAGCACCACCGACGGCGTCGTCGTCGTGCCGCCGCACGTGACGCCGCTGACGCTGAACGTCTCCGGGTTCGGGTTGCTGCCGGTCCAGGTGCCGTTGAAGCCGACGGACACGGACGCGCCGGTGGCGAGGCTGCCGTTGTACGGCATGTTCGTCCCGGTCATGCGACTGCCGGACTGGCTCCAGTTGGCGCCCCAGCCGGTCGGGGTGTACTTCTGGCCGGCGGTCGGATAGTCGAAGACCAGTGACCACGACGAAATCGGGTCACCGGTGTTCTTCAACGTGATGTTCGCGGTGAAACCGCCCTGGCCAGGGCTGCTCGTCCACGAGTTGGCAGAGTAGGTCACGTCGCAGGCCGCCGCGGCGTTGGCGGCCGTGCTCTGGCCGACGACGAGCCCTAAGGCCGCGACACTCGCGGCGGTCATGGTCACGGCCCATTTCCGAAGGCCGCGTTGGAGTCTCACGAGCGATCATCTCCAGTGCTGCTAGATGGCTGGGAGCGCTCCCATCGTGAGCCGGACTCGCCGCGCTGTACAGAGCCCGGCTTCCGCGGAGCTGTCCGCCGCCCCGCATGCTCGTTGAATGCCCTGGAACATCGATGAAACTTTCATCACCGGCAGCCTGGTGGGAGGAAATACAGGGGTTACCGCAATGCCATTTCGTTGACATACGACGGATGGCACCCACAATCCCGTTTGGGAGCGCTCCCACACCCCTACTCCCATGGAGATCCCCTTGACGTACAGACCTCCCTCGTTCTTATCGCGCTTGACGAGACGGCTCGCCATGGCCACGACCCTCGTCCTTGTCGCGGGCGCGACCACGGCCGTGGCGGCCGCTCCCGCCCAGGCCGCCGTGTCGTGTGACGTGACGTACGCCGCCAACTCGTGGACGAGCAGCCCTGGCCAGGGCGGCTTCACCGCGAACATCACGTTGAAGAACACCGGCGACCCCATCACCTCGTGGTCCTTGGCCTTCGATTTCCCCACCACCGGCCAGAAGTACACGCCCAGCGGCTGGGGTGCGAACTGGACTCAGTCCGGCACTCGCATGACCGGGACGAACATGCCGTGGAACGGCAGTCTCGGCACCGGGGCCTCCGCGACCATGGGATTCAACGGCACGTGGACGGGCAGCAACCCGAACCCGCAGACGTTCAGCGTCAATGGCGTCACCTGTGGCGGCGGCGGCAACAACGTCGCCCCCTCCGTGTCGCTGACCTCGCCGACCGCCGGGCAGACGTTCACCGCGCCGGCCACCGTGCCGATCGCGGCCAATGCCTCCGACTCCGACGGCACGATCTCCAAGGTCGACTTCTACCAGGGCTCCACGCTGCTGGGCACCGACACCTCGGCGCCGTACAACTACAGCTGGCAGAACGTGGCGGCCGGCAGCTACTCGATCACCGCCAAGGCCACCGACAACGGGGGCGCGACCAAGACCTCGGACCCGGTCGGCATCACGGTCTCCCCGGACACGGGCCCCGCGCTCGTGGTGAGCCCGTTGACGCTCTCCGTGCCGGAGGGAGGACAGGCGAGCTTCACGGTGAAGCTCTCGCAGGCGCCCTCGTCCAACGTGACCGTCAACGTCGCCAAGGTCAGTGGTGACCCCGACATCACCGTCCCCGCCCCCGCCAGCAGGACGTTCACGCCGGCCAACTGGAACACCGCGCAGACCGTGACGGTGAACGCGGCCGAGGACAGCGACACGACCAGCGGCTCGGCCGTGATCAGGGTCAGCGCCACCGGCTACGACCCCATCGACGTCAACGTCAGCGAGGCCGACAACGACCTCGGCGGCGACAACGAGTACGTCAAGCGCTTCGTCGAGCTCTACAACGATCTCCACGACCCGGCCAACGGCTACTTCTCGCCCGAGGGGGTGCCCTACCACTCGGTCGAGACGTTCATGGTGGAGGCGCCGGACCACGGGCACGAGACCACGTCCGAGGCCTACAGCTACTACCTGTGGCTGGAGGCGACGTACGGGCAGGTCACCGGCGACTGGTCGAAGTTCAACAACGCGTGGGCCTCGATGGAGAAGTACATCATCCCGGCCACCGCCGACCAGCCGACGAACTCCTTCTACAACCCGTCGAAGCCGGCCACGTACGCGGCCGAGCACAATGCGATCAGCAACTACCCCTCGCCGATCGACTCCAGCGTCCCGGTGGGCGTCGACCCGCTGGCGAACGAGTTGCAGACCGCGTACAACACCCGTGACATCTACGGCATGCACTGGCTGCTGGACGTCGACAACACCTACGGCTTCGGCCGCTGCGGTGACGGCACGACCAAGCCCGCCTACATCAACACCTACCAGCGCGGCCCGGAGGAGTCGGTCTTCGAGACGATCCCGCAGCCGTCCTGCGACACCTTCAAGCACGGTGGCACGAACGGCTACCTGGACCTGTTCATCAAGGACGGCTCCTACGCCAAGCAGTGGAAGTACACCAACGCCCCGGACGCCGACGCGCGTGCCGTGCAGGTGGCGTACTGGGCGCTGACCTGGGCCAAGGCGCAGAACAAGGCCGGCGACATCTCCGCGACCGTGGCCAAGGCCGCCAAGATGGGTGACTACCTGCGCTACGCGATGTACGACAAGTACTTCAAGAAGCCCGGCTGCACGAGCCCTTCGTGCCCGGTCGGCACCGGCAAGGACTCCGCCGCCTACCTGCTCAACTGGTACTACGCCTGGGGCGGCGCGACCGACCCCAACGCCGGATGGGCCTGGCGCATCGGCTCCAGCCACAACCACTCCGGTTACCAGAACCCGTTCGCGGCCTGGGCCCTGTCGAACGTGACCGAGCTCAAGCCCAAGAGCCAGACCGGCGCGGCCGACTGGAGCACCAGCCTGACCCGCCAGTTGCAGTTCTACAAGTGGCTGCAGTCCGCCGACGGCGCCATCGCCGGCGGCGCGACCAACAGCTGGAACGGCAACTACAGCGCGCCGCCGAGCAACCTGCCGAAGTTCCACGGCATGGCCTACGACTGGCAGCCGGTCTACCACGACCCGCCGTCGAACCAGTGGTTCGGCTTCCAGGCGTGGACGATGGAGCGGGTGGCCGAGCTCTACAACGTCACCGGCAACGCCGACGCCAAGGCCATCCTCGACAAGTGGGTGACCTGGGCGCTGGACCACACCACGATCAACGCGGACGGCAGCTACCAGATGCCCTCCACGCTGCGGTGGACCGGCCAGCCCGCCGGTGACTTCAACGCCACCACCGGCATGCCGCCGGCCAACCCGGACCTGCGCGTGACGGTCGTGGACCACACCCAGGACGTCGGCGTCGCCGGCTCCTACGCCAAGGCGCTGATGTACTACGCGGCCAGGGCGAACCACGCCGAGGCCCGTGACACGGCCAAGGCGCTGCTCGACGGCGTCTGGGACAACCGCGACGCCAAGGGCGTGTCGGTGTCGGAGACCAAGGCCGACTACAACCGCATCGACGACAAGGTGTACGTGCCGGCCGGCTGGACCGGCAAGATGCCGAACGGCGACGTCATCGACTCCAACTCCACGTTCATTTCGATCAGGTCCTTCTACAAGAACGACCCTGACTGGAAGGAAGTCGAGTCCTACCTGGCCGGCACAGGCCCGGTGCCGACCTTCAACTACCACCGGTTCTGGGCGCAGGTCGACGTGGCCGTCGCGCTCGCCGAGTACGGGCGGCTCTTCCCGTGAGAAAGGCAGCTTTCATAGCCGCGGTGTCGCTGGTCCTGCCCCTTGTGGTGGCAGGGCCGGCGGCCCCCGCCTCCGCCGCACCGGCCTTCGCCTACGGCGAGGCGCTGCAGAAGTCGCTGTGGTTCTACGAGGCCCAGCAGTCGGGCGCGCTGCCCGACTGGAACCGCGTCTCCTGGCGTGGCGACTCGGGCATGAACGATGGCAAGGACGTCGGCGTGGACCTCACTGGCGGCTGGTACGACGCGGGCGACCACGTCAAGTTCGGCTTCCCGATGGCGTTCTCCGCCACCATGCTGGCCTGGGGCGCGGTCGAGTACCGCGACGCGTACGCGAGCTCCGGCCAGCTCACCCACCTGCTCAACAACCTCAAGTTCGTCAACGACTACTTCATCAAGGCACACCCGTCGCCGAACGTGCTCTACGGGCAGGTCGGCAACGGCGGCACGGACCATGCCTGGTGGGGGCCGGCCGAGGCCATGCAGATGAACCGGCCCGCGTACAAGATCGACGCGTCCTGCGGTGGGTCGGATCTGGCGGGTGAGACCGCGGCGGCAATGGCGGCCTCCTCGATCGTCTTCCGCCCGACGAACCCGACATATGCCGACACGCTGGTGACGCACGCCAAGCAGCTGTACTCCTTCGCCGACACCGTCAGGAAGAAGTACAGCGACTGCATCACCGACGCGCAGGGGTACTACAACTCCTGGAGCGGCTACAACGACGAGCTGGTGTGGGGCGCGATCTGGCTCTACCGGGCCACGAACGACGCCTCCTACCTGACCAAGGCCGAGAGCGGCTACGCCAACCTCGGCACCGAGCCGCAGTCCACGACGAAGTCGTACAAGTGGACGATCGCCTGGGACGACAAGTCCTACGGCGCGTACGTGCTCCTGCACAAGCTGACCGGCAAGCAGCAGTACCTGGACGACGCCAACCGCTGGCTCGACTGGTGGACGGTCGGAGTCAACGGCTCCCAGGTCAAGTACTCGCCGGGCGGCCAGGCCGTGCTCGACCGGTGGGGCTCGCTGCGGTACGCGGCCAACACCTCGTTCGCGGCGCTCGTGCACAGCGACTCGATCACCGACGCCACGCGTAAGGCCCGCTACCACGACTTCGCGGTACGGCAGATCAACTACGCGCTCGGCGACAACCCACGCAGCTCCTCCTATCTGATCGGCTTCGGCGCCAACCCCCCGAAGAACCCGCATCACCGTACGGCGCACGGTTCGTGGACCGACCAGATCACCAACCCCGAGCAGACCCGCCACACCCTGTACGGCGCGCTCGTCGGCGGTCCGCCCGACCCGAACGACGCCTACACCGACAAGCGTGACGACTACGTCATGAACGAGGTCGCCACCGACTACAACGCCGGCTTCACCAGCGCGGTGGCCAGGCTCTACAAGGAGTACGGCGGCGCCCCGGCGGCGAACTTCCCCGCGCAGGAGACGCCGGACGGTCCGGAGATCTTCGTCGAGGCGGGCGTGAACGCCTCGGGGAGCAACTTCACCGAGATCAAGGCCATCGTCCGCAACCAGTCGGCCTGGCCCGCCAGGGTGCTGTCCGACGGGGCGTTCCGCTACTACTTCACGCTGGACGGCACGACGACGGCCTCGCAGATCAGCGTGTCGTCGGCGTACACGCAGTGCAAGGCGCCCACGCTGCACTCGGCGGGCGGCACCACGTACTACGTCAACATCGACTGCTCCGGGCAGGTCATCGCCCCGGCCGGGCAGTCGCAACACCGCAGGGAGGTGCAGTTCAGGATCAGCAGCGCGGGCACGTGGGACCCGGCCAACGACTGGTCGTACCGGAACATCCCCACGACCCCCGGCGCGACGCCGGCGCGGACCCAGAACATCACCCTCTACAGCGGCGCCACCAAGATCTGGGGTGAGCCGCCGGGTCCGGAGGAAGAGGACGACACTCCGCCCAGCAAGCCCGGCAAGCCCACGGTCTCCGGGATCACGGGCTCCACGGCCAGGCTGGGCTGGTCGGCCTCCACGGACAACGTGGGCGTGACGGGCTACGACGTCTACCTGGGGTCCACCAAGGTAGGCACGGCCACGAGCGCATCCTTCGACCTCAGCGGTCTCACCCCTGCCACGTCCTACACCGCCTCCGTGGTGGCGCGGGACGCGGCAGGCAACACCTCGGCGCCGTCGGACGGTACGCCGTTCACCACCACGGACGAGCAGCCGCCCCCGGGCGGCTGCACGGCGGCCTTCAAGGTGACGAGCTCCTGGGGCGGCGGCTACCAGGCGGAGGTGACGGTGAAGAACGCCGGCACCTCGGCGATCAACGGCTGGACGGTCGCCTGGACGTCCCAGAACCAGATCAGCCAGCTGTGGGGCGGCAAACACACCCAGACCGGCTCCAGCGTCTCGGTCAAGAACGAGGCCTGGAACGGCGCGCTCGCCCCGAACGCCACCGCCACGTTCGGCTTCATCGCCAGCGGCACGGCCACCACCCCCGACCCGATCACCTGCACACCCGCCTGAGCACGGAACCGCCCCCGCCGCTCCCCGGGGGCGGTTCCCACGGCTCATGGAAAGGCACTCGATGAAGTCCCTGTTCACCGCACTGGCCGTCGCGACGGCCCTTGTGGTCGTTCCGGCCACGGCCGCGAACGCCGCGACCGGCATCCACGTCAGCGGCACGAAGATCCTCGAAAGCAACGGTCAGGAGTTCGTCATGCGTGGCACCAGCCACGCGCACACCTGGTACGCCAGCCGGACCAAGGCGTTCGCCGACATCAAATCGTTGAAGGCCAACACCGTCCGCGTCGTGCTCAGCGGCGGCCGCTGGACCGCCAACAACGCCGCCGACGTGGCCAACGTCGTCCAGCTGTGCAAGCAGAACAAGCTCATCTGCGTCCTGGAGAACCACGACACCACCGGGTACGGCGAGCAGAGCGGCGCCTACACCCTGGACCAGGCCGCCGACTACTGGATCAGCGTCAAGTCCGCCCTGGTCGGCCAGGAGGACTACATCATCGTCAACATCGGCAACGAGCCGATCGGCAACAACGCGGTCACCCCCGGCTGGGCCGCCCGCACCACGGCCGCCATCCAGAAGCTACGTGACAACGGCTTCGACCACGCGCTGATGGTGGACGCGCCCAACTGGGGCCAGGACTGGCAGTTCACCATGCGCGACAACGCGCGGGCGGTCTTCGACAGCGACCCCGACAAGAACACGATCTTCTCGGTCCACATGTACGGCGTCTTCGACACGGCCTCGGAGGTCACCGCGTACCTTGACGCGTTCAAGACCGCGGGGCTGCCGCTGGTCGTGGGCGAGTTCGGGCACAACCACTCCGACGGCGACCCCGACGAGAACACGATCATGGCGCAGGCCGTGAGCCGCGGAATCGGCTACCTGGGCTGGTCGTGGAGCGGCAACAGCGGCGGCGTCGAGTACCTCGACCAGGTCACGAACTTCGACGTCACTCAGCTCACCCCGTGGGGACAGCGGCTGTTCAACGGCGCCAACGGCATCGCCGCCACCTCCAAGGAGGCCTCGATCTACGGCGGCGGCACCAGCGACCCGACCCCGCCGAGCACGCCGGGCACCCCGTCGGCGTCGAACGTCACCGCCTCCGGCGCCACGCTGACCTGGGCCGCCTCCACCGACAACGTGGGCGTGACCGGCTACGACGTCTACACCTCGACCGGCACGCACCTCGGCGCCGCGGCCACGAACTCGATCACGCTGACCGGGCTGTCGCCGTCCACCGCGTACCAGGTGTACGTGCGGGCCAGGGACGCCGCGGGCAACCAGTCGAGCCCGTCGCCGACCGTGCCCTTCACCACGCTCGCCGGTGGCGGCTGCACGGCCGCCGGCACCGCGCAGAGCCAGTGGAGCACCGGCTATGTGTCCTCGGTGAACGTGACCAACACCAGCTCCACGACCAAGAACAGCTGGACGGTGACGTTCAAGCTGCCTGCCGGGCACACGATCACCGGCTACTGGAACGCCGCGGTGACGGTCGACGGCCAGACCGTGACGGCCAAGAACCTGAGCTACAACGGCACGCTCGGCCCCGACGCGAGCACCGGTTTCGGGTTCCAGGCCGGCCGTCCGAACGGCGACACCGAGCTGCCGACCGGCTACGCCTGCGCCAACTGAACACCCCGGCCGTCGGCTGCGTATGAGGAGGTGAGGCCACAACTCAATATCTCTGCCCGATGAACACCATCCCCGCCCGGATGGGACGGACGCGGCCGATTCCTCCAGTCGGCCGCGTCCGTTTATCTGTCTGTGTCCTCGGTAATCTCGTCCTCGGTAATCTCGTCCTCGGTAATCTCGTCCTCGGTAATCTCGTCCTCGGTAATCTCGCCTCGGTAATCTCGCCTCGGTAATCTCGCCTCGGTAATCTCGCCTCGGTAATCTCGTCCTCGGCTATTTCGCTTGGGAGAACCTCTCGCGGGCGGCGTCGATGGCCGCGTCGTCCTCGAACTCCTCCTGGAACGCCTGCTCGTGGTAGCGCTCGGGGATGAGGTTCCTGACCCGGTCCGGATAACCCGCTCCCGGCTCGGGCACCCTGATCTGGGGCGGAATGCTGATCTTGACGGCGATCGGGCCCCCGGCTCGCACGGAGGCGGACCAGTCGGGGCTCTCGCCGGTGATCGCGCACATGTGACGGGCGTACACCCACGTCACCTCGACGAGGGAGGTGGCGTCCGCGGGCTCGGTGCCGAACGGCTCCACGGCGCACACGACACGTGAGTCGAAGGCGTGTCCGTGGGCGTGGTGCTCGTCGGGCGAGGATTCCTCGAGAATCTTGGTCACCTGCGCGGCGAGGTCTGCGTTCAACTGTGACGACGGCTGCCTGGCGGCGAAAAACATCACCCCGGCCAGGGTCAGGCTGGCCAGGGTGACGAGTGCCGCGACTAGCCCGCGACGCGTTTTGATCACGGGCTGGTGCAGGTCAGACTGGGTGCTGGGTTCGGGACGGAGCCAGTGGCGTTGAAGCCGAACGTGGTGGTGCCGTTCGGCGACAGCTGGCCGTTGTAGGTGGCGTTGGTGACCGTCACGTTGGGTGGTTGCCCGGCCAACACGCCGTTCCACGGTGCGCCCTCGAAGCCCTGCCCACCGCTGTAGGTCCACTTGACCGTCCAGCCGTTCAGCGAGCTCGTGCCGTTGTTGCGCACGGTCACCTCACCCTGGAAGTGGCCGGCCCAGCCGGTGTCCGTCGCCTTCCACGTGGCGGTGCAGGCGCCCTCGGGGGCCGTCGGCGTGACCGTCGGGGTCACGGACGGGCCGGGGGACTGGCCGCCGGGGCCGACCCCGGTGACCTCGCCGTTGCCGCCGTCGAAGGTGACGTCGGAGCAGCTGTAGAAGTTCTCGTTGCTGTCCGAGCGGATCCAGTGGGTGAAGATGATGTGCCGCCCGGACTTGCCGGCCGGGAGCTGGGCGTCCCAGTAGTAGTAGTTGAGGCCGCCGGCCCCGCCGCTCTCCGACGGGTTGGTGACGCTGCCGAACGGCTCCAGGTCGGACCACTTCAGCGGCGCGTTGGGGTTCCAGCCGTTCTTGGTGATGTAGTAGTTGAACGCACCGGGGTGCCTGGCCCAGTTGCTGTGCCGCATCTGGATGGTGCGGCCCGCGGTCAAGTGGGTCAGCGGCCAGTCGGAGCGGACCGCGTTGTATGCCGTGAAGTCGTACGGCCCGCCCGTGCCGCCGCTGCAGAGCTGCCCGTCGGGGATGAATCCGGTGGTCCGCCCCGCGCCGTCGGAGCGCAGCACCGCGAACCAGTTGTACAGGGGAGTCGTGCCGCTCTGCTGAACGGCGGACGCACACGCGGGGTTGTAGGGGAGGATCTGGCCGTTGTCCCGCAGACCGTCCTGCCAGCACAGGAACGTGCGGGAACCGGGGAACATCGAAACCCCGTGGGCTTGTGCCTGCGTGGGCACCATCAGGAGAGAAGTGATCAGGACCATGGCGGCGGCTACCGCCGCCGACTTGAATAATTTCATGGGGATTCCCTTGTGCTGACGACAGAGGAAAACTGCCCCACGACCCAGCCCGCCCGGCCAGCGCGATTGAATCACGTGGCGCGTGGCTTCGACAACGCGCGGTGAAACTTTCAGCAGATCTTGGTCACCGCGGCACTTGATGGCATATTGGGAGCGCTCCCAGCACCCCCTTGTCCCGAGGAGCGGCCGAACCATGAAGTGGACCTCGATTCCCCTGATCGCGTTATTCACGACGTGCCTGTTCGCCATGCCGGCGCAGGCCGCCCCCGTGTTGTGCGACAAATACGCCTCGACCACCATCCAGGGCGGGCGCTACGTCGTGATGAACAATGTCTGGGGCGCCGACACCGCGCAGTGCATCGACGTCAACCAGAACGGCGGCTTCACGGTCACCCAGGCCGCGCACAACAAGCCGACCAACGGGTCCCCGGCCGCCTACCCGGCCATCTACGCGGGCTGCCACTACGCCAACTGCACCACCGGCAGCAACCTGCCCATGCAGGCGAGCGCCTCCGGGTTCGCCGCCCTGCGCAGCACCGTGAGCATGACGTATCCGAGCTCCGGTGCCTACAACGCCTCCTACGACATCTGGTTCGACCCCACGCCGCGGACCGACGGCCAGAACACCGGCGCCGAGATCATGATCTGGCTCAACAGGCAGGGCTCGGTCCAGCCGGTCGGCTCGCAGGTCGGCACCGTCACCCTGGCCGGCGGCACCTGGCAGGTCTGGTACGGCAACATCGGCTGGAACGTGATCTCCTACGTCCGCACCTCACCGGCGACCTCGCTCGACTTCACGATCAACACGTTCTACTCCGACGCGATCAGCCGTGGTTACGCGCAGCGGTCGTGGTACCTCACCAGCGTGCAGGCCGGCTTCGAGCCCTGGGTCGGCGGTACGGGCCTGACGGTCAACTCCTTCTCCTTCGGCTCGACAGGCACCGGCACCGACACCACGCCGCCGAGCACACCCGGCACGCCGACCGCCGCGGGCACCACGTCCACCGGCACCACCCTGTCGTGGGCCGCCTCCTCCGACAACGTGGGCGTGACCGGGTACGACGTCCTACGCGCGACCGGGGACACCATCACCGTGGTCGGCAGCAGCTCCACGACGTCGTTCACCGACACCGGCCTGAGCCCCGCCACCACCTACCGGTACTGGGTGCGAGCCAGGGACGCCGCGAACAACGTCTCGCCCGAGTCGGCCGCCGCCACCGTGACCACCCTGCCCGGCGGCACCGGCGGCGGATGCACGGCCGCCGCCACCATCCAGACCTCGTGGAGCACCGGCTACGTCGTCCAGCCGGTGACCGTGACCAACACCGGGTCCTCGGCCAAGAACGGCTGGAGCGTGACGTTCACGCTGCCGGCCGGGCACACGATCACCGGTTCGTGGAACGCGAGCCTCACCGTCAGCGGCTCCACGGTGACCGCCAGGAACCTCGCTCACAACGGCACCCTGGCGGCGAACGCCTCGACGAGCTTCGGCTTCCAGGCGACCAGGCCGGACGGCAACACGCAGGCGCCCAGCGGCTACACCTGCACATGAAGCCCGCGCGGGCGTGCTTTAGCGAGGGGCACGCGTCGCGCGATCGGAGGGGTACGGCTGGTGCTGCCGTACCCCTCCTTCAATTGCGCCCGAGCGCCTTCTCGATGTCGTCGAGCCGGGCCTCCAGCTCGCTCAGACAGGCCGGCGTGAGCCGGCCCTCCCGCAAGCGGTCGGACAACTTCCTGCGGACGTTGGCCGTGGAGGTCTCGTACGGACCTCGCGGCGTCACGGTGGCGCTCAGCACCTGCTTGAGGTCGAGCACCACGTCGGCGTCGGTCGCGCCGCACGGCGTCCTGGCCTCCAGCACGGTCGTGAAGCCGACCACCGCCTGGTCGACGGTGACCGCCGCGGCCGGCGTGCTCTCGATGTACCTGGCTGTGGGGGATGCCGAGGGCTCCACCACCGCCTTCTCCACCTGCGCCGGCCGCAGTCCCTGCTGCTGGAGTCCCGTCTGCTGGAACCACAACAGCGCGGAGAGCGCGAGCGCGGCCGAGCTCGCGACCGTGAGGCCGCGCTTGACGTGCCGGCCCAGGGTGGCCGAGCCCAGCGCGGAGGTCAGCTCGGCGACGATGTCCGCCGCCGTGGGCCGCTCCTCCGGCCGGTGCACCAGGCACTGCTGGCAGAGCGACGCGAGGGTGTGCGGCACCCCGGGGACCCGCGGCGGAGGAGAGGTCCGATGGGCGGCCTCGATCTCCTCCCACGTGGTCTCCGGGTACGGCGTGCGCCCCGTGAGCATGGCGTGCAGCAGCACACCCAGGGCGTACACGTCGACCGCGGGATGGGTCGGGGCGCCGAGCAGGCGCTCGGGGGCGACATAGGGCGGGGTGCCCCGGTCGTCCTCCGGATCGCCCTCCCAGGCCGCGATGCCGAAGTCGAGCAGCTTCGGCCCGTCCGCGGTGAGCAGCACGTTCTCGGCCGTGACGTCCCGGTGGACCAGGCCGCGGGCGTGCCCGGCCATGAGCACCCGGGCCAGCCGGAGCGCGATGCTCGCCGCCTCGGTCCACGGCAGCGGGCCCGCCTCGATACGCTCGGCCAGCGGCGTGCCGTCGAGCAGCGGCATCACGACATAAGCCGCGACCGCGCCGCTCGTGGTGACGCACTCGCCGTAGTCGTAGATCTCGATGGTGTCGGGGTGGATGAATTTCGCGGCGGCGCGGGCCTCGCTCCGGACGCTGACCCGCTCGCCGCAGTCGGTGTGCAGGGACGAGGTCAGCACCTTGAGCGCGATCATCCGATGCAGTGACTGATCGAAGGCGCGCCAGATGACGGACATGCCCCCGCGGGCCAGCGGATCCAGCAGCAGATACCGCCGGGCCAGCACCTCCCCCGGCTCAAGCCGACTCACGGACGACCAGTTCCGTGGGGAGGACGGGGTCGATCCCGGCTGCCCCCGTCAGGAGCAGCCGGGTGGCGACCGTGGCGAGCTCCTCGACGGGCTGGCGGATCGTGGTCAGAGCGGGAACGGTGTGCTTGGCGACCGGGGCATCGTCGAACCCGATCACCGCGACGTCCGCGGGCACCTTGCGCCCGGCCCTACGCAGCGCCTGGATCGCGCCTGCCGCCATCAGGTCCGAGGCGACGAACACGGCGTCCAATCCTGGGGCGTGGCGCAGCAGCCACTGCATGGCATGGGTGCCCGAGGCCGCCGTGAAGTCCCCATAGGCCACCGGCACGTCCGGTGCGCCGGCCGCCTGCAGGGTGCGGACCAGACCGTCCAGCCGGTCGCGGGCGGCAGGCAAGGATGGCGGGCCGCCGATGGCGGCCACGTTCCTGCGGCCGCTGAGCAGCAAGTGCTCGGCCGCCTGCCGGCCGCCGTCGTAGTTGTCGACGTCGGCGTACGGGAGTTTGAGGTCGTGGGGCGGGCGGCCGATGTTGCGCACCGGCACGCCCGACGTGGACAGTTTGATCGCCAGAGGGTGGCGTTCTCTGGCGCCGATGATGAGGACCGCGCCGGACAGTACGGGCAGGGTCGACGACGTGGGGGTGACGGTCGTGACCATGAGGTGGGTGCCGTGCTCGTTGATCACGGCGCCCGCGGCGGACAGGAGCCTCGCGTAGTAGGGTTCGGAGAACAGTCGGGGCAGATGGTCACAGATCACGGCCGTGACCCCGTCTGCCAGGGTTTTGGCTGCCGCACCCCTGGGCGCCCGGTGTCGGACGTACCCCATGCGGGAGACGGCGTCGTAGACTTGGCGGCGGGTCGAGGTACTGACCCGCACAGAGCCCGTGAGGACTCGGGATGCGGTCGCGGGGGAAACCCCTGCAGCGGCCGCCACCTGTGCCAGTGTGGGCTGCTCGGTCATGGAGCACCTCGCGGAAAGTTCCTGGGAGCGCTCCCAAGGTACCAATGTTTCGGCGCTGTTAATAGGGTCTTTGCAAGGAGTGCGTCCCATTGTGCGGACGCACTCCGAATTTGCGGAGCTAGAGGCGTTGGTAGCCCTTAGAGGTTTTTGTGCAGGATGGTGATCACGCCATATTTCCATGTCCGATTTGTCGTATCTGGTCATGGAAATCACCGGAATGATCAGTCATCCCCTCCTATACGAATGTCGAAGGGGCTGTCATCGCCATCCTCCGGCTCCTCGCGCTCGGGCCGCACCGGCGCACAGCTCTGGCCGCAGCCGCCGAAGCGGGAGGTGTTCACCGGCGTGAAGTCCGTCGCCGGGACGCCCTTCAACGCGGCGAGCATGGTGTCCTTCCAGATCGGACCGGGAATCGAGGCGCCGAAGACCGAGCTGTAGTAGCGGCCGCCGATGGTGACGTAGTTGAGCTTGTACTTCTGCGACCCCCGTGGGTCACCGATGCTGACCGCCCCCGCCAGGTCCGGGGTGAAGCCGGCGAACCACGCGGTGGCCTGGTCGTCCGTGGTGCCGGTCTTGCCGGCGGCCGGGCGGCCGATGCCGCCGACGCCGCGCATGGTGCCCTTGGTGAAGACGCCGGACAGGATGTCCGCCGCGGCGTCCGCCACCTCGGGGTCGAGCGCCTGCTTGCACTTGGGTTCGTAGTTCTTCACCGCGCCGTAGCGGTCCTTGATCGAGGTGATCGCCATGGGCGCGCAGTACTTGCCGCGCGCGCCGATCGCGGCGTACGCGTTGGCCACGGTCACCGGGTCCATCTCATTGGTGCCGAGCGTGAACGTCTCGAACTCCGTCAGCGCCAGGCCGTCGGACCGCTTGATGCCCAGCGACTTGGCCGTCTTGACCACGTTGCACAGGCCGACCTTCTGCTGCAGCGCGACGAAGAAGGTGTTGACCGAGCCCCACGTGCCGGTGGCCAGCGACTTGAAGCCGCCGCCGCCACCCTCGGCGTTGGTGACCGTGTGCTGCAGGTCGCCGACGTTCTGGCCCTTGCAGTTCTTGAACGCCCAGTAGTTGGGGGCCCGGTAGCCGCTGCCGACGCTGATCCCGTCGTTGATCTTCATGCCCTGCTTCAGCGCGGTGAGCAGGGTGAACGTCTTGAACGTCGAGCCGGCCTGGAAGCCGGTGCCGCCGCCGTGCACCGCGTCGGCGACCACGTTGTATGACATTTCCTTCTTGCGCTTGTTGTTGCCGTACTTGCGGCTCGCGGCCATCGCCTTGATCGCGCCCGTGCCCGGCTCGACCAGCGCCTCCGAGGCGACCGGGTTGTCCGAGGCGAACACGTGCTTCTTGATGGCCTGCTCCGCGGCCTTCTGCATCTTCGGGTCGATGGTGGTCGTGATCTCCAGGCCGCCCCGGTTGAGGAACTGGCTCCTGGCCTTGGCCGTCTTGGCGAAGACCGGGTTGGTGAGGACCTCGTTGCGGACGTACATGCAGAAGTACGGGTAATCGCTGGCGCCACAGCCGCCCGGGAGCGGGGTGCTCTTCCAGCCGAGCTTCTTGGTCTTGGCCTCCGCGGCCTCCTGGGGGCTGATCTTGCCCAGCTTGGCCATCGTGTCGAGCACGAGGTTACGCCGGTTCAGCAGCCGCTCCCGGTGCTCCTTGCCCAGGTTGGGGTCCGTGGCGTTGGGGTCCTGCACGGCGCCGGCCAGGGTCGCGGCCTGCGCGAGGGTCAGCTTGGAGGCGCTCACGCCGAAGAACCGCTTGGCCGCGGCCTCCACTCCGTACGCGCTGGCGCCGAAGTAGGCGATGTTGAGGTACTTCTCCAGGATCTCGTTCTTGGTGTACTTCTTCTCGATCGCCATCGCGTATCGCAGCTCCCTGAGCTTGCGCGCGTAGCTGGCCTCGAGCGCCGCGTTCTTCTCCTTCTCGGTGGTCGCCGAGTTGAGCAGCACCTGCTTGACGTACTGCTGGGTGATGGACGAGCCGCCCTGGCTGATGCCGCCCGAGCTGAGGTTCTTGGCCAGGGCGCGGATGGTGCCCTCGATGTCGATCGCGCCGTGCTCGTAGAAGCGGTAGTCCTCGATCGAGATGATCGCCGTCTTCATGACCTCGGCGACCTGGTCGAGCTTGATGTTCTCGCGGTACTCCTCGTAGAACTGCGCGATCTGGTTGCCATCGGCGTCCAGGACCACCGTCTTCTCCGCCAGAGGGGGCTCCTTGAGCTCCTCGGGTTTGATGCCCAGCTCCTCGGATGCCGAGACGAACATCGCTCCGGTGCCTCCGACCGCGGGCAGCGCGATGGCGGCGGCCACCACACCGGCAGCTGCCGCGGCCCCCGTCAGGCGCGCGATACTCGACACACGGGAACCCATGTGGAAAATCCCCCAACCTTCCTAGCAATCTCGGGCAATAGGGTGCATCCTAAACCCGCCCATGGCGTGCTCCATGTAAAAGCTTGGACCCCGCGGCGAGCCGGTTTGTTCGGCCTTCACGGGTGATTTCCGGCACATCTGGCGTGATCGCTCGCCAGGCCTCCCCATGGCTTCCGTCAGGCATCGGCAAAGAAGCGTGTCAGGAGCAGGGCTGACGCACGCCGCTCTGGCAACGTCTACCAGGAATATCGTCCTGTCCTCGGTGGAGGTCTCATGCGTCGTGTCGGAGATGGCGGACACTTCGATCGTCTGCTCCGCGCTGCTCGTACGCACTGGGGAGAGACTTCCAGTGGCGAGAGATGCGTCGTGGCGGAGGTCTTCGACCAGGACATCAGAGCCGTGGCACGCACGCTCATGGTCGCCAAGGCCGTCTGCGGCGCGGCCATGGCGCGGCTGGTCGTGCTGGGCGACCCGGAGGCGCGGCAGCTGGCCGAAGTGTTCGGGGCCGCCCGCGACCTGCAGCCGGAGACGCCGCCCGTCGCGCTGGTCACCGGCCGGGTGGATCGCGGTGTGCCCAGGGAGATCCCGGTCGTGCACGTGCACGGCACGGGCACGCTGCAGGCGTACGCGATGTTCCCCGACGACGGGCCGAGCTCCTTCCAGGAGGAGCTGCCGGGCCGGGTCGCCGCGTTCTTCGAGCAGTACGTCTGGCCGCACCGGGAGCTGATCGGGCCCAGCGCGGAGCGGGTGGCCTGGCAGGCGAAGAGCGGTTACCAGGTCCGCTCCGACACCGAACGCCGCCAGCTGCGCAACTACGGCTGCGCCCGCCTGGGGCTCGACCCCGGCCTGCCCACGGTCGCCGTGTTCGGCCACGAGCCCGGCGAGGACACGGAGCTGTTCGAGACGGCGGCGCAGTTCGCCACCTCCGACGAGTCGGCCAACTGGTTGTTCGCCGACCCGGTCGGGAGCGCCCACGCCCGGATGAAGTACGTGGGCGGAGCGCTGTCCACGAACATTCTGTGGAGCATGACCGATGTTGCGGTCACGTTCGGGGACGTCGACCTGCCCGCCTTCGGCATCCCCGTCATCCAGGCCGGATGGTCGGAAGGGGCCGAATGCGGGGCCACGCACGTCCCGCGCTCGCCGTCCGATCTCCGGCAGTTGCTGGAGGAGGCCATCGCCAGGCACGCCAAGGGCGACACCATCCTCGGTCCCGAGCAGCGCGAGCGCGCCCGCCTGTGGCTCTGGATGCGCCACTGCGGCACCGACGTGCCCACCCAGCTGCTGCCGCACTGGGCGCACGGTGACGACTACGCCCGCGTGCTGGCCGTCAACCTCCGGTACGTCGAGCGCGACGGCGACCCGCTCTTCGGCGCGGTCCACCGCATGTGGGAACGGCGTGACCCTCTGCTCACCCGTTTCGACTTCCGCTATCCGGCAGGGCTTTCCACCACACTGATCCCCGCGAGGAGCACTCGATGAGCAGCGCAGGATCCGCCACCGACCTCGACCAGGTGATCCTTCCCGCGATACCGCCCGCCCACCTGCTCAGCGGCCAGGTCGCCGCGTTGCAGGTGACCGACCGGCTGCACCGCGGCACGCAGATCGTGGGCAGGTTCGAGACGTCGGGGCTGGCCGGGTTCAAGATCGCCGCGCAGGGCCGCCCGTTGCGAGTGCGGATGTCGCTCTCGGTGGACGAGCTGTCGGTGACCGGCTGGCACACCGGCCAGAGCGAGCCCGCGAGCCCGCTGCCGCGGCTGATCCAGATCCGCTCCCAGGGACGGCTGCGCCAGTGCGTGTTGCTGCGCGGCCGCAAGGCGCACGCCCAGGTGGCCTTCGACCTGGCGGCGGAGGAGATCCCCGACGACGGCCTGATCTGCGTCGAGGCGCTCGACCTCATGGAGGGCGACGGTGTCTCCGAGGAGGTGCGCCAGATCGTGGGCGGGCGCCTCATGCCGGATGGCGTGGCGGGGCTGCGGCTCGACAAGATCGTGTTCGAGGAGCCGCCGCCGGCGGACTTCGACCCCGACACGCTCGACGGGTGCCGCTGCGAGCTGTACTCGCTGGTCAGCGCGGGCGGCCTGGCGAACGTCAACCGGCAGGGCGTACGTCTGCTGCGCTCGGGCATGTTCGTCATCAACCCGGTGCTGCCCGGCGCGTTCGGGTCGACCGGCCGGATCACGCTCCGGCTGGGCACCAAGGCCGAGCCGGCCGCGATCATCCCGGCGACATGGCGGCGGATGAACAGCGAGCTGCGCTGGCTGCGCCACGCCACCAGGAAGCTCATCCGGGCGGCGGCGCCGACGGTGGAGCGCATCCTCAACGTCAGGGACGGTGACGCGGGCCGGCCCAAGCGGCGGGTCCAGGGCAACATCACCGAACTGGAGCTGCCCAGCCCGGCGCGGTCGCCGATGATCGTGTTGGTCAGCGCCGCCCAGGGTGTCATCCCGACGCTGGAGTCCGGCACCTCGCACTAGGATTTGGGCCCATGGGCGACGCCATCGACAGGATTCTCGAGGAATGGCGGCGCGAGCGGCCCGACCTCGACCTTTCCGCCATGGAGGTCTTCGGGCGGCTGGCCCAGGTCGTGCGGTTGATGGTGCCACAGGTCGACCGGGTGTTCACCAAGCGCGGGCTGCGGCAGGGGGAGTTCGACGTGCTGGCCGCGCTGCGGCGGGCCGGGTCTCCGTACACGCTGATCCCCTCGGAGTTGTCCGAGGTCCTGATGATGTCGCGGGCCGGGATGACCAACCGGCTGGATCGGCTGGAGGCGGCGGGGCTCGTCCAGCGCAGCCTGGACCCGGCCGACCGGCGCAGCTTCCGCGTCCGGCTCACCGACGAGGGCCTGCGCATCGTGGACGACGCGCTCACCGAGCACGCCGCGAACCTGGCGCGCCTGGCCGCCCCGCTCGACCCCGAGGACGCCGCCATGCTCGCCACGACCCTGCGCAAGCTGCTCGACGGGCCGCTTGGTAAGCCGGGGGACCGCGAGGCCTAATATGCCGGGAAAAATGGCGATCACCTGTGATAACGCCGCTCTGAGGGCAGTTGGGATGTGTGAGCAGGAGCGGCTTGCGCATCGAGACGACCCGTTATCTTCAATGCACGGTCATGCGTGCCAGCGGCGAACTCGACCATGCGGGACGCGTCCGGTTCAGCGCCTGCATCAACGCGGTGTGGGACTGGTCGGACGGGCCCGTCCTCGTGTTCGACCTGGCCGATCTGGACTTCTACGACTCCTCGGTCATCGGCGTGCTGGCGATGGCAATGCAGCGTATGGAGGAGGAGGGCAGCGGGCGGATCATTCTGGTAAGACCCTCCGATCACCTGCTGTCCGTGCTGCGGCTGACGGACCTGCTGTCGCACGTTGAGCTACGCGACAGCGTCGAGGAGACCGTGGCGGAGTTGATGCTGCAGTCGGGGGGATCCGCTAGCCCCGCGCCGACCCGTCCGTCCGTCATCGTCCACTCGGGCGGGCGGTCCGCGGCCGAACGCGGGGCTTGCTGAAACGACCTACAGCCCGTACGCCTCCAGCAGGCGCAGCCACACCTCGCTGACCGTCGGGAACGACGGCACGGCGTGCCAGAGCCGGTCGAGCGGCACCTCGGCGGTGACCGCGATCGTGGCGGCGTGCAGCAGCTCGGCCGCGCCCGGACCGGCGAACGTGACGCCGAGCAGCACCTTCCTGTCCTCGTCCACGACGGCCCTGGCCCGGCCGCGGTAACCGTCGCCCATCAGGTATGCCCCGGTGACCGCGCCCATGTCGTAGTCCACCACGCGGATCCGGAAGCCCGCCTCCCTGGCCGCCGCCTCCGTGCGGCCCACCGCGCAGACCTGCGGGTCGGTGAAGACCACCTGCGGCGCTCCGTAGCCGTCGGCGAGGTCGCGCATCGCGGGCAGCTCGTCGCCGCGCGCCCGCGCCGCGATCACGTCGCCGCAGATCCTGGCCTGGTACTTGCCCATGTGGGTGAGCAGGTTCCGGCCGTTGACGTCGCCCACCGCGTACAGCCAGCCCTCGGGGACGCCGGTCGCCCGCAAGCTGTCGTCCACCTCGACGTACTTGCCGTCGGCCAGGCCCACCGAGCCCAGCCCCAGGTCACGGGTGGCGGGCCGGCGGCCGGTGGCCACCAGCAGCTCGTCGGCCTCCAACGGCGGCTCCTCGGCGAAGTGCACCGTCACCTTTCCGCCGGGCTCGGGCCGCTCGACCCTGGCCACGTCGGTACGGGTCCGCACGTCGATCCCGGCCTCGGCGAACGACTCGGCGAGCATCTCGCCCGCGAACGGCTCCATCCTGCCCAGCAGCCCGCCGCCGCGGACCAGCACGGTGGTCTGCCGGGCGCCGAGGCCGTGCATGGCCTGCGCCATCTCGCAGGCCACGACCCCGCCGCCGAGCACCGCCAGCCGCTCGGGGATCGCGGTGGCCGCGGTCACCTCGTGGCTGGTCCACGGGTCGGCCTCGGCCAGCCCGGGCGTCGGAGGAAGGGCCGCCTTGCTGCCGGTGGCCAGCACGACGGCCTGCCTGGCGGTCAGCACGCGCTCGCCGCCGCCCTCCGTGGTGACGCGTACCCGCTTGGGGCCGTCGAGGCGGCCGCGGCCTCGTACGAACTCGGCCGGCACGCTCTCGACCCACCTCACCTGGCCGCTGTCGTCGTACCGCGAGACGGCCTCGTCCCGGCGGGCCAGCACGGCCGCGACGTCGATCTCGCCGAGTGACAACCCGGGCACCCGGCTCACCTCGCCCGCCAGGTCGACCGGCCGCAGCAGCGCCTTGCTCGGCACACACGCCCAGTAGGAGCACTCGCCGCCGGCCAGCCGTTCCTCGACGACGGCCACGGTCAGGCCGCCGCGTACGGCGCGGTCCACGACGTTCTCGCCTGCGGGACCCGCTCCGATCACGATGACGTCGAACTCGTCAGCCACCCCAGCCTCCAGAAGCACTCGTCCGTGAGATCCACTCTTTCACGCCCGAGCGCCTCGTTCCGCGAGCCCTGCCGGGTCCGGGTGAGAGAGCTAGAGCTGTCATCTCGACCTCATAGTGGCCCAACGGCCGCCTTGGAGCCTGAGGTCAGCCGCGGGGAGGCCGCGGCGGACGTCCCTCAGGAGGAGGCTCACATGGGCCAGGCATTACGGCGGGTTCTGCTCACGATCGCGGTCGCGCTCGGGCTGGGCACCACGGGCATGATCGTCGCGACGACCGGCGCCCAGGCGGCGACCGCCCCCACCGCCGTCCACGTCGCCACCGTCTCGGACGACGACGATGACGATGACGATGACGACGATGACGGTGGGGCTCCCCGAGGTGGGGTCGACACGGGCGTGGGCGGTGCGTCCCGGGACGACGACGATGACGACGATGACGGTGGGGCTCCGCGTGGTGGGGTCGACACGGGCGCCGGCGGTGCGTCCCGGGACGACGACGATGACAACGGGGCTCCGAGCGGCGGGGTCGACACCGGAATGGGTGGGACCGCCGGCAGTGCCGATGAGGGGTCGGTTCCCGTGGTGCCGCTGAGCCTGGCGGGCGCTGGGTTGCTGGCCGTGGGGGCGTACTGGGTGCGGCGCGCCTTCTTCGCGGGCGGCTGACCGTGCGTGTGTTGCTGGTGGCCGCGACCTGTGCGCTGCTGGTCGCGGCCGGAGGATGCGGCGCCGCTCCGGCGCCCCGGGAGGCGGCGGCCGCCCCGGCCCACGACCCGGCGGCGGTCGCGGCTCACGACGGGGCGGCGGCGCGGGACGGGAACACGCGCCCGGTGTCGGACGCCGGGACTCGCCAGGCCGACGTCGCCGACCCGGTGCGGTTACGGATTCCCGCCATCAACGTCTCCACCAGGGTGATCCCGCTGCCGCTCGACGCCAAGGGCCGCCTGGTCGCCCCCAAGCAGTTCGACCGGGTGGGATGGAACAAGGCAGGACCGGAACCAGGCGAGCAGGGCGTCGCCGTGATCGCGGGCCACGTCGACTCGACCACCGGTCCAGCGGTGTTCTACCGCCTGCGCCAGCTGCGCAAGGGCGACCGCGTCCACGTCGACCGCGCCGACGGCACGACGGTCACGTTCGTGGTGAATCGCCTGGCCCGGTATCCGAAGAACGGCATCCCGGACAAGGAGGTCTACCGTTCGGGCAAAGGCACCCAGCTCCGGCTGATCACGTGCGGCGGCGCGTTCGACCGCGAGCGCCGCAGCTACCGCGACAACGTGATCGTGTTCGCCGGCTGAACCCCGAACCCCTGTGCCGCTGAGGAGCCCCGCTCCTCAGCGGCACAGCCGTCGGTCTAGGACGCGGCCGGCACGGCAGGCTCGTCGTCCGTCCAGCCGGACTCGATGTCCATGGTCCACGTCTTGGCGAGCAGCTGCCGGCCGTTGTCGACGGTGTCGAGGTCGGACGAGACCACCAGCCAGGTCGTCGTGTCGATCACGTAGTCCAGCCGCATCTTGTGCCCGGGCTTCGCCACGCGGTAGGTGAGCTTCTTGCGTCCCTTGCCCGCGTCCGCGACCGTGATGCCCGGCGTGCTCGACAACGCCTTGTAGGCCGCCTCGCGCACGCCCTTGGGCACCGGGAGGCGGTGCATCAGGTTCTCATAGATGGTGGGGCCGCTCTTGCTCATGTCGAACGGCGGTTCCCCGGGCGTGCTGTAGAGCTTCTGCACCCAGGCCTTCAGCCCTTCGGGGTCGGTCGGCGCGGCCTGCAGCTCCTCGAAGGTCAGCCGGGTTTGGCCGAGGATGAAGCCCGGACCGCCCCTGGCGGGGGTGACTCTGCCCTTCTCCGGCTCCAGCGACAGCTCCACCAGCATGCCTTCGGTGCGGTAGCTCCACTTCTTGGGCGAGCCGTCACGTTTCCACGCGGCCACGTCGGCGGCGCTCTTGGGCTTGGCGCCCAGCGCGCGGTAGGCGCTCCACGACCGGCCGTCCCGGGTGGACCACGTCTCCATGACGTCCCGCTCGACCAGCCAGTACTTGTTCGCCCCGCTGCCCACCTGGCGCGGGTGGGTCATCACCTGCACGGTTTCGGTGTGCCAGTACTTCTTCTCGGCGGCGGCCTGGGCGGGCGGCGTCGGGGCCACCGCCGTCAGCGCGGCCAGGCCTATCGCTATCAACGTACGCATATCGGGTGCCTCGTCATCTCGGTTGGGGGTTGGGGAACTCGGGTTTCCTGTCGGTCCACACGCTCTGCTCGATCGCCGTGAAGGACATCAGCTCGCCGGTGTCGCCGGTGAGCGTCTCGACGGCCAGCGGCTCTCCTGTCGTGGAGTCGACGATCAGCCGGGTCTGGACGTCCTTGCCCGGCCGGTCCGGGTCCGGCTGCCGGTAGACCACCGCCTGCCCGGTCCGGCCGAGCTGGTCCGTCACGGATCCCTGGGCGACCACGCCCGGCAGCGAGGCCATGAGCCGGTACGCCGTGGCCCGCACGTCGGACGGAACGGGGACGTAGGCGATGAGGCTCTGCAGGTTGTGCAGCAGCCCGGCCACGTCGCCGGGGGCGGGCTCCAGCAGTGTGCGCAGCCGCTCCTGGTCCGACGGCAGCTCGTCCATGCTGGTCAGGGTCTTGCCGGTGAACAGCAGCCGCCAGTCCACGTCCGCAGATTCGAACGACTCGGCCTCGCCGGGCGCCGCTTCCACGTCGAACGGGTTGCCCGCCAGGTCAGTGCGGTTGCTGGTCCGGTACGCCCACGAGGTGGGCGAGCCCGCGGCGCGCCAGGCGGCCTCGTCCCGCGCTGTCGCCGGGCGGGCGCCCAGGTACTGCTGCACGGTCCAGTGGGGCTCGGTGATCTCACCCGCGGGGATCCAGGTCTCCTCGCGCGTGGTGGTCTGCAGCACGTACGCACGGGTGGGGTCGTGGAAGCGGGCGCCCCTGATGAGCTTGTTACCCCACCACGCTCCCTCGGCGGGTCTGCCGGCCACGGACGAGGCGGCGGCCAGCAGGATCTGCCGGGCGGTCAGCGGCGCGGCGGGTGGGGGCGGCGCTGTGGCCGACAACACGACGGCGACCGCCACCCCCGCCCCTGCCAACCCG
>NZ_VCKY01000591.1 GCF_005889735.1 Nonomuraea turkmeniaca
GACATCACCGAACATCCCACCGGCGAAGGGAAGGTGTACTGCGCCGCCGTCATGGACGCCTACTCTCGACGCATCATCGGCTGGTCCATCGACGCCAGCCAAAATACCGAGTTGGTCACGAATGCGCTCGCGATGGCCGTGGCCCGGCGCGCACCGGAAAAGCGATCGACAATCCTGCACTCGGACCACGGAACGCAATATACGTCCTGGACCTTCGGGAAACGCCTACGAGACGCCGGCCTGCTCGGTTCCATGGGAACGGTGGGTGATTCCCTCTTAATCGGCTAATGCGCATGTTTCCCCAGGTCAGCGACACGCCGTGATCTGGTACCTGCTGGCCGGATGGGGTCATCGCGGGTACATCTGTTCTCATGATCGAACAAGGGCTCCGGCTGGA
>NZ_VCKY01000076.1 GCF_005889735.1 Nonomuraea turkmeniaca
GACAGGGGGGCACGCGGTGGCCGGGCGGGACGTCACGCGGCTGATCGCCGACCCGGACCGCCGCGCCGATGTCGCGGTGACCGTGGTGGCCCGCAAGCAGCGGTTCCGGCTGGCGTCCGGCCGGGACTTCGAGGGTTACACGCTCAACGGCCAGTCGCCGGGACCGGTCATCACGGCCGCCAAGGGGCAGCTGGTCCAGGTGCGGCTGGTCAACGAGTCGGTGCCGGGCGGGATCACGCTGCACTGGCACGGCGTCGACGTGCCCAACGCGGCGGACGGAGTCGCCGGCGTCACGCAGGACGCGGTCGGCATCGGCAGGGAGTTCACCTACCGGTTCGTCGCCGACCAGGCGGGCACCTTCTGGTACCACTCGCATCAGATGTCGCATGAGCAGGTTCGGGGTGGCCTGCTCGGGGCGCTGGTGGTCGTGCCGGCGACGCAGGAGCGGGCCACGGATGTGGTGGCGCTGGTGCACCTGTACAACGGGGTGCGCACCGTCAACGGGCGGGAGGGCGACGTCCCCGTCCAGGCGCCGCCCGGTACCCACGTGCGGGTACGAGTGATCAACACCGAGTACGGCCTCATGCCGGCCTGGGTGAGCGGTGCGCCGTACCGGCTGGCCGCGGTCGACGGCACGGAGATCAACGGCGCCGCGCCGGTGCGGGACAAGGCCGTGGCGGTGGCCGCCGGTGGACGGGCCGACATCGAGGTGACCATGCCCGCGGACGGCTCGCCGGTCCGGATCCACCTCGGCGGCCCGGCCGGCGTGGTGCTCGGGTCGGCGTCGTACGACCTGGCCCCGGTCCCCCGGCCCGTGGCAACGCTGGACCTTCTCACGTACGGCACCCCGGCGCCGCTCGCCTTCGACCCCGGTGAGCCCGATCGGCGGTTCGCGTACGACATGGGGCGCCGCCCCGGCTTCCTCGACGGGGTCCCCGGGTGGTGGTGGACGATCAACGGGCACCTCTATCCCGATGTGCCGATGTTCCACGTGGCGGAGGGCGACGTGGTGCGGATGCGCATCTCCAACGACAGCGGCGAGGCCCACCCCATGCACCTGCACGGCCACCACGCGGTGGTGCTCAGCCGCGACGGCGTGCCCGCCGCCGGTAGCCCCTGGTGGGTGGACTCCCTCGAGGTCGGCGTCGGCGAGTCGTACGAGATCGCCTTCGTCGCCGACAACCCCGGCGTCTGGATGGACCACTGCCACAACCTGCCCCACGCCTCGGAGGGGCTCACGGCCCACCTGATGTACGAGGGGGTCACCACGCGCTTCACCGTGGGCGGCCACGCCGAGAACGACCCCGAGTGAGCCGCGGGGCCGCCGGAGTCGGACGACCGGGCCGATCGCGGCGGCGTTCGTGGTGCCCGAGCACATGGTGGCGCAGCGCATCACGCGGCGAAGCGAAGGATCGGCGAGGCCGGTCAGACGTTCCTGGCACGGTTGCGGGAATCGGTCGCGGCCGCCCGGCACCGGTGAGGCCGCCCGAAGGTGTCTAGCCGGAGCCGGCGAGGACGTCGGCGAGCGTGGTCCCGCTCAGCAGGCGGTCCTCGTGGTCGTGGAGTTCGGCCCAGATCTCGGCCAGCGGGGCCGCCGCCTTCGGTAACGGCCGCCCGACGGGCTCGACCCCTTCGGTGACGCGGATGACGTCGGCGAGCGCGATCTCCGTGGCGGGACGGGCCAGCCAGTAGCCGCCCTCCGGGCCGCGCTGACTGCGGATGAGGCCGGCCCGGCGCAGCTGGAGCAGGATGTTGTCGCAGAATCGGCGGGGAATCTCCTGGGTGGCGGCGATCCACTCGGCGTTGACCGGGCCCTCGGCGGCGGCCAGGGCGAGCATGGCGGTGAGCGCGTACTGGGTGCGGGCGGAGATCCTCATAGGTGGGAAAGCACCGCGGCCCGGCTCCTGTTCAGGACCGGGCCCGGTGCGTACGGCCGTCATGCGGAGGCCTGCTCCTCCTCTGCGGTACGGCCGCGTAGCCCGGCCTCGACCGCCTCGACGGACTCGGCGGCCTTGTCACGGCGGTATTCGCGGACGGAGTAGGCGATCGCGCCGGCCCAGACCAGGGCGATGGCGATGTAGGCGACCGCCTGGACACCGCCGGACGCGTCGATCCAATCGCTGCGCAGCAGGGTCCGCACGTTGGTCAGGATGATCACGCCGCCGACGGCCGAACCGAGGATGCGCGGGGGGATGTGGCGGACCAGCCAGGCCGCGATCGGCGCGGCGATGACGCCGCCGAGCAGCAGGACGGCGACCCACGCGAAGTCGATGTTCTCCGAGCCGATGCCGACGAAGAAGCCGATGCTGGCGGCGATCGCGACGAGGAACTCGCTGGCGTCGATGGAGCCGATCACCTTACGCGGCTGCAGCCGGCCGCTGGCCAGGATGGCGGGGGTGCCGACCGGACCCCAGCCACCGCCGCCGGTGGCGTCGACGAATCCGGCCACCACCCCGAGCGGAGCCAGGAAGCGCTTGCGCAGCGGCTTGCCCAGGTTGCCGCGCGGCAGCCCGAAAGCGGTGAAGCGCACGAGGATGTACGCGCCGAGCGTCAGCAGGATGATCGACATGACCGGCGCGGCGATCTCGGTCGACAGGCTGGACAGGAACGTCGCCCCGGCGAAGGCGCCTGCGGCGCCCGGGATGCCGATCTTGGCGACGACCTTCCAGTCCACGTTGCCGAACCGCCAGTGGGAGATGCCCGAGGCGAGCGTGGTGCCGATCTCGGCGAGGTGCACGGTGGCCGAAGCCGCGGCGGCGTTGCTGCCGATGGCCAGCAGCAGGGTGCTGGAGGTGACGCCGTAGGCCATGCCGAGGCTGCCGTCGACGAGTTGGGCCGCGAAACCGACGAGCCCGAGCAGGATGAGCGCTCGCACAATCTCCCCTTTCTCTACTTTGCAAGTAGGAATAATGATTAATGCTGTTCACGGTTCCGTCAAGGGGCTGGTTCGCCCGTCTCGCCATTTGGTCAGTGCAGGGTCACGTGCCCGCGGGGGTGCCGATGACCGCACGCAGCGCCGCCTCCGGCCCCTGGGAGGCCTCGAGCCGACGGCGAAGATTGCCCACATTCATTGCTGCGTAGCCGTCTTTATCGAGGAATCTCCCTAAGTTAGCGGCGAGCGCGACAACCGTGATCTTCTGATGCCGGAGGGAAGACGCGTGAGAGCACGGTTGCGCCGGTCGTTGCGCACGCGGCTGGCACTGCTCGCCAGCATCGCCATGTTGCTGCTGAACGTCGTCCTGAGTGCGTTCGTGCTGTACATCACCCGGGACGAAGCCAGCGACATCCAGTCGCTCGAGGAATCCAGCAAGGCCATGCGCGTGCTGCTCCTGGTCAAGCGGAACCAGTTGCCCCAGGTGCTGGAGCCGGGCGGGCTCGAGGGCATGCAGGTGGTCGACCCCGCCGGACGGCCGGTGGCCTGGACGCCGAACTTGGCCGGCCTGCCCCGCCAGACGACCGCCATCCCCCGCCCGGACCAGGCCAACGACGACGCGGAGCTCTGCGATCTGCCCGCCTTCCCCGGCAAGTGCGAGCTCGTGGTGGCGTTGCGGGCGTTCCAGCCGGACGGCACGTGGGTCATCTACGGCTTCGGCCCGACGGTGCCGTGGTACGTCAGCCCGCAGGTGATCATATTTCTGATCGGCATGACGGCCGGACTGGTGGCCACGACGTGGTTCGGGGTGTCGCGGGTCGTGGACAGGACGCTCGCGCCGGTCAGCCGCATCACGACGAAGCTGGCGGAGATCACCGCGGACGGCGGCGGGATGCGGGTCCCCGTGCCGGAGAGCGACGACGAGGTCAGGGCCCTGGCCGAGACCGCCAACCAGACGCTGGAGCGGCTGGAGTCGGCGATGGAGCAGCAGGAGCTCGCGATGGAGCGGCAGCGCAGGTTCGCCGCCGACGCCTCGCACGACCTGCGCAGCCCGATCACCGCGATGCGCGCGCAGGTCGAGGGGGCCATGCTCCACCACGAGGACACCGACTGGCAGGAGATGTGCACCGAGGTGCTCGCCAGCCTGGACCGGCTCCACGCCATCGTCGCCGACCTGCTCACGCTGACCAAGCTCGACGCGGGCGCCCCGAGCCGCCGCGAGCCTCTGGACCTGTGCGAGCTGGTGGCCACTGAGACCGCGAGGCCGCGCGCCAAGGACGTCGTCACCAGCCCGCACGGAAGCGTGGTCATCATGGGCGACCGGCTGCAGCTGGCCCGCCTGCTGACGAACCTGCTGGACAACGCCGAACGGCACGCCGAGACGCAGATCATCGTGACGGTGCGGCAGGAGGGCGGGAAGGCCGTGCTCGAGGTGCTCGACGACGGCGCGGGCATCGCGCCGGACCAGCGCGAAATGGTCTTCCAGCGCTTCACCCGCCTGGACGACTCGCGTAGCCGCGACGCCGGCGGCACCGGGCTCGGCCTGCCGATCGCCCGCGAGATCGCGATCGCCCATCACGGCACGCTGACCATCGAGGATTCCGACTCCGGCGCTCGGTTCGTGCTCCGGCTGCCCGCTGCTTCAGAGCAGGCATAGGGCCGGTCGAGACCAGGTCAGCACTCGTCCCGCCCGCGTTGCGCCCTTCCCGGTGCGCCTTCGCTCCCTCGCTATAACGGAGCGGCACTGCTCGTCGTCGTGTGGGCCGGGAGACCAAGCTGATGACCAAAAGAGGACGGATCGCCACAGGCGTGGGCCTGCTCGCCGCCCTGTGCGTGCCGGGGCAGGCGGTCGCCGAACCCCCTGCGGAGGCGGCGCCGCGGCCGGTGCTGGACCTGGTGCTGGACGGCGACTCGTTCTCGCTCCGGGACGCCTTCGCGATCCTCGACGGCCGTCCCGTCTCCGCCCGGCTCGCGCCGGACGCCCGGGCGAACATGATCGAAACGCGGGCGGGCGCGCTGAAGGCCCTGGGCGATCAGCGGGTGTACGGCTGGAATCAGGCGCTCGGGCCGCTGAAGGACCGTCCGCTCTCGTCCGAGCAGGCGGAGCAGTTCCAGCGCAACGTCCTGCGCTCCCACGCCGCGGGCGTCGGGGAGCCGCTGCCCGACGACGTCGTCAGGCTGGCCTTGATCCTCAAGGCGAACCAGATGGCCAGGGGAAAGGTCGGGGTACGGCCTGACGTGCCCCAGCGCCTGCTCGCCATGGTCAACGCGGGAGTCGTGCCGCGCATGCCGCAGATCGGCTCGCTGGGCACCGGGGACCTGCAGCCACAGGCGGCGGCGGGGCTGGCGGCGATCGGCGAGAACGCGCCGGTGCGGTACCGGGGCGTCGAGGGACCCGCCTCCGAGCTGCTGCCGAAGGCCGGACTGGCCAGGGACTTCACCCTCCAGGCCGGGGAGGCGCTGCCGATCGTCAGCGGCAGCACGGTCCTGGCCGCCACGCTGATGCACGCCGTGCACCGGGCCACGGTGCTCGCCGACCAGGCGGAGGGCGCCTTCGCCCTGTTCATGGAGGCGACCAGGGCCGAGCAGGGCTCGCTGGACGCGCGTACTCACAAGGAACGCCACATCCCCGAGGAGGACGCGGTCGCCGCGCGGCTGCGGGGGATGGTGGCGGGCTCGGGCTGGATGACAGAAGAGGGCCGCAAGCGCCTCGACCCGGCGAACTACCACCCGCGGGTCCAGGACGCGGTGTCGGTGCGGGCGGCTCCGCACATCATGGCCGGGCTGCGGCACGAGCTCGCCGACGCACGCCGGGCTCTCGTCCGGGAGGCCAACTCCTCGACCTCCAATCCGCTGATCTTCAAGCGGGACCGAGGCCGCGGGTACGAGTTCGTGATGGGCGGCAATTGGGACGGCTCCGTCATGGGGCATCTCGCCGACAGCCTGAACGCCGAGATCACCGACATCGGGGTGTTGTCGCAGGAGCTCTCGGGCCGGCTGCTGTCGCCCCGGTGGAGCTACGACCTGCCGGCGAACCTCGCCGGTGGCACGGTCGGGCTGAACTCCGGGATGGTGCAGGTGCAGACGGTGGCCGCGGCGCTGATCCCGGAGATGCAGGTCAGGGCCACACCCGCGGGGACGCTGTCCCGGCCGGTCAAGGACGGGCAGGAGGACCACAACACGATGGCGATGGCCTCGGTCCGGCATCTGCACGAGAACCTCGACCGGCTCCAAATCGTCCTGGCCGTCCAGTACCTGATGGCGGCCCAGGGCATCGACCTCATCGCGCGGAAGATGTCGGGCCTGCCGCTCGGCGCCGGCACGCGAGGCCTGCTGGCGGAGATCCGGCGGTACATCGCGCCCCTGGGCGAGGACCGCTATCTCACCCCTGACCTGGAGCGGGCCATCTGGCTGGTGCGCAGCGGGCGGCTGCGGCCGTCCGTTCCCAGCGCTTGACCGCGGGTTCGGCCTAGATCGCGAAAACGCCCTCTGACCTGCTCCTATACCGGCGGCCAGTGCGCGGCGCACAGGTGGCGCCGCGCACCAGGCCGACCGCCCGGCGCATCAGCCCTTGAAGGCGCCGTCCATGATCCCGGCCACCATCCGCCGGCCGACGAAGACGAACAACACCAGCAGCGGCAGCGTCGCCAGGAACGAGCCGGACATGGCGAGGCCGAGGTCAATGTGGAAGCTGTTCTGCAGCGCCTTGATGGCGATCTGCGCGGTGTACATCTCGGGCGACTTCAGCACGATGAACGGCCACAGGAAGTCGTTCCACGCGGTGACGAAGCCGAGCAGGCCGATCACGAAAGCGGCCGGCCGCACCAGCGGGAACGCGATCCGCCAGAAGATCTGCCAGGTCGTTGCCCCGTCGATGCGGGCGGCTTGGAGGAGCTCGTCGCTGATCGTGGCGCCCAGGTGCTGGCGCATCCAGAAGATGCCGAACGCGCTGCCCAGGCCCAGGCCCGGCAGGATGATCGCCTGCAGGGTGTCCACCCAGCCCAAGGAAGAGATGATCATGTACTGCGGGATGACGGCGAGCTGGGTCGGCACGGTCATGGTCAGGACGACGCTCAGGAACAGCACGTTGCGGCCGCGGAAGCGCAGCTTGGCGAAGGCGAACCCGGCCAGCGAGCAGAGCACGGCGTGGCCGATCCCGATCGTGCCCGCGACGATGAGGCTGTTGAGGATGGAGCGGACGAACGGCACGGTCGTGAACACCAGCCCGGCCAGGTGGAAGAAGTTCCCGCCTGGCACGATCTCGGGCGGCAGTTTCGTGGCCGTCGCGGTGTCGGTGGTGGCGACCACGAACATCCAGTACAGCGGGAACAGGCAGGCGAACACGGCCAGCCCGAGCAGCAGGTAGGTCCACCAGCGAACCCGATTCGACTTGTTCATCCTCGCTCCTTGCGGATGCGGGTGGACAGGACGTAGTTGAGCGTGGCGATGGCGACGATCAGCACGAACAGCGCCACACCGATGGCCGCGCCGTAGCCGAACTGGAACTGGCCGAAGCCCTGCTCGTACAGGAAGAGCGTGAGCGTCTGGCACTGCCGGACCGGCCCGCAGGTCAACGGCGCCGCGCGGGAGACGAGCAGCGGCTCGGTGAAGATCTGCAGACCGCCGATCGTCGAGGTCACCACGGTGAAGACGATCACGGGCCGGAGCGACGGCAGGGCGATGTGGCGGAACTGCTTCCACGAGCCCGCGCCGTCCACGGCCGCCGCCTCGTACAGCGAGCGCGGGATCGCCTGCAGCGAGGCGAGGTACAGCAGGGTCGTGTAGCCGAACCAGCGCCAGGTGACCATGACCGCGATCATCAGGTGGCTGCCCCACACCGACTGCAGGAAGTTGATCGGCTCCACGCCGAAGAGCCCGAGCAGCCAGTTGAGCAGGCCGTAGTCGCGGTCGAACATCTGGGCGAAGACGATCGCGGTGGCCGCCACCGAGGTGATGTACGGCACCAGCATCGACATCCGCAGGAACACCGCCAGCCGCAACCGCGCATGGTTGAGCAGGTGCGCCACGCAGAGCGCCAGCAGCAACTGCGGGACGGTGGACAGCAGCCAGATGCTGATGGTGTTCCAGGCGGCGTTCCAGAACCGGGCGTCGCCCAGTAGACGGGTGAAGTTGTCGAAGCCGATGAAGACGTGCTCACCGATGGGGTTCCAGTCGAACAGCGCCACGTAGAACGTGAACAGCAGCGGGACGAGCCCGAACACCGCGAAGAGCAGGAAGAACGGCGCGATGTAGGCGTACGGTGCGAGGCGTTCGGAGATGCTCCGCCGCACCCGCGTCTCGACCTCGGGCACCGTCCGCCGCGTCTCGAGAGTGACCGTCATCTACTTGCCGATGGCGGTCTTGATGTTGGCCACCGCGGCGTCCCACGCCTTGGCCGCGTCGCCCTTGCCCTGCTCCACGTTGGTGATCGCGTTCTGGAACTCCTGGCCGATGGTGGAGCTGTCCGGGCCGATGAAGAACGGCTTGAGTCCGAGCAGGGAATTGGTGTAGATCGTGCCCGTCGGCGCGTCGGAGAAGAACGGGTCCTTCAGGCCGGTCAGCTTCGGGTCCTTGTAGACCGACGGGGTGGTGGGCAGCGAGCCGGACTTGGCGAAGTGCTCCAGCTGGGCCTGCGGCGACTGGGTCTTGGTGATGTAGTCCCAGGCGGCCTTCGGATTCGCCGCGCCCTTGGGGATGGCCAGGTAGCTGCCGCCCCAGTTGCCGGCCCCACCCGGGATGGTGGCGACATCCCACTTGCCCTCGGTGTCCGGCGCGTTCCTGCGGATCCCGCCGAGCATCCACGACGGCGCGGCGATCACCGCGAACTGCCCCTTGGCCATGCCCGCGCTCCACCCCTCGGAGAACGAGCTCTGCTTGGCGGTGATGCCCGCCTGCGCCGCCTTGATCGCCAGGTCGAACGCGGTCTTGACCTGCGGGCTGGTGCTGTAGACCACGTTGCCCGACGGGTCGTAGTACTTCTGCGGCCCCTGATTGACCGCCTGGTAGAACACGCTGGTGGCGGCGTTGTCGACGAACGCCTTGCCGGTCGCGGCGGTGTACTTCTTGCCCGTCTCGATGAACGCGTCCCAGGTGGGCCAGAGCTTGCCGACCTCCTCCCGGTCCGTCGGCAGCCCGGCCTCCTTGAACAGATCCGTCCGGTAGGCCACCGCCATGCCGCCCACGTCGGTGGGGATGCCGATGATCTCCCCGCCCTTGGCGGTGCTCTGGCTCATCACCCAGTCCAGGTAGTCGCCCTTGATCTTGTCGGCGCCGAGCGGCCTCAGGTCGTGGAAGTTCTGCGACTGCTGCACGAACTTCGGCAGGTCGTCACCCTGGATGAGCACCAGGTCGGGCACCTTGCCGCCGGCCAGCGCCGTGGTCAGCGCCTGCGCCGTCTCGACCGAGCTGCCCACCTCGGTCAGCTTGATCTGCACACCCGGGTTCTTCTTCTGGTAGTCCTCCACCGAGACCTTCTGATCGATCCCGGTGAACGACCAGAACTCGAACGACTTACTGTTACCCGCCGGTTGCGACGGGCCGCTCCCGCCGCCGCCTCCGCAGGCGGAGAGGGTCAGGGCAACGGCCGTAGCGAGGACGACCGGGGTTGCGATACGGAGCTTCACGGGCGATCTCTTTCCGTGTTCAAGAGAGGGGGGTAGTCGCAAGTTTCCGACTATTTTCGGCAAATGTTCCGATCGTTAACCCGAAACTTTAGGCACGTGTCCCGAAACCCGTCAAGAACACGGCCGTAAGATCTCCGAAACGATCGGAGCTAGACTTCGCCCATGACCGCGTCCGAGGAGCCGTCAGAGACCCAGACCACGCAGGGCGGGCCGCTGACCATCAACCAGCTCGCCGAGCTGGCCGGTGTGTCCACCGCGACCGTCTCCAAGGTGGTCAACGGCCGCACCGAGGTCGCCCCCGAGACCCGCGCCCTCGTCGAGGGCCTCATCCGCCGGCACGGCTACCGCAGGCAGCGGCGGCGCGTCAGCCCGGCCGCCCTGGTGGAGGTGGTCTTCCACGCGCTGGGAGGCGACTACCCGGTCGAGATCATCAAGGGCGTCGACCGGGTCGCGCGCGAGCACGGCCTGGGGGTGGTGGTCTCCGACATGCAGTATGCGACACCCGGGCACGGGTGGATCGAGAGCGCGGTGAGCCGCCGCCCGGCCGGCGTGATCGCGGTGTTCTCCGGCCTGACCGAGGCCCAGCGCGACCAGCTCGTCGTCCGCGACATCCCCATCGTCCTCCTGGATCCCATCGGCGACCCGCGGTCCCGGATCCCCTCCGTCGCCGCGGGCAACTGGAGCGGCGGCCTGTCCGCCACCCGCCACCTCCTGGACCTCGGCCATCGCCGCATCGCCATCATCACCGGGCCCAACTGGGCCCTGTCCAGCCGGGCCCGCCTCGACGGCCACCGCACCGCGCTCGACCTGGCCGGGATCCCCGCCGACCCGGAGCTGATCGGCTCAGGCGACTTCCTGATCGAGGGCGGGCGGGCCGAGGCCCACCGGCTGCTGCGCCTGCCCGACCCGCCGACCGCGATCTTCGCCTGCAACGACGGGATGGCGACCGGCGTCTACCGCGCCGCGCACGAGCTGGGCCTGCGCATTCCCGGCGATCTGAGCGTCGTCGGCTTCGACGACCTCTCGCCCATGCAGTGGGCCGTCCCGCCGCTGACCACGGTGCGCCAGCCGCTCTCCGACATGGCCGCCGCGGCCGCCGCCATGCTCGTGAAGCTGGCGCAGGGCGAGCCGCTGGCGCAGCCCCGGGTGGAGCTGGCCACTGAACTGATCGTCCGCGAAAGCACCGCTCCCCCGGCCGACTGACCGAAACTTTCCGTCATATTGCCGAACGTAAGACGGCCGACTGCACGGGGAGAGCACGCTCCCGTGCCACTCCGCGGGACGTCCCACGGGATCTTCTAGGCCTTGCGCCCGACCCCCACGATCACCCAGACCTTGTCCGACCGCCCGGGAACGAAGGGGCTGTCAGGCCGCCAGTCACGGACGTAGACCAACCCGGGCTCGACCATCTCGAGGCCGTCGAAGAAGACCGACACGCCCTCCCGCGGCCGGGCCCCGCCCTCGGCCTCGCCCAGAATCTTCTTGTACAGATCGACGATCGGCTCCGCGATCTCCGGGCGTGAGTCGAGGACGACGTGTGTGACGACGAAGTGGCTGCCGGCCGGCAGCGCGTCACGCAGCGCGGCCACGTGCCGGAAGGGATCTCTCTCGTCCGGGATGTACTGCAGGACGGCGAACAACAACACCGCCACCGGCTGATCGAGGTCGATCGTCTCCCGGAGAACAGGGTCGGCGAGCAGGTCGGCAGGATGCATGACGTCGCCCTCGACGACGGCGATCCCCGGCGCCCTGGCCAGAATGGCCCTGCCATGGGTCAGGACCACGGGATCGTTGTCGACGTAGACCACGCGGGCGTCAGGAACGAACGTGCGGGCCAGCTGGTGCGTGTTGAGCTCGGTCGGAAGCCCCGAACCCAGGTTGACGAACTGGGTGATGCCCTGCTCCGCGAGATACCGGACCACCCGTACGTGGAACGCCTGGTGCTCCTGCGCCATCACCCGCACCTCAGGGGCGATGGCCAGCACCGCCTCGGCCGCCTCCCGGTCGATGGCGAAGTTGTCCTTCCCGCCGATGAAGTAGTCGTGCATGCGGGCGAGGTTGGGTGTGCTGGTGTCAACACCTGCGAACCACGTGTCCTCGTCACCCATGCGTCGCACCTCCAGCGGTCGGTAGCTCCTTGAGTATGGCGGAAAACGGAAAGCTATGCCGGAAGCGCGGCGTTCGGCCTCCCTCATCACTACAAAGCACACCTATATGACTTAAGGTGACACTCAATGCGCAACCTGCTTAGACGAGGTCCCCCATGCGCCACCCCCACGACGACGACATCTTCGACAGAGGCCTGCAGTTCGACATGTCGACGCTGCTGGAGCGCCGTCGGATCCTGGGCCTGTTGGCCGGCGCGGGCGTGGCGACCCTGGTCGGCTGCGGCAGCGACTCGACCGGCACCACGCCGACGGCTTCCGCGGCCTCCTCCGGCTCGGCGGCCGGAAGCTGCGCCGAGATCCCCGAGGAGACCGCCGGCCCGTACCCGGGCGACGGATCGAACGGCCCCAACATTCTCTCCCAGAGCGGCATCGTCCGCAGCGACATCCGCTCCAGCATCGGCTCGGCCTCGGGCACCGCGGAAGGCGTCCCGCTGACCATCGAGCTGACCATCCAGGACACCTCGGCCAACTGCTCGGCGTTATCAGGGGCCGCGGTCTACCTGTGGCACTGCGACCGAGAAGGCAACTACTCGATGTACTCCGAAGCCATCGCCGGCGAGAACTACCTGCGCGGGGTCCAGGAGACCGACAGCAGCGGAAAGGTCTCCTTCACCAGCATCTTCCCGGCCTGTTACGCGGGCCGGTGGCCGCACGTCCACTTCGAGGTCTATCCGAGCCTGGCCAAGGCGACGACCGCCGACAACAAGATCGCGACCTCCCAGCTGGCGCTGCCCAAGGACACGTGCGACGCGGTGTACGCGACCGACGGCTACAGCCAGAGTGTGCGTGATCTGAGCGAGGTCTCCCTGGACGGCGACAACATCTTCAGCGACGGGCACACGAACCAGCTCGGCACGGTGACGGGCAGCGTGCCCTCGGGCTTCACCGTCACCCTCGCCGTCCCCGTGTAGCGCGTAGGCGCGCTCCCCGGCGCCGGCCGCAACGCACGGAGCGGGCGCCGCCGGCGCCGGCCGCAACGCACGGAGCGGGCGCCGCCGGCGCCGGCCGCACGCACGGAGCGGGCGCCGGGGAGCGGGTGCGGCCCGCTAGGCGCGCCAGATGGCGGCGAGCTGCCGGGTGGCGAGCCGCCGTGGCACCGCGCGGAGCAGCGCGTCGCGTACCCATGCGGTGGCGCCGGTCTGCGAGGTCAGCCGTGACTGCCGCGACGACGCCCGCATCAGGCGGTTGGCCCGGGGCCGGCGCTCCGCGTCGTAGCGGCGCAGCCGCTCGGCGACGCCCGCAGGCCCGGCGCCGGCCAGGTGCCGGGTCACCGCGGCCGCGTCCTCGAAAGCCTGGCTGGCGCCCTGGCCGAGATCGGGCGTCATGGCGTGCGCCGCGTCGCCGAGGAGCGCGACCCTGTCGAGCGCGAACGAGGGAAGCGGTTCGGCCAGGCAGGCGATCGGGTCGACGTAAATGTCAGCAGGCGGGGTGGCCTCGATCAGCGCCGGGACCGCCGGGTGCCAGTCGGCCATCAGGGACAGCAGTTGCCGGCGCGCCTCATCGGCCCCGGGCGGCGCTCCGCTCAGCGCGGAGTCGGTGAACCAGTAGAGATCATTCTCACCGACCGGGAACAGGCCGAACATCGACCCGCTGCGCCGGTCGATCAGGATGCCGGCCAGCAGGCCGGTCACGTCCAGACCTGCAGGGGCCGGCAACATGCCGCGCAGGTCCAACCGGCCGGCCTGCCGCAACCCCGGGTGACCGGGGAACAGCCGGCCACGTAGCCTGCTGCCGATGCCGTCGGCCACGATCACGGCGTCGGCGCGGGAGATGGGCCGGCCGTCGCTGATCACCGTCACTCCGGCGGGGCCGGGCTCGAGCCGCTCGATCGGCGTTGCGGTGCGCACCAGTTCGGCGGGCAGCGGTCCGCGCAGCGCCTGGTGCAACTCCGCTCGGCGCACGACCACTGTCGTCCCGACCGACTGCTGCGCCTGCGCCGCGTCGGTGACCAGCAGCGGCCGTCCGCGCCAGTCCCGCAATCCGCCGAGGACGGCGGGCATGGCCTGGGCGTGAACGTAGTCGCCCAGCCCCAGCTCATCCAGCGCCCGTACGCCGTTGGGCGTGATGACGATGGCGGTGCCCGCCTCCCGCAGCTCGGCACCGCGCTCGTACAGCGTCACCTCATGACCTCTGCGATGCAGCCCCACCGCGGCCGACACCCCGCCCAAGCCGGCTCCTACCACCGCGACCTTCACGACACTCCTCCGTACCGTACCACTACGATCGTTCTAGTACGGCTACTGCTATACCATGGCCGGGTGCCACCGACCAACCCAGCCCGTCGCCGAGCCTTGGCCGATGCCGCCATAGATCTGCTGGCCACGTCCGGGGTTCACGGGTTGACCCACCGCGCGGTCGAGAAGGCCTCCGGACTGCCGTCCGGCACGGCGTCCAACTATTTCCGCAGCCGGGAAGCCCTGCTGGTGGCCGCCGCGGAGCGCATCGTCGAGCTGCACCACGCCGACATGGACCAGGCCGCCCAGCACCACAAGACCGGCGCCGCGCACGCCCAGAGCATGACCGGACAACTCGCCGGCCTGCTGACCGAATCATTGCTCGCGGCGGCGACCATCCTGCGAAACCGCTATCTGGCGATCTTCGAACTCCAGCTGGAGGCGGCACGACGACCGGTGCTGGCCTCGGCCCTCGCCGGCATGCAGGACACCTCGACGGCGTTCACCGCCGGCCACCACGCCGAGCTCGGCCTCGCCATCCCCCGTGAGTGCGTCCCCACCTTGATCACGCTCTACGGCGGTGCGCTGTTCACGTTGGTGACCGCACCGCCGGAGAGCATCAGCGAGGACGCCGTCCGAGGTGTCGCCCGCGCCATCGTGCGCGGCGCACTACCCGGCTCCGCCGACCCCTCAGGGGAAGATTTGGGCCTCAGCTCCCCCGACTGAGGCATGTCGAGATTATGACTTTAAGTCCGATTTGTATAGCCCTTTTGTGTACTGGAGCGTGCGAACGCGGCCCTGTCCTCTCGTCCGCGACCCCCAGCGCGCCGTCCACCCTTGCGTCCGGGTCCCCGTAGCGGAGCCCGGACGCAAGGGTGGACGCAAGGGTGACTGTCAGATCCGGGCTCCGACGTCGGCGCCGCTGGAGGGGCGCAGGAAGGAGGAGGTCCGGATCGAGCCGTCGGCGTTGCGCGGCCCCGTGATGGTGCCGGGGTCGGTGCTGGCGAACGACCAGCTGCCGCCGAGGTTCCACGAGTTGCCGCTGCCGCCGGAGTCGGCGCCCAGTGACACGTTGGTGCCGTTGGCGACGGCGAGGTTCTTGGTCAGCGTCGCGTCGGCGTCGGCGAAGTCGAAGCCGGTGCCGGGGTTGTCCCAGGCGGTGCAGTGGTCGAGCATCATCTGCCCGGGGTTGGCGTTGTCGATGAAGCCGCCGGTGGCGTTGTCCCAGGCCATGCTGTTGCGGACCACGTGCGCCGCCGGCAGGTCCTCGTCCCCGCCGCCGAGCTTGAACCCGTTGCCGTCACCGGTGTAGTCGGGCAGGTTCCAGCGGTTGAAGCCGTTGCCGTAGGCGATGCTGCTCTCCACCGTCACCGGTGACAGGAACTCCCAGAAGTCCAGGCCGTCGTCGGAGTTGTTCCACAACCGGACGCCGCGTACCACGTTGCCCGTGCCGGAGCCCTCCTTGATGGCGAGGCCGTCGGCGCTCTCCCCGTTGTTGCGGGGGTCGCGGTTGCCGTACGCGTCCAGGTTGATGATCTGGTTGTTGCCGGACGCGCCCTGCAGGTGCAGGCCGCTCTCGTAGTTGTCCCGGGTGACGAGACGTTCGAAGACGTTGTTGTTGGTGTCGAGGCCGAAGACGGCGTACGGACCGTGGATGATCTCCAGGCCGATCAGCCGCCAGTAGTCGCCCTCGATGTGGATCGCGCCGCGTTCCGGGCGGGGGATGCTGCCGCCGACCGGGGCCGGGGTGTGCGGCATGTTCTTGCCGTCGATGACCACCCGCTCCCCGTTGTAGGTGGTCAGCGTGATGGGGGCGCTCGCGGTGCCGTTCTTCAGCAGCTGGATGTTGGTGCTCGGAGCGTACGTGCCGCCGCGGACGAGGATCGTGTGCCCGGGCTGTGCGAGGTCGACCGCGCGCTGGATCGTCCGCAGCGGTTGCGAGAGCGTGCCGGGGCTGCTGTCGTTGCCGTTGGTCGCGACGTGAAGCGTGTTGCCCGGCGGTGGCGTGCCGTCCGTGGTGAAGTCGATGAAGTCGATGTTGGGCAGGCCGCCGGAGGCCGTGGGGCTGAACCGGATCGTGTTGCTCCCGGAGTTCACCGAAACGGTCAAGGTCTTCGTGACCCACGTCGACCAGGCGCCGGTGCCCTCGAACGACACCGACTGCACGGTCGAGCCATTGACCATCAGGCCGGCGGGCCGGCTCGTCGTGGTCCCGTTGGCGAAACGGACCGCCACCGTCGCGGCGCCCGCGGCCGGCGCGTTGACCGTGAACTGCGCCGCCGCCCCCACGGCGTTGCCGGCGTTGCAGAAGCCGGTCCCCGAGTAGCCGGAGTGATTGGAGTCGATGGTGCCGTCGCACGTCGCCGGGGCGGCTTCCGCCTCATGGCGGGTGGTCGCCGCCGACGCCGTGGCGGCGGGTAATGCCACGATCGCGGCGGCTGCCAGGGCGGCGCACGCGATGAACGGTCTCAGTCTCATCATCTTTCTCCGATGGTGTTGGCGAGGCGGGTGCGGCCCGGCCGCACCCGCCTGCCGGGGGGCTCTACCGATAGGTGATGTCGGATTCGGAGTACCGGCAGTGCACGCCGTCCGGGCCGGAGCCGAGCTTGACCGGCTCGCTGCCCTTGGGCACGCCTTGGTACCTCTCGCAGATGGTGGCGCTCCCGTACACCGTGATCCGGCTGAAGCGGGCGGTGTCGCCCCAGTTGGAGTTGATGCCGGCCAGCACCTTGGTGGTCCGGGCGGTGATGCCGTCCATGACCACGTGGCGCTGGTAGGAGGTGGAGCAGTTGCCGCAGGCCCGGTACAGCTTGCCGGAGCTGTGCACCTGGAAGTTCTTGATGGTCAGCGTGCCGGCGCCGTTGTGCTGGAAGACCTTGTCGGCGCCGGACTTGGCGCCGCCGCCGTCCACCAGATAGGTGGCCGAGGAGCTGGAGCTCTTGAACGTGGCGGCGTCCTCGCCGACGTCGTTCCACCACACGTTGCGGATGGTGCAGGAGCCCTCGCAGTGGATGCCGTCGCCGGCCGGGGCGTCGATGATGACGTTCTGGATCGTGCCGCCGTTGGGCACGACGAACATCGGGTCCTGGCTCTCGCTCTGGCCGCCGTCGCCGATGCCGTAGTAGCGCTTCATGCCGCCGTCGAAGAACGATCCGGTCTCGCGGGTCGTCGTCTGATGCACGCTGCCGGTGTCCGACGGCCATGGGCCGCTGCCGTCGCCGCCGCTCCCGCCCGTGGGGGTGACGGTGGGCGTCGGGCCGGGCGTGGAGCCGCCGGCGGGCCGCAGCGTCCAGTGCTTGGTCGCCACCGAGTCGCAGGAGTTCTGCTGGAGCAGGGCGTTGACCGCGGTGGAGTTGTCCTTGACGTTGAGGCACTTGCCGCCGTTGGCGTTGACCACCTGGTAGTTGGAGCCCGAGGCCGTGAGCTGCCAGGTCTGTGACGCGGCTCCGGTGCAGGTCTCCTGCTGGACCGGCTTGCCGGCGCTGGTGGAGGCGTCGCGGACGCCCGCGCACTTGCCGCTGTGCGCCGCCTTGATCTGGTAGCCGCCGCCTGAGGCGGTGACGGTGAAGACCTGCCCGGCAGTGCCGGCGCAGGTGGCCTGGACGAGCTGCACGCCGTCGCCGGTGCTCTGCCCCGGTACGGCGGCGCACAGGCCGCTTCCGGCGTTGGCCAGCGTGTAGTTGCCGTTGGAGTGGGCGGCCGAGGCAGGCATGGTGATCAGCACCGTCAGACCGCCGGTCATCAGGAGACCGGCCGTCATCGTGATGGCCAGCCTGATGCCGGGTGTTCTGTGTTTCAGCACGTGGGCTCCGTTCGATGAGATGTGCTTGCCGAAAGGGACGAGACACGGCGGCATGGCCAGGGAAGGCCTGCGCCGGTCGGGAGAGGGTGTCGGTCAGGGGGTGATCTTTCCGGTGCCCGCGCCGGCGATCACGATGGACTTGACGTCGGCGGCCGGGTCCATCGCATAGGGGTACGGGATGGCGGCCACGGCGCCGCCCTGGTCGCCGGGGCCGGAATTGACCAGGTGGTTGCCGCGCGCGACCAGGTTGCCGGGGTCGGAGGAGCCCTCGCCGCGGTGGAAGGGATCAGGAACGTTCTCGAAGTAGTTGCCCTCGACCAGCACCCCGGCGTTCTCCGTGGACGCCACGCCGTACCCCGGGTTGGCGACGTAGTAGTTGTTGTAGACGTGCACCGGGTTGCCGAACCGCACCCGCGGGTTGCGCTGCACGGTCTCCAGCCGGTTGTGGTGGTAGGTCACCCGCAGGTGACCGGTGTCCGCGGCGCCGTTGTCGTCGCTGTGGCCCAGCAGCATCGCCTTGTCGTGGTCGAAGATGTGGTTCCACGACACCGTCACGTAGTCGCTGGCGTGTTTGATGTCGATGGCGCCGTCGTAGCCGTTCGACATGGTGTTGTGGTCCACCCACACCCGGGTGGACCCCTCCACGCTGACGGCGTCGTCGTTCCAGCCGCGGAACGTCAGGTTGCGGATGATCACGTTGGCGGCGCGCCGTACGTGCAGGCCGCAGCCGACGATCGTCGCGCCCGTGTTGCCGACGATCGTCTTGTTGGACCCCACCCGCACCATGTCCGAGCAGGTGATCGTGCCCGAGACCCGGATCACCGCCGGGTTCGTCCCGGCCGCGGCCGTGACCAGCGCCGAGGCGCTGTTGACCGTGGTGGCCGCGGCGCTGCCGCCGCCCGTGGTGCCGCCTCCCTGCGTCGCCCAGCCCACCATCCCGGGCGAGGCGGACGCGCCGCTCGTGACGGGCGCGGCGGAGGCGGCCGGCGACAGCGTGCCGGCGCCCAGGGCGGCCGCGACCACCCCGCCCAACACCGCCTTCCGCCGGTCACCCGTCCTTGTCGTTCGTGCCACGGTGGAGCTCCCTCCGCGAGAACTGGCAGGCATGCCGGACATCGCTGGGAATGCGCTTACCGACTTACGGTAAGCGCTTTCCGAGTGCGCGGGAGGAGTGAAGCACAGGAGGGTCGACGGCGAGAAGCCCTCCATGACGCCGCCACCGGCCGTCGAGTCATCGGGGCAGGTCAAGCCCTATGCCGGGAGCCTGCTTCAGTTGCAACGCCGGATGAAATTTTCATCGGCGCCCGATCGCGGTCGTCGGTTGCGCGTCATCGCGGCCGGTCGCGCTACGCGGTCATCGGGCGGGGGGTGTCGTACTCCGGAAACATCGGCGGCAGTTGGTCGGGGGTGCGGGCGGTCGGCCCGAAGAGCCAGTCCACGTAGGTGTAGTCGTAGACGTCGCGGTCACGGAGCACCGCGTTGCGCCACTCCCGCTTCTCCCCGTCGTGGTGCCACAGGTTCCCCCAGGCCCGCGCGGTGGTCAGCACACGACGGCAGTGCTCAGGGCGGACGGCGTTGTAGGCGGCCAAGGCGGCGTCCCAGTCGGCGGAGCGGCCCCGGCCCTGCGCGCCCACGTGCTCGGACAGCACCCACGCGTCCTCGATGGCCATGATCGCGCCCTGCGCGAGGTACTGGAGCGGCGGGTGGGCGGCGTCCCCGGTGAGCACGATCCGGCCCCGTACCCAGTCCATGATCGGCTCGCGGTCGAACATCCGCCACCAGCGGTCGCGCCACATCAGCGGCAGACCGGCCCGCACCTGGTCGCAGGTGGCCGCGAACGCCCCGTCGAGCTCGTCCGGCGTGCCCCAGTCCGCCTCGCCGGCCAGCGCCTTCGGTGACTCGAAGACCGCGACCTGGTTGAACATCTCGCCGTGGCGCAGCGGGTACTGGACGAAATGGCACCTGGGGCCCACGTAGACGACCACGTCCTTGGGATGCACATCGAGGCCGGCGACCTTCTCGATGGGCACGGCGCCCCGGTAGGCGACGTACGCGGAGCTGACCGGCTCGTCGTCGCTCACGATCCGGCGGGCCACGGAGTGGAGGCCGTCGGCGGCGAGGACGACCTCACCGAACTCACGCCCTCCCGCGTGCACGGCGACGGCGCCTCCGTCGGCCTGCTCGTACCCGGTCACCGTGACGTCGTTGACGAGATCCACCCCGGCCCGCTGGCAAGCGCGCAGCAGCGTGCCGTGGAGGTCGCTGCGGTGGATCACCATGTACGGGAAGCCGTAGCGCCGCTCCACGTCCCGCAGGTCGAGCCTGCTGAGGACGCCGCCGTCGACCGCGTCCTTCATGACGATGTTCTCGGGGAGCACACCGAGTGACTTGATCTCGTCGAGCAGACCCCAGTGGTGGAGGATGCGGGTGCAGTTGGGCGCGATCTGCAGACCGGCGCCCACCTCGCCGAATCGATGAGCCTGCTCCAGCACCCGCACCCGCAGGCCCTTCCGGGTGAGGGCCAGGGCGTTGGCCAGACCGCCGATGCCTCCGCCCACCACCACGACGTCGTGGCTCTCTCCAGTCATGTCTTGGGATTCCTCTCTGAGCTACAGCCACCGCGGAAGCACGGGCCACGGCCCGCCCCCCGATCGCCGGCCGGAGAGGTAGGCGGCCAGGTCGGCGAGGGTGCCGGTGACCGGGGCGGGGTCGCCGGCGCCGGAGACGGTCCAGGTGCCGCCGTGGTCGGTGGCCGTGAGGGTGAGCGCGGGCCCGTCGGCGCCGGACCGCTTGGCGGTGATGTCGTCGATCAGGGCGGCGAGGAAATCGGCCGGCAGATCGTCGAATTCCACCCCGGCGCCGAGGTCGGCGGCGTGCACCATGACCTCGCGTGCGCGCATCCAGGGGATCTCTTCGGCCGGTACGGTGCGGCCCTGGGCGGTGCGGACCTTCCGGTTCCACTGCTGCTCGTCCAGCTCGGCGAGCCGCGCGTCGAGGGCCTGAGCGGCCTGAGCGGCCCAGGCGCGCAGCTCGGCCGCCGGCCGCGTCGCACCCGCCTCGATGTCGGCGTCACGCTGCGCCGGGGAGGAGTACATCGGCGTCTCCTCGCCGGTGCGGGCCCAATGCGCCAGATTGACCAGCGCGTCGGCGTTGGCGGCGACGTGGGCCAGCAGGTGCCTGCCGGTCCAGCCGTCGAGCGCCGTGGGCTGGTCCAGCAGGTCGTCCGGCAGGGTGGCCAGGGCGCCGAAGAAGGTCTCGGTGCCCTGCGCCGTCCACCGCAGGCTGTCGGCGCGGCTCCTGTCGGCGGCCATCACGCGACCGGCTCGGCGACGGCCTTGACCTCGGACCGGCCGAGCCCGGTGACCTCGGTGGCCAGGACGCTGCCGTCGGTGAGGTACCGGGCGGGCTTGCGGGCGTGGCCCACCCCGCCCGGAGTGCCGGAGGCGATCACGTCGCCGGGACTGAGCGTGAGGATCGTGGAGACGTACCGCACCAGGGCGACGGGGTCGAACACGAGGTCCGAGGTGTCGGCCTGCTGCACCACCTCACCGTCGACGTATCCGGTCAGGGTGAGCGAGGGCCGGGTGCCGCCGTCCAGCTCGTCGGGGGTGACGAGGTAAGGGCCGAACGGGGTGCTGCCCTCCCAGGTCTTGCCCTGCAGCCACATCGGGGAGCGGTACTGCCAGTCACGCATGGTGACGTCGTTGAACACGGCGAACCCCGCGATGGCCGCGGCCGCGTCGGCCTCATCGGCCCGCCGCACGGTCCTGCCGATGACGATCGCGAGCTCGGCCTCCCAGTCCACCTGGTCGGACTCCGGCGGGAGCCTGATCTCGTCGTACGCCCCGACGAGCGCCTCGGGATACTTGGCGAACAACGTCGGATACCGCGGCAGTTCCCGGCCCATCTCGAGGATGTGGTTGCGATAGTTCAGCCCCACGCAGACGATCTTGCCTGGCCGGGGCACGACGGGCGCGTAGCCGGCGGACTCGGCCGTACGCCCCTCCGCCCGCGCGGCGTGCTCCGCCCAGCCGGGCCGGGCGAGCAGCTCACCGACGTCGGCGAGGCCGAGGTCGACCAGGGTCTCCCCCTCGACACGCACGGCCCGGGTGGCGCCGTCGGCGGTGCGGATGGTGGCGAGCTTCATGCGTTGAGTCCTTCTACGTGGGCGCGGTTCAGGTGCAGCGCCTCGAAAATCGGGCTGTCGGTGAATCGGAAGAGATCGAGGGCGGCGGAGTCGGAGTCGGACGCCGAGGCCTCGGACTTCGCCGAGAACGGCGCCCAGGACGGGACGACGAACAGGTCACCCCGGGTGACCGACCAGGACACGTCGCCGACCGTGACCCGCCCGCTGCCGTCGAAGACCTGGTACACCGAGGAGCCGGTCTCCCGGCTGGGTGCGGTCTCGGCGCCGCTGCGGATCCGGTGCATCTCGACCCGGATGGTCGGCAGCACATCGCCGCCGGTGGTGGGGTTGGTGTAGCGCACCGCCGCGTGACCGGGCTCGACCGTCCCGGCGTGGCCCTCGGCCTCGAGTTCGAGCTGGTCGGCCAGCGCGCGGTCGGTGTCGGCCCACCGGTAGGCCAGCAACGGGGTGCCGGGCTGGGCGCCGGGGGACCAGACCGGGCGCAGGCCGGGGTGGCCCCACAGCCGCTCGGAACGGGACCGCTCGGGGGTGGTGCGTTCGGCTTCGCTGATCTGCTCGCGGCCGAACTCGAAGAACTGCGTCTCGGTGACGTACTGGAACGGAATGTCCAGGCCGTCGATCCACGCCATCGGCCGGTCGGCCGCGTTGTGGTGGGCGTGCCAGTTCCACCCGGCCTGGGGCAGGAAGTCTCCGCGGCGCATCGGCACGGGGTCACGGCCGACCACGGTCCACACCCCTTCCCCCTCGACGACGAAGCGGAACGCGTGCTGGGTGTGCCGGTGCTCCGGGGCGTCCTCGCCCGGCATCAGGTACTGGATCGCCGCCCACAACGTCGGTGTCGCGAACGGCCGGCCGCCGAGCGCCGGGTTCGCCAGGGCGATCGCCCGCCGCTCCCCGCCGCGGCCGACCGGCACCAGATGCCCGGCCCGGTCCGCCAGGGCCACCAGGCTCTCCCACCGCCACAGATGCGGAACCGCCTTGGACCGTGGGTGCGCCGGCATCAGGTCGCCGATCTCGGTCCACAGCGGGACCAGCAGCTCCTTCTCGAAGCCGCGGTACAACTCCGCCAACCCCGCCGACGGCGTCGGCTGGTCCGGCGAGTCGACCACGGCGAGGCGAACCGGGGAGTTCGCGGTCTCGGTCATGTCTGCTCCTTCAGTGACGCGGCGGTCGGTCCCCTACCCCGCGGTGTTTCAGCTTGTATCGTGTGGACCGGAATAGAACAGGAGATTCTGCTGTGAAGAATCCGCCCAACTACTCCGTGCGGAGTGTCGATCACGCGCTCCAGCTCGCGGTCATGCTGCAGGTCGAGGGCCCCTTCGGCGTGGGTGAGGCGGCGCAGCGTCTCGGGGTGGCGCCCTCCACCGCGCACCGGCTGCTGGCCATGCTCGTCTACCGGGACTTCGCCGTCCGGCGCGAGGACCACCGATACGCCGCCGGGCCCGTCCTGTCGCTGGGCGGGAGTACCCAGTCGCATACCGCGCTGCTGCGCTCGGTCGCCATGCCGCACCTCGCCGGCCTGGTCGAGCGGGTCCAGGAGAGCGCGAACCTGCAGATCCTGTCCGGTGACCACGTGCGGTTCATCGGGTCGGTCGAATGCACCCAAGCTCTGCGGGTCGGCAACCGCGAGGGCATGGTCTTCCCCGCGCATCTGGCCTCGGGTGGCAAGGTCATGCTCGCCGACCTGCCGCCCGAGCGGCTCGACGCGCTGTACCGTGAGGCCAAGTGGGCCGACCGCCTGGACCAGCGGCCCAACCTGGCGGCGTTGCGCCGCGAGCTGCGCAACGTCCGGGAGCGGGGTTTCGCCATCAACGCCGGCAAGACCGAGTCGGGCGTCACCGCCATCGGCAGGGCCGTGCGCGGCGAGGACGGCCGCGCCCAGGCGGCCGTGTCGCTGTCGATGCCCACCAGCCGCTTCTCCCGAGATCGTCTCCCGGATCTGGTCGGCGCCCTGAGCCTGACCGCCCGCGACATCGAAGAGGAGATGCGGCACACCCGATCTTGAGGCCGGCCCGTCCTCAGTCACTCCTCCCCGAGGAGCTCCGCGCGCCTATCGCCGCCTGCGGGCTTCTCCGTCCGAAAGTGGCGGGCGGTTTCGACGTCGGCCGGGTAGTACGCTTCGACGGCGATCTCGTCCAGGGTGATGTCGAAGGCCGTGCCGAACGTCGTGATCGTGTTGACGAAGCAGAGCTCCGCGCCTCGGTGCCGGATCCGGATGGGCAGGGCGATGTCGGCGGGGTCCAGCGGCGGCGGCTCACCGGCCGGGCCGTAGGACAGCAGTTCCTCGTGGAGCGCGCTCAGCTCGGGGTCCCCGGTCCGCGCCACCTGCCGGGCCAGCCGGGGCAGCAGGAAGCCGCGTACCTGTGCCAGGTTGAGCAGGCGGGGCGCGAAACCGCCCGGGTGCAGGCCCAGGCGCATCATGTTGACCGGGGGTTTGAGCAGGGCCTCGTCCACGCCGTCCAGGAACACCTCCAGCGCCTCGTTGGCGAGCACGAGGTTCCAGCGGTGATCGACCACCAGGGCCGGGTACGGCTCGTGCCCGCGCACGATCTGCTCCAGGACGCCCCGCGCTCGTACGAGATCCGGGTCCTCGAGGGGACGCTGCCGGAAGACGGGCGCGTGCCCGGCGGCGACCAGCAGGCGATTGCGCTCGCGCAACGGAACGGCCAGCTGCTCGGCCAGGTGCAGGACCATCGCGCTGCTGGGAATGGTTCGCCCGGTCTCCACGAAGCTGACGTGCCGGGCCGACACCTCCGCCTGGATCGCCAGGTCGAGCTGGGTGAGCCCGCGCCGGTGCCGCCACATGCGCAGCAGCTCACCGACCGGTCGATCATGATGCATGTCCCCGAGTATCTCCGGGCGTCCACGGTCCTGGCGATTACCTGCCATGTAAGCCTGGTCAGCCGGGCAGGGTCGGGGCGTGCATGGCCAGGGTGATGTGCCGGCCAGCATTCCGATCTTGAATGTGCCGTCAAGCCTCTCCCAGCGGGAGGACTGCACGGCAGGCAGCTATGACCATCTCGTCGACCAACGGCGGCGGCGGGCGTCCCTCCAGCAGATAACGCCGGACCGCACCATAGGGGACATCGACCGTGGCGAAGATCAGCCTTTCGTGATCGACGCCGGGATGCCGAGAGGCGAAGGAGTTCAGCGCGTCCGAAATCTGCGTGTTCAACAGGTCAAGGTCCTCACCCAGCTCGGCAGGCCATCTCGCGGCCAACTCCTGACGGCGATGGAGCAACAACAACGCGGCCTGGGCGGGATGCCGCCGGCACCACCTTGGTGTGTGCAGGGCGGCCATCTCAGCGTCACCCGCGACCAAGGCCTCGACGAACCCGCCCTGAAAGCTCCGTACGGTGCGTATCCACAAAGCGGCCAGCAAGAGATCGTGGGAACCGAATCGGTGGTACAGCGATCCAGTGGGAGCGCCCAGCCTGGCGGCGATGGCGGTCATCGTGGCGGCGCCGAGCCCGTCCTCGGCCGCGATCGCCAGGGCCGCATCGAGGATCTGGTCGCGGCTGAACTTGGCCGGCCTTCCCACCAGGCGCCTCCCCGTGGTAATAGTGAAGGTATTCTAGAATATTACCTCTAATAAGGGTGGGCATGCACACGTCATCCGAAGTCGTCCAAGGCTTCTACAGCGCCGCCCAAGCCGGCGACGGCGCCGGGATCCTCGCCCTCCTCCATCCACAGTTCCAGGCCCACACCGCCCCTGGCATGCCGTGCGGTGCCGGAGGCACGTTCCAGGGGCCGCAGGAGACGCTCACCCGGGTCTGGGGCGCGGTGTTCGCCGCGTACGACACCGCGCCCTTCGATGAGACCTGGCACGAGACCGCCGATGGGATCGTCGTGGTCACCGGACACTACCGAGGCACCGCACGAGCCACCGGCCGTGCGTACCATGCGGAGTTCGTGCACCTATGGCGCGTCACCGATGGACGGATCTCTTGGCTGCACCAGTACACCGACACCGCGCGCTGGCACGAGGCTCTGGCTCCGGTGGCGGGTCAGCACGTGCCTTTACCTGCCATGTAATCGACAAGCCGGATGCACGGCCGCCACGGTCGACGGTATGAACGACATCAGTCAGGCACAACGCATCAAGGAACTCGTCCTGCACGGCTTCGCGGAGTTCGCGGCAGGCAACATCGACGTCCTGCGCACGCTGCTGCGCGCGGACTTCATCGAGCACAGCCCGGGGAACCCATCGGGCCGGGAGGCGTTCATCGAGTTCATCGCCCAGGCCCCGGTGGCCGGGGCACGGCTGGAGCTCAAGCGGGTCATCACCGACGACCAGTACGCCGTGGTGCACTACCGCATGGTGCCGCCGGGAGACGAGCGCGGCGTCGCGGTGGTCGACATCTGGCGGCTGGTGGACGGCCAGATCGTCGAGCACTGGGACGTCGTTCAGCCGGTGCCCGAGCCCGCCGAGATCCCGAACGGCATGTTCTGACCGAGCTCAGTGGCACCTCCCCTGATCGCCACTGATCGGTATAAGCTGGGTGGTGCGCGCTCAGGGCGCCACCAGTCCGCGGAAAGGGCCAAGCCCACCTGATGTTCATCGAACGACCGCGGCCCGACCTCTTTTCCGGCCTGATCATGCGGGCACCAGGCCACACGGAAAGGAGGCCCTCGTGCCCATCCATCCCCTGCCCGACAACCCCAGCATCGAACGGCTCCGCAAGCAGGCCAAGACCCTCCTCCAGTACGTGAAGGCGGAGGTTCCAGAGGCGCTGGGGCTCGTCACCGAGTTCCATCCCCGGCCGCCGGAGACGCTCAAACTGGCCGACGCGCAGCTCGTCACCGCCCGCATGTACGGCTTCGCCAGCTGGCTCAAGCTGCGGGAACACATCGGCACCGTCGAGCGGTACTCCCGTTCGCCACACCGGGTGGCGCCGAGTGGGGAGCTGCCGGAGGAGTTCCTGCGGCTTGCCTGCCTCACCTACGGCGCCGACTACCCGGGCCGGACCGGGGAGGCCGACCTGCTGCTGGCCCGGCATCCGCAGCTGCCCACCGCGAACGTCTTCACGATGGCGGCCACCGGCTCGGCCGATGCGCTGGCTGACGCGCTGGCCGGAGATCCGGGGCTCACCCGGGCGCAGGGCGGTCCCTACAGGTGGGAGCCGCTGCTGTATCTGGCCTACGCGCGTCTTCAAGCCCCCGGGCGGTATGTGGAGGCGGCCCGGCTCCTCCTCGAACACGGCGCCGATCCGAACGCGGGATTCCTGTGGGACGGGCTGACCTCGCCGTTCACCGCACTCACCGGGGCGTTCGGCGGAGGAGAGGGCCACCAGCCGCCGCACCCGCAGGGACTGGCGCTGGCCAGGCTGCTGCTGGAGGCCGGAGCGGACCCCAACGACAGCCAGACCCTCTACAACCTCGGGCTCGGCGGCTCTTTCTCCCACGACACCACCCACCTTCAGCTGCTGCTCGAGTTCGGCCTGGGCCGCGGCGAGGGCGGGCCGTGGCATGCCAGGCTGGGCCCGACGCTGCAGTCCCCGCAGCAGATGCTGCGCGAAGAACTGGCCACCGCCGCACTGCGCGGCGGCCCGCAGCGGGCCCGGTTGCTCCTCGCCCACGGCGCGGAGGTGAACGGCATCGGCGGGCATCCTGCATACGGCGGACGCACGCCGTACGAGCTGGCACTGCTGAACGGGCACACCGAGGTCGCGGAGATCCTGGCCGCGGCGGGCGCCTCGGCGGCGCTGGAGGAGATGGACGCGTTCACCGCCGCCTGCATGCGCGCCGACGCCGACGCGGTGGCCGGATTCGGCCCGGAACCGCTGACACGAGCGCTCGCCCAATCCCCGGAGCTGATCAACAGGGCGGCCGAGCTGCGCAAGCCCGCGGCCGTGCGACTGCTCGCCGGTCTCGGCTTCGGTGTGAACCACCGGCGGCGTTCCACCCCGCTGCACGCCGCGGCCTGGAACGACGACGTCGAGACGGCCAGGACACTGATCGAGCTCGGCGCCGACCCAACGATCAAGGACACCGAACACGACTCGACCCCGCTCGGCTGGGCCGAGTACGGCGGCAAGCACCGCGTGGCGGCGTACCTGCGAGGTGTGGCACGGGACGGATGATCGTCACGTACAACGACCACCCGTCCATCAACCCCGACCTCGGCTCATCCCCGTCGCCGGTGCCGGCGGCCCCGGCGACGGGGATGGTCATGCTGAGTGCTCGTTGACGGTCGAACGGATGAAGTCGTCGACGACGGCCGCGAGCGCCGGTCCGGCGTCCTCTTGGAGGAAGTGGCCGGCGCCGGTGATGGTGGGATGGGCCCGGCCCTTGGCCCCCGGGATCCGCCCGCTCAAGGCGCTGTGATCGCCGCGGGTGACGTGGTCCTGGTCGCTGAACGCGCACAGGAAGGGCAACTCCAGCCTCTCCAGCACAGTCCAGGCAGCGCGCAGTGCGGGCGTGTACTCGTCCTGCGGCGAGATGGGGATGAGCAGGGGGAACTGCCGGATACCCGTCAGGTACGGCTCGTCGGGGTAGGGCGCGTCGTAAGCGGCCAGCACCGCCTGGTCGAGCCCGGTGACGGTCATGGCGTCCACGATCATGGACGGCTGGAACGGATAGGTGCGCTGGCTGGACTGCAACCAGGCGGCCATGAGCGGCCATCCGGCGCCGAGGTCCTCGTCCCCGGTGCTCAGCCCGGTGTTGCCGGCCACCACCCGGCGGAACCGTTCGGGATGCGCGGCCAGGAGCGGCAGGCCCAGCGCGCCGCCCCAGTCGTGGCACACCATGGTCACCTCGCGCAGGTCCAGCCTGTCGAACACGGCCTCGCGCAGCCAGCCGAGGTGCCGCTCATAGGTGTAGGCGAAACGGTCCGCCAGCTTGTCGGACTTGCCGAACCCGATCAGATCGACGGCCACGCATCGGTGCCCGGCCGCCACCAATGGCGGGATGACGTGCCGGTACAGGTAGCTCCACGAGGGGTTGCCGTGCAGCAGCAGGACGGTCTCCCCCGAAGCCGCCGGGTCCTCGGGCCGCTCGTCCACGTAGTGCATGCGCAGCCGCCCGCCCTCCACCGCCACGTAGTGCGGCTCGAAAGGGTAGTCCGGCAGATTCTCGAAGCGCGCCTCCGGGGTGCGCAGCACCTGAAGGTCCTCCGTGGTGACGGTCATGATGTATCTCCTTTGTCATGTCGTCTCCTGAGAGGTCCGGCGGGGTTGAAGTGTGACGTCCTGCCGAAGAGACAGACTCATCGGGGAGACATCATGCCGCCGCCGGTATCCGCGAAATCGCGGTGTCGCCGGTGGAGGACATGCTCCTCGTCAGTGAGCCCAGAGATCAGCGTCCAGAGACTGCCCGTGCCGGTGAGTCCGACATTGATAGGCCGGTCCGCCCACCAATGCCATACCGCTGCGGAGTACCGATCGGAGGCCGGGCCGATCGGCCGGATACCGCACCATGGGGCTGTCCGTGAGGGGGTCGATCAGGACGTGCGCGTGCTTGACCGTGGTCAGATGGTGACGGAACGCGCGACGGGTGGCGGTGACGCGCTCGTGTTCGGGCACACGGTGGACGGCCTGCTCGCGGGCATAAAGGCGGATCAGGTCGTGCATCCGGTAGCGACCGGGCCCGGCGGCTTCGAGCAGGCGGGCGTCCAAGAGGCGGTTGAGCGCGGCTTCCGCGCGCTGTTCCGGCCAGTCGGCGAGAGCGGACATGGCCGCCGCCGTGTGGGTGGCGGATTCCAGCAGGCCGAGCAGAAGGAACGCGTAGGTGGCGTCGTGACCCGCCGGCTCGTCGGGAAGGTGCTGAAGGCTGACCTCGATGCTGTCGCGTATCGACAGGTCGGCGTGTTGCAGGGCATCGAGGCGGCGGCCGGGGTCGGCGAGCTGATCGGCCAGGTGGGACAGCGTGCTACCGGGCCGCGCGGCCAGGCGTGCCGCCGCGATGCGGAGCGCGAGAGGAAGGCCGCCGCACTGCCGTACGATCTGCTGCGCCGCTTCCGGCTCGGCGGCGACCCGGGCGGGATGGGCGATTCGGGCGAACAACGCAGTGGCGTCGGCGTGGTCGAGCGCGGTGAGGGGCAGACGGCTCGTGCTGTCGAGTGAGGCCATGATCTGGCGGCTGGTGACGATGACCGCGGATGCGGGCCCGGCGGGGATGAGAGGCAGGACCTGGCTGGCGTCGAGCGCGTCGTCGAGGATGACGAGCAGATTGCGCGTCGAGGTAAGGGAGCGGTAGCGGGCGGCGGCCTCGTCCTGGGTGGGCGGTACGGCACTGCCCTCAAGCCCGAGTGAGCGCAGCAGCCGGCTCAGAGCCTCGAACGGCGACAGCGGCCGGGCCTTGGCAGTGGCGGCGCGTAGGTTCACGTAGAGGACGCCGTCGGCGAAGCGGTCGGCGATGGTGTGCGCGGCGTGAACGGCCAGCGCGGATTTGCCGATCCCGCCGGGACCGTGTATCGCAGCGACGGCGGGCAGTCCGGGCACGATGTCGGTGAGCGTCTTCTGCAGCCAGGCGACTTCCTTGGTGCGCGCGGTGAACGCCTGGGTGCCGGCGGGAAGTTCGATCGGGACGACGGGCTTGGCGAGCACGGCTCGCTGCCTCGGAGAACCGAGATCGAGTGCGGGATCTCGGCGGAGCACCGCCTGCTGCAGCCGGCGCAACGCCGGCCCAGGCTCGATGCCCAGCTCACTGGCCATGATGCGGCGAGTCTCCTGGTACACCTCGAGCGCTTCGGACGATCGAGAAGCCCGGTACAACGCCAACATCAGCTGGACGCGAGGACGCTCCCGGAGCGGCTGGGCCTCGGCGTGGGCTGTGACCACCGGGACCACCGCGTGATGATCACCTGCCGCCAGGCGCAGGTCGACATGGTCCTCCAGCACGGTCATGCGCTCCTCTTCCAGGCGGGCGGACTCCACCTGGGCCCATGAGTCGCACATGCCGGACAGCGCGTCCCCCCGCCACAGTGCCAGAGCCCGCTGGAACAGGGCATCAGCCGTCTCGATCTCGCCCTGCGCCCATGCGGTACGAGCCTGGCGGGCCAGGATGGCGAACAGGTGGGCGTCGATGCGCTCGCACGCGATGTTCAGCTGGTACCCACCGGCCACGGTCGCGATGACGTCGTCGTCTTGGTGCGGTGAGAGTACGCTGCGAAGCTTCGACACCACGATGTGCAGTTGTTTGCCTGCCGTCGCCGCTGTGCTCTGGCCCCACACGTCGGCGAGGAGTTGTTCCGCGGGAACTGCCCGGCCCGCGCTCAGCGCCAGCCGGGCCAGGAGCGCGATCCGCCGCTCACCGGCCACCTTCACCGGCTCACCGTTCGCCGTGATCTCCCATGGCCCGAGGATTTTGATCAGTAGTCCCATCAAGGCTCCCGCCACATCGGATAGAGGTACCGAACAGGTGCGAAGCTCTGCGCAGGGGGCGCGGGGGCAAGGAGAGATCGCTTGTGATGACACAGCTGTCAAGCCGCGCTGCCCGAGGTATCGGCGCAGGGCGCGAAACGTCGCAGGCCGCGACCGGCTAGCTCGAGGATCCCGCTGGTCCGGGGATGCCTCCGGCGGGAACGGCATCGTCGCCGCATTGCGCGCGGCGGCCACTCCCGTGATCGCTCCCGCCGCTCCGCCGCCAGGACCGGGCTTCGCCGCCGTGCTCCTCAGCGGTCCGAGCGCCTGGTTCAGGCACTTCGGTGGCTGCGTAGTCGTCGCCGAGCATGTTCGTCGCCAAGATCAACGACAAGAGCAAGAACCTTCCCCCATGGCCTGCACATTCTTCCCCGAAAGGGAAACACACGGCTTGACCGCGACTGGTCGTCACTTTACAAGGACAAAGGAGACATCGGTGTCCGGTGAATGCCCTACACCGAGATCTCCGTTTGGTTGCGGTCGGCGAGCGTGACGGGGCCCGTCGGCGAGCGTGAAGAGGCCCGTCGGCGAGCGTGAGGGGCCGTAGGAGAGCGGCCGGCGCCCGGCTTCAGGCGCACCGTGGACCCGCGAGCACGGCGGGGAAACCGTGGAAATAGGCTCGGGGGCATGGCCGGCCGCATTCTCGTCCTGAACACGGGATCCTCGTCGATCAAGTATGAGCTCGTGGACGTCGACACCCACGAGCGCCCGGCCAGAGGCCTGATCGAGCGCATCGGCGAGGAGACGGGGCGGATCACGCACCAAGCCGGGGACGCGCCGCCGTACGTACGTGAGCGGCCCTTCCCCGGGCACGGCGAGGGGCTGGACGCGATGATGGAGGCGTTCGCCGCGGCGGGGCCCGACATGGCGCCCGTCGCGGTCGGGCACCGTGTCGTGCACGGCGGGACCCGGTTCACCGAGGCCGTGCTCGTCGACGACGAGGTGATCGCGGCGATCGAGGAGCTGAGCCCGCTCGCGCCGCTGCACAACCCGGTCAACGTGACCGGGATCAGGGTCGCGCGCACGGCGTTCCCCGGGGTGCCGCAGGTGGCCGTGTTCGACACGGCGTTCCACCGTACGCTGCCGCCGGAGGCGTACACGTACGCCGTGCCGCAGGGTTGGGGGGTGCGGCGCTTCGGCTTCCACGGCACCTCCTGTGCCTACGTCTCCCGCCGCGCCGCCGCCCATCTCGGGCGCGACCTCACCGAGCTCAACCTGATCGTGCTGCATCTAGGCAACGGCGCGAGCGCCACCGCGATCAACGGCGGCCACAGCGTCGACACCTCCATGGGCATGACGCCGCTGGAGGGGCTGGTCATGGGCACCCGCTCAGGTGACGTCGACCCCGCGCTCGCCGGCTACCTCGCCCGGGTCAAGGAACTGGACGCCCAGCAGGTGGAGCACGCACTCACCCACTGCGGCGGCCTGCTCGCGCTCACCGGCACCCGGGACATGCGCGAGGTACGCGGCCGCCACGACGACGAGGCCAGGCTCGCGCTGGAGATCTACACCCGGCGCATCCGCAAGTACGTGGGCGCCTACTACGCGCTGCTGGGGCGGGTGGACACGATCGTGTTCACCGGCGGAGTGGGCGAGAACGACGCCGCCACCCGCGCGGCATCTCTGGCCGGGCTCGAACGGCTCGGCATCGCCGTGGACCCGGCGCTCAACCAGGCGCACACGACCGGCGAGCGGGCCGTTTCCCCACAGGGTGCCGAGGTGCCCGTGCTGGTCATCCCGACCGACGAGGAATGGGAGATCGCCCGCCAGGCTCGCGCGCTGATCTCCTGACCCCTACCTCTGGTGACCAGGCAAAACACCTCATAGAGTGGATGGCGTGGGCAGGTCCACCAGCCTTCACAGGCCGGCCACGCGAAAATCGGTCACGCCACGCATCGACCACGCGGCGCTGTTCGCCGCCACGCCGTCCCCATGCCTGGTGCTGGACCCCGACCTGATGATCGTCGATGTCAACCAGGCCTACCTGCACGCGACCGGCCGCACCGCCGAGGAACTGATCGGGCAGCACATCTTCGCCGCATTCCCCGACAATCCCGACGATCCCAACGCCGACGGGGTGGAGAACCTGCGCGCCTCGCTGCACCGGGTGCTGGCCTCCAGGGAGCGGGACACGATGGGCCTGCAGAAATACGACATCCCCCTCACCGACTGCCCTGGGGCGTTCGAGGAGCGCTGGTGGTACCCGATCAACACCCCCGTCCTGGCGCCTGACGGGACGCTGTCGTGGATCATCCACCGGGTCGAGGACGTGACGCAATTCGTCCGCTCCTGCGGCCAGGAGCGGCCCGCCGTCCACAGCTTGACCAGGCGACAGAAGGCCATGGAGGCCGAGCTGTATGCCAGGGCGCAGGAACTTCAGCGGCTGTACGAAGAACTCCGCCATGCCCACGCCCGCGAACGCGAGGTCGCGCTCACCCTTCAGGAGGCCATGCTCCACTGCCCCGGCCTGGACCTGCATCCCGACATCGCGGTGCGCTACCTGCCCGCGGTGGGAACACTGAACGTCTGCGGCGACTGGTACGACATCGTCGACCTGCCGGACGGCTGCTTCGCCGTCGCCGTCGGCGACGTCGTAGGTCACGGCCTGCAAGCCGCCACCACCATGGGGATGCTGCGCAGCGCGCTGAGCGCCGCGATCCGCGTCGTGCGGGAGCCTGCCCGGGCGCTGGAAGTGCTCGGTCTGTACGCCCGTTCGCTGGACGGGGCGCTGGCCACCACGGCGGTCGAGGCTCTGATCGACACCAGAAATCGCCGCATCACCTACAGCAGCGCCGGCCACCTGCCGCCCGTCCTGCTCCACCCGAACGGCTCCTGCGCGCTGTTGGACGAGGCCACCGACCCTCCGCTGGGTGCCCGCCCCGAGCACGTCACCGGCCCGCAGGCCGAACTGTCCTACACACCCGGCGGCACCCTCGTCCTGTACACCGACGGTCTCATCGAACGCCGCGGCCGGGACATCGACGTCGGTCTGGCACGCTTGACCGACGCGCTCGCCGGGTCCGGCACGCTCGATCCCGAACCCCTCGCCGACGCCCTCCTGGCATGCCTGGACTCCAGCAGCGCCCGCGACGACATCGCCCTGCTCGTCGTCCGCCTGTGAACCCACTACCAGAGCCTTGAAGGCCGCAGACGCGGAGGCCGCCACGATGCACACCACGCTGGTGCCATTGGCATCCCGCCGAAGCGGCACTGCTGCTCAGAGCTGGTTCTTGATGGGTTCCGGGGTGTCGGGAAGCGGCTGAGCCATGAGGCTCGACACCTCGCCAGAGGTGAGGAGGCGGGCCTCACGCAGCAGGTCGAGCGACTCCCGCCAAGAAGCCCACGCCTCTTCCCCCCGTCCCAGGTCGTGCAGGGTGTGGCCGAGCCACCAGCAGGACACGGCGGCGCCGACATTCCGGCCCAGGCCGCGCTGGATCTTGATCGCTTGACGGTACTCCTTCACCGCCTCGGCGAGCAGTCCGCCGGCCCGATAAGCGTCGGCAAGCGTGTCACGGGCAATGCCCACCTCGCCGGGGTCACACCACCGCTCCGCCATGGTCAGGGCGTGTCGCGCCTCGTCAACGGCCTCATCGTGCCTTCCCTGACGGTAATAGACGTGCACGCGATTGTTACGGACGTAGGACTCCAGGTCCGGGCGTCCCCTCTCCCTGGTGAGGGTCTGGGCGCGTTCCAGGGCGGACAGCGCGTCGTCGTAGCGCCCCATCATGGCGTACGTGATGCCGAGGTCGTTGTACGTCCCCGCCTTTTGATTCGGCTGTCCAGCACGATCCCAGCAGGCCAGCGCCGCCTCCAAGTACCTGACGGCATCCTCGAACCGCCCCAGTTCCTGGTGGACGCCGCCGAGCCCCTGGCCCAGGACGGCCTGACCCTCCCAGTCGCCGTGACCCGCGGCGATGCGCATCGCCTCCTGGCCCACCGCGACCATTTCGGGGAACCAGCCACGCCAGGAGAACAACCAGTGAGCGATGTTCGCGAGACCGGTCACGGTCTGGTCGGCGAAGTCTCTGGCCGCCTGATGAACCGCGGCCAAGAGGTTCTCCCGTTCACCTTCGGTCCAGGCGTTCGCGGCTTCCACTGTGGGGAGTTCCTCCCCGGGTTGTTCGGCGGGGAACCGGGTGGCGTTGTCCGTGCTGTTGCCGTTCAGCAGGGTGTCGGCGCGCTGCGCTGTCGCCAGGTAGTGGTGCAGGACGCGGCGGACGGCAGCTCTGCGTTCCTCTTCAGGAAGGTCTTCCGCTCCTCGTTCCCGGGCGTAGAGGCTGATGAGGTCGTGGAACCGGTACCGGTTCGGCCCGGCCGGTTCGAGGAGGCGGGCGTCCAGCAACCGTTCCAGGGCGGCCTCGGCTCGGGCAACCGGCCAGCCGGCCAGCGCGGCGGACGCGGCCGGCGTGTGCGTGGGCAGGTCGAGCAGGCCAAGCAGGGTGAGCAGGTGCGCAGCACCCCGGTCGGCGGCTTCCTCGCGCAGGTGCTGGTGGCTGACCGCGATGCCGGCGCGCACCGCCAGGTCGGCGTACTCCAGCGTGTCGAGGCGGCGGGTGGCGTCGGCAAGCCGTACGGCCAGGTCGGAGAGTGCCGAGTCGGGATGAGCGGCCAGCCGGGCGCCCGCGATCCGCAGTGCGAGCGGGAAACCACCGCAGAGCCGTACGATCTCCTCGGCCGCTTCCGGCTCGGCCCCCACGCGGTCAGGCCCGACGACGCGGGCGAGCAGCTCGGCGGCGTCCGAGTCGTCGAGCCTGCCAAGGTGCAGGTGGTGGGCATTGTCCAGGGTGGCCAGCGGGTCGCGGCTGGTGATGACGACCTTGCAGCCGGGCCCAGCGGGGATCAGCGGGAGAACCTGGCGCGCGTCGCGGGCGTTGTCGACGATCAGGAGCAGGTTGCTCTTCGCGGTGAGCGATCGGAAGCGCGCGGCGGCCTCATCGGGGTCGGCGGGTACGGCGGGCCCGTCGAGTCCCAGCGAGCGCAGCAGGTGACGAAGCGCTTCGAGGGGGGTCAGAGGTGCGATGCCGGGGGTGGAGCCGTGCAGGTTGACATAGCTGACGCCGTCGGCGAAGCGGCTGGTGACGGCATGCGCGACGTGCATGGCCAGCGCCGACTTCCCGATACCGCCGGGCCCGTCGATCGCGGTGACCGTGGGTCCGCCGTCCGCGGCGAGGGCGGCGCGCAACCACTCGATCTCAGCGGCCCGGGCGGTGAACACGTTGATGTCGGCGGGAAGCTCTGAGCGCACGATCGGCTCACTCACCGGGCCCTCCTGCGCCGGGGTGGTCAGATCGAGCGCGGGATCTTTGACGAGCACGGCCTGGTGGAGCCGGCGCAGTTCGGCTCCGGGCTCGAGACCGAGTTCCTCGATCATGACCCGCCGGGTCTCCTGATAGACGGCCAGCGCCTCTGCCTGCCGCGAGGCTCGATACAGCGCCAGCATGAGCTGGGCGGTGAACCGTTCCTGTAAGGGATGGGCCCTGACGTACGCGGCGAGCTCGGCGGCCACGGCGTGGTGCTGGCCGGCGGCGAGTCGCAGATCGAAATGGTCTCCCAGTACGGCGACCCGTTCCTCTTCCAGACGCGTCGCTGCGATGCCGGCCCATGGCCCGGTCACCTCGGCAAGTGCCGGACCACGCCACAGGCCCAGCGCCTGGCGGAACAGCGCGTCGGCGGTGGCCGTCGTGCCCTGGGACCGGGCGGCGCGGGCCTGTTCCGCCAGCCGGGTGAACAGGTGAGCGTCAACGCGGTCACGATCCAGCGCGAGCCGGTAAGCGCCGGGAATGGTCTGAATGATCTCTTCGCCACCGAGCGGGACGAGCGTCTCACGCAGCTTGTAGATCACGATGTGGAGCTGCTTGGCAGCGGTAGCCACCGAGCTCCGTCCCCAGACGTCGGCGAGGATCTGGTCGATGTGGACAGCCTGGCCGGCGTCGAGCGCAAGCCTGGCAAGCACGCCCATCCGCCGCCGGCCCACGATCCTGACCGGTCTGCCGTCGGCCAGGATTTCCCACGGACCGAGGATCCTGATCTCCAGACCCACGCGAAGCGCTCCCCTCTCCCAATGGATTGGGAAGTGTAACGAAATCGCCATACAGTCGTCGCATATCACCAACATTGGGCCGTCATCCTCACCACACGCCGGATGAATCGCCCCGATGCTTCGGAAGACCTCGAAGTACGAGGACCGAGTCCAAGCTCCTCGCGATCGGCCTCGGCGGCCCACTCGGGCTTGACGCCGATTGCCTCGTCACCGTCACCCTCGGCGGCCTCACCGCGCCCGCTGAGAGGCGGTCCGCGAGTGCTCATGCGGAAGCCCGGCGTGGTCGACCGGACCAGCGCTCGGTGGTCTCGCGCACATCAGCCAGGCCTCCGGCGCCAGACGACCGGTCATGGTGCCAGGCCGCCGCAGGAACAGGGCGGATCCGCGCCCAGTGCAGGGCGATGTACAGCTCCACCTGGTCGCAGTGAGCGGGCCGTGCAGGCGCCGCCCAGGCAGATGGCGTTGCCGTCGTGGCCCTTGCCGGTCCGTTGACCGCTCATGCCGGGTAGGCGTGGGTCTCGGTGGCCTTGACCGAGGCCCAGACCTGCTGGCCGGGGGTCAGGTCGAGGTCGGCCAGAGCGGCGGGGGTGATGTCGGCGAAGGCGACGATCGGGCCGTCGAGGTGGACGCGGACGTTGTCGCCGTGCCGTTCGACCCCCTCGATGCGGGCCTGCCAGACGTTGCGCGGGCTGCCGTCCGGCCGGGAGCGGTAGAGAGCCACGGCCGCCGGCGCGAAAGCGACGAACGCCGGCCCTTCCAGGCGGTCCGACGTGCTGATCAACAACTGGCCCACCTTGACCCCGGACCCGTCGGCCACCCCGCGGTACAGGTTGAGCCCGACCAGGCGGGCCACGTAGTCGGTGCGCGGGCGGCGGGCGACCTCGGCCGGGACGCCTTGCTGGACGATGGCGCCGTGCTCGATGACGATCAGCCGGTCGGCCAGCACCATCGCGTCGAGGGGGTCGTGGGTGACCAGCACGGTGGCGCCGTCGAAGTCGGCCAGGTGGCGGCGCAGCTGGGAGCGGACCTCCAGCCGGGTGTGGGCGTCCAGCGCGGCCAGCGGCTCGTCCAGCAGCAGCAGGCGCGGCCGAACGGCCAACGCCCGGGCCAGCGCGACCCGCTGGGCCTGGCCACCGGACAGCCGGCGGGGTTTGGCCGTCGCATGGTCGGTGAGGCCCACGCGGTCGAGGAGGGCGGCGGCGGTGCGCCGGGCTTCCGCCTTGGAGACGCCTTGGCAGCGCGGTCCGAAGGCGACGTTGTCGAGAGCGGACAGGTGCGGGAAGAGCAGGTAGTCCTGGAAGACCATGCCGATCGGGCGTTCCTCGACGGACAGGGTGTGCAGCGGGCTGCCGTCGAGGACGATCTCGCCCCGCGCGAGCGCGGTGAGCCCGGCCAGGGCGCGCAGGGCGGTGGTCTTGCCGGCGCCGTTGGGTCCGAGCAGCGCGACCACCTCGCCGGGGGCGACCGTCAGGGAGATGTCGAGGGTGAAGGCGGGCCGGGTGACGACAAGGTGGGCGTGCAGGGTCATGGCGTGGTCACCCATCGGTCGCGCAGGCTGGCCAGGATGATCACCGAGACCGCGAGCAGGACGAGGCTGAGCACGATGGCGGCCTCCGGCTCGGTTTCCAGGGCGAGGTAGACGGCCAGCGGCATGGTGCGGGTGGTGCCGGGGAAGTTGCCGGCGAACGTGATCGTGGCGCCGAACTCGCCCAACGCCCGCGCCCAGCACAAGACCGCTCCGGCCACCACGCCCGGCATGATGAGCGGCAGCGTGACGCGGCGGAAGACGGTCCAGCGGGAGGCGCCGAGCGTCGCGGCGGCTTCCTCGTACCGCTGGTCGGCGCCGCGCAGCGCACCCTCCACGCTGATGACCAGGAACGGCATCGCCACGAACGCCTCGGCGACGATCACGCCCGCGGTGGTGAACGGCAGCGTGACCCCGAACGTAGACTCCAGCCACTGCCCGACCAACCCTCGCCGCCCCAGCACCAGCAGCAGCGCCACACCGCCCACGACGGGGGGCAGCACCAGCGGCACGGTCACCAGGGCCCGCATCAGGCGTCGGCCGGGGAAGCTCACCCGGGCCAGCAACCAGGCCAGCGGCACCCCGAACACCAGGCACAGCGCGGTGGCGACGGTGGCGCAGAACAGCGACAGCCGCAGCGCCTCCAGCACTTGCGGCTCGGCCAGCCGCTGCAGCAAGGTGGGCCAGGGGGCGCGGATCAGCAGCCCGGCCAGTGGCAGCACCAGGAACGCCAGCCCGAGCACGGCAGGCAGCACCAACATCCACGGCAGGCGGCCGGAACCCTTGCGCGGGGGCGCCGCGCGTCCGGCGGCTCCACCCGACGGGTTCACCGGACGCTCGGAGCGCTCAGAAGTCGCCATCGCGGTCAGGGAGCCTCGAAGCCGGCCTTGGTCAGCACGTCCTCGCCCTGCTGTGACAGCACCAGATCGAAGAACTGCTTGGCCAGATCACCGGCCGGCGCCTTGGTCAGCGTGGCGATCGGATAGTCGTTGATCGCCTTGTCGGCCTCCGGGAACGCGATGCCCCGCACCTTGCCCGCCGAGGCGATCACGTCGGTCTCGTAGACCAGCGCGGCGTCGATCTCGCCGAGCTCCACCTTGGTCAGCGTGGCTTTGACGTCCTGCTCCAAGGTGACGGGGGTGACCTTGAGGCCGGCCGCGCCCAGCGCCTTGACCGCGGCGGCGCCGCACGGCACCTGGTCGGCGCACAGGGCCACCTTCACCTTCGGGTCGGCCAAGTCCTGGAGCTCGTCCACCTTGGCCGGGTTGCCGGCGGGCACGGCGATCTGCAGCTTGTTGCGCGCGAACGTGGTCGGCGCGTTCGCCAGGGAGGCGTCGGTCACGGTCTTCATGGTGGCCGGGCTGGCGGCGGCGAACACGTCGGCGGGCGCGCCTTGGGTGAGTTGCTGAGCGAGCGTGGCGCTGGAGCCGAAGTTGAACCTGACCGTGGTGCCTGGATGGGCGGCCTCGAAGGTCTTGCCGAGCTCGGTGAATGTGCCGGTCAGGGACGCCGCTGCGAAGACCGTCACCTCCTTCGCCCCGCCGGCGCCGGCGGACCGAGCGGAGGCCGCGGAGGTGGCCGGTTCGCCGGAGCCGCACCCCGACAGGCCCAGCGCGAGCGCGACGGGAAGGGCGACGGCCCACCGAGAAAGACGCCTGAACACCAAGGAGGGCTCCTCACACGCTACTGGTCACGCGATCATGGCCGGCAATCTCGACGACGACGTTGGTGGACTTGATCACGGCGACCGCGACCACCCCCGCCTCCAGGCCGAGCTCGTCGGCGGCCTGACGGCTCATCAGCGACACCACCCGAAACGGCCCTGCGGCGATCTCCACCTGCGCCATCACCGCATCCCTGACCACCTCGGTGACGATCCCGCGAAAGCGGTTGCGCGCCGAGGAACGGCCACCGTCGCCGTCCGCCTCCACCTGGTCACGGGCGAAGGCCGCGAGATGGGCGCCGTTGATCCGCCGGTGGCCGTGCTCGTCCCGCTCGGCCGACAGCCGACCGGCGTCCACCCAGCGGCGGACGGTGTCGGAGCTGACCCCGAGCAGCGCGGCGGCCTCGCTGATCCGAAACGTCGTCACAACTCCTCACCATACCCTTCGCGCATGCCAGCCTGAATACCCCCCCTTTGCCGCAACAGCGGCTTGATTGAGGGCTCTGCCATGGCATCCGCGTAACCTCGAACCACGTTGCGCACGCCCACCGGGCCCCTGGCGCAGCAGGACTGGATGGACGGACATCCGCCAAAGCGAGGGTCGACGTCCGAGGTGGCGTCAGCCCAGGCCGCCCCCGAAGCTGATCTCGTTGCCTTCCGCGTCCCGATAGGTCACCTTGGTCACGCCACCGTCGTACGTCTCGCGCTTCGCGGGCTCGATGCCCCGCCGGGCGATCTCGGCGACTCGGTCCTCGATGTCGTCGACGAACGACAACACCAGGGCGTTCCCCGCCCGTTCCGGATCCTGCACGATGTAGACGTACCGGTGCTCGGCCACCTCCCACACCGCCTCGATGTCGTTCGGCAGGAACGACGGCTGCCCGCCGAAGAGCCGCTCGTACCACGGCAACGCCGCGGCGTAGTCGGTGACGGGGATGCCGGCGAAGAGATCCAGTGCCATGTCGTCATCCATGTGTAGTCGATGTGTCGCCGGTACTGACCTCGGCACGGCCGGAAACTCACCGTTGTCCCCTCAGGTCGTCCATGCACGGCGATGTAGGCGATCTTGTCGTAGTCCTCCAGGGTGAAGCTGAGCGCTATCTGGTCGCGTGTGAACTCGCCGGAAGGCGGAGGACTGAAAACGCCACTCCGGCGACAGGGCGTCCGTGCGCCCCCGGCTAAGTGATATGCGCTCGGCGTGGCTTGCTAGCGTTCAGCCTGTGCACGAGCAGCGACAGCGAGCCGACGCGCTGCGCAACGCCCACAAGATCGCCAGAGCGGCGGTCGCGACCCTGCGCGAGCACGGCCCCGACGTCTCGCTCGACGAGATCGCCCGCCGCGCGGGGATCGGGAGCGCCACGCTCTACCGGCGCTTCGGCGACCGCGACGGGGTCATGAGGGCCGCCTTCCAGACGTACTTCGCCGAAGAGATCGAACCCCTCGTGCTGGCCGCCCATGACGCCCCCGACGCCGGGCAAGCGCTGGCCGAGGCCCTGACCGCCACGGTCGCCACCCTGGCCGCCCATCGAGGGCTGCTGAAGGCGGCCAAGGAATCGGGCGCGTTCACCGTCGACATCACCGCGCGGTTCATGGGCCCGCTCGGCGCGGTGCTGACCAGAGCCCAGCAGCACGGCCAAGTGCGGACCGACCTGATCGTCCGCGATCTGGCCGCGATCGTCGTCATGGCGCTGGCCACCGCGCACCCCGACGACCCCGCCCACCAC